>JAJXWW010000102.1 GCA_021781415.1 Planctomycetota bacterium
TCGCACTTGTCGGGTGGTGAGGTCGAGCAATCGAGCCCCTTCTACTTGCGTGCGCTTGCCTTCCAGGATCGAACGGAGGACGCACAAACGATCGCGTTCGCGTTGACTCATGACAATCCGGTCTCCTCGGTTGGACGCGATAGACATAACCCCTCCTTGCCGGGCGCAAAGAGGACATTTCTATCGCGTTAAGACCGGACATTTCTATTGTCGTTCGACAGCGATTCGGTTCAAAATGCGTCAATTGGCAGCGCGGCGGTCGTTCTCCGGCTCGACGTTCGGCCCAATGCGCGCCGGCACGCGGAAGGTCCGATGGCAGGCGTTGCACTTGTCGGTCAAATCGCGCAGGGCCGCGCGGCTGCGCGCCAATTCGCGGTTGCCCAGATGCCGGGCCAACTCGCCGGCCGTTTGGCGCATCTCCGCGGCGCGGCGCATCCAGGCTTCGCGTCCATCGTTGCGCGGCGGGCGCAACAGCAGCAAATTCCCCGTCTCGGCGACGAGCAACGCCTGACCGCGCGCGAACTTCCACGTTTCCACGTCCTGCGGCCCCTTGTCTTGCAAGTGCTTCTCCAAGGCTCGATAGTTCGGCTGTGCCAAGCCTTCCATCAGCAATTTCGTTTCCGCCAACGCCTCGAACCGAGGCGCTCCCTGCGGCAAAGGCGGAGGCAGCAGTTCCGGTGCCCGGCGCGCCTGACCGAACAAACTGGTCGCTACCAATCCGCCGGTCAAAAGAACGAATCCGAATCGCCGCACTTGCTTCATGGCTTCGCCCCCTTTTCAGATGGGTTGACGCGCACTTGCACGGCGTCGCCTTCGACGCGAACTTCGTAGGAGTCGATTTTGATGCGCGGATTGTCCGCCCAAACGCCGTCGCACAAGCGAAAGCGCCAAGCGTGCCAAGGACAGGTGACGATGCCGTCCTCGACGTATCCGCCGCTGAGCGACGCGCCCATGTGGGGACAGGTATCGTCGATGGCCCGATACGTCCCTTGCGTGTGAAAGACGGCGATGAGCCGACCGCCAAGCGTAACGGTCTTGCCTTCGCCCTCGGCCAGTTCGCCGACTCGGCACACCGTCCGCCATTCGCCCATCTGCCTCGCCTCGCCTTGCTCGCGATCGGCCATCTGTCTGGTCCCCTTCCTTTACGCGGTTGCCCCGCGTCATCGTATAGATTCTACCGGATTATTCGGAGTCGTGCCGGAGAACGACGGCGTTTGCTACGCGGCGAGACGCAGTTACAATAAGGAGTGGTCGGTTAGCCCGCTTCTTGGGTGTCGATCGGAGGTAATTCGATGAATCAAGACTTTGACTCGATTCTGGCAGCCGCCTTGTCGTTATCCGATACGCAACGGGCTTTACTTATCGACGAACTGGCGGAGAGCCTGCCACCCGACACCGGGCCGTTCAGCGGCGAGGAGATGCTCGCCGAATTGATGCGGCGCAAGGAGGAAGTAGAAAAAGATCCTTCAATCGGCATCCCTTGGTCCGAGTTTCGTTGGGATGAAGGAGCATAAGATCGTGCCCCAACGTGTGGTAATTCTGCATCGTCTGGCTGCGCGCGAAGCGCGCCAAGCGGAGAGGTACTATCGGAAGTCCAGCCTTATGATCGCCCAGCGCTTCCGACAGGCGGTGACCGAGGTCATCGAGCGGATCGGCAGGGCGGCGGAGCAGGGATCTCCGTATCTACAGCATTTACGTTGGATGCAACTCAGGCGTTTTCCCTACTTGCTCTTTTACGAAATCCGCGATCCGTTACCCGTGATGGTTTATGCCATCGCCCACACGAGCCGCCGTCCCGGTTACTGGCGTGGGCGTCGGACTCCGTGACGAGAACTTTCTCATGCTCGAAATCGAACAGAAATTCGCCGCCGCCGACTTTGCCGCTATCGAAAGCCGCCTCGTGGATTGGCAAGCGCGGCGCGGCGTGGAACAGATCGAGATCGATCACTATTTCAACGCTCCCGACCGCGATTTTGCCCGCACCGATGAAGCCTTTCGTCTCCGTCGCGTCGGCGAGGCGAACTATCTCACCTACAAGGGACCGAAGCATCCCGGACTGGTGAAGATTCGCACCGAGTTGGAAATTCCCTTGCGCGACGGCGAGGAAGCTGCCGAACAAATACAGCAAATGCTGAGGCATCTCGGCTATCGTGCCGTCGCCGTCGTTCGCAAGCAACGCCGCCTGTATCACCTGGAGCGAGGGGGCTTCACTCTGACCGTTTGTCTGGATGAAGTCGAACGGCTCGGTCGATTCGCCGAGGTGGAAATCGTGGCCGACGACGAACGGAAAGAGTCTGCCCGCGTCGTGTTGCAGGAAACCGCAGTCTCATTGGGGCTGACCAATCTGGAGCGGCGTTCGTATCTCAATCTGCTGCTGTCAGCGCAAGGTACGCCGCAACCCGTGGACATTCCAGAGAACGCGCCATGAAACCCGCCGTCGTCGCCGAGATCGAGCCGTTGCGAGCCGCCATTGCCGACGCACGGCGAAAGGGGCAGACCATCGGATTGGTGCCGACGATGGGCGCGCTGCACGACGGACATCGAAGTCTGATCGAAGCGGCGCGTCGCCAAAACGATTATGTTGTCGTTTCCATCTTCGTCAATCCGACGCAATTTGGACCGAACGAGGATCTCAAGCGTTATCCGCGCCCCCTGGAGCGCGACCTGGGGTTGTGCGGAGAGGCCGGCGTCGATCTCGTCTTTCATCCGCAACCGGAGACCATTTATCCGCCGGACTATCGCACGTTCGTCGAGGTGACGGGCTTACAAGACGTATTGTGCGGCGCGTCCCGTCCGGGGCACTTTCGCGGCGTGGCCACCGTCGTGCTGAAACTCTTCCATCTGGTGCAGCCCGATCGAGCCTATTTTGGCCAAAAGGATGCCCAACAAGTACGCATCGTGCAACGGATGGTGATGGATTTGAACGTGCCGGTGGAGGTGTGTGTCTGTCCGACGGTAAGGGAAACGGATGGTCTGGCTCTCAGTTCGCGGAATGCGTATCTTGAAGCGGGGGAGCGCCGTCTTGCCACCGTCTTGTATCGTACTTTGATCGAAGCGAAGCGATCCATCGAAGGGGGAGAGCGTATCGCTGCCGCGATACGGGAGCGGATGAGCGAACGAATCGGCGCGGTAGCCGGCGCGGTCGTCGATTATGTCGCCGTCGTGGACGCGGAGACGCTGTGCGAGGCGACGGCGATTGAGCCGGGTCGCCCAATCTTGTTGGCTCTCGCCGTGAAGTTCGGCGGCACGCGCTTAATCGACAACTTGCTGATTCCCTAAGGCGGATCGAGCAACGGAGAGACCATGTCGCATCCACTGTTTACTCCGGAAGCTCGGCTGCTGCTGGAACGAGACGACGTACCGGCGATGGAGGCGTTTTGCGAGACGCTGCACCCAGCCACGGTTGCCGAGTCGTTGGCCGGAGATTTCAGCGTCGAAGACGTATGGCGATTTCTCAACACTTCGTCCATCGCCATTCAGGCCGCCATTTTCGTCTATTTCCCTCTGGAATGGCAGGTACAGCTCGTCGAGGGAACCGGCAGGCCGCACATGGCGCGGCTCATCGAACAGATGTCCCACGACGATCGCGCCGATCTGCTCCGCCGTCTGGAGCCGCAGGTCGTCGAGAGTCTGTTGCGACTCGTCGACGAAGCCGATCGCCGCGACATCGCCACCCTGGTGGAGTATCCGGAAAACTCTGCCGGTGCCTTGATGACCACCGATTACGCCTGGTTGCCGGCCAATATCAGCGTCGAACAAGCGCTCGACCGGCTGCGCCTCCAAGCGCCCGACAGCGAAACCATCTATTACATCTACATCGTCGACGATCAGCGGCGTCTGTTGGGTGTGTTGACGCTGCGCGAGTTGATCCTCGCGCCGCGCAAGGCGCTGGTCAACGAACTGATGGATACTCAGCCGATTACGGTGCGCGTGACGGACGACCGCGAAAAAGTCGCTCAAGACATCACGCGCTACGACTTGTTGGCCATTCCCGTTCTCGACGGCGACGACCGCCTCGTCGGCATCGTCACCTACGACGATGTGATGGATGTGGTCGTTTCGGAAGCCACCGAAGACGTGCATCGCATGGGGGCCGTCGCGCCCTTGGAAGAGAGCTATCTGGAAACCAGTTTCGTCAAGCTGTGGTGGAAGCGCGCGTTTTGGCTTTCGGGTCTGTTCTTGGCCGAGTTGCTGACGTTCAGCGCCTTGGCATCGTTCGAGGACGCTATCGCCGCCGTCGTCGTGCTGAGTCTGTTTGTCCCGTTGTGCATCTCGACGGGCGGCAACTCTGGCTCGCAGGCGGCCACGCTGATTACGCGGGCCATGGCATTGGGCCAAGTGTCGGGCAAAGATTGGCTCCGCGTCCTCCGCCACGAGATACTCATGGGACTGGTGTTGGGCATAACCTTGGGGCTAATCGGCTTCGGCCGCGCCTCGCTCACTCCCGCCAGTGTCCGCAGCAGCGCCCCGCAACGTCCCGAACCGTTTCAGGTCCGCGTTCCCAAGAACCAACCCCTCAAGATTGAGGAGAAAGAAGAGGGCTGGTGGCGCTGGAAAAAAACAATCCGGATCGTTCATATCCCAAAGGGATTGAAGCAGAGCATGGTGGACGAACACGATACGAAGGTAGCCTTGCCCGACGACGCCGAGTATAAGAAAGCCCCCGATCCCGTCGATGCGGCCTTTGAGATCGTTCAATTGCCCGCCAAGTGCAAGGTGTTCCATCCGCCGGTCGATCGCTACTCGCTGTCGCTGGTCATCGCCTTGGCCGTGGCCACCATCTGCTTGTGGGGCACGCTCGTCGGTTCCATGCTGCCGTTGATCTTCCAGCGCCTCGGCGTCGATCCCGGCATCGCCTCCAATCCGTTTGTCGCCACCTTCGTCGATGTCACCGGCATTGTCATCTATTTCTCGATTGCTAAGTATCTGCTCGGCCCGTACCTCGGTTAGCATCCGGTTCGCCGCGCCCGATCCGATGTTGATGGAACTGAAATCGAAGACGGCGACGTTCGGATCGACGGAGCCGCCCCGATTCTTGCGCTCCGAGGCGATGCGTAGCCGGTGGGAGGACAGGAAACGAATGGTGCGCTTGCAAGTGTGCCACGTCGCCCGTTCGACAAGTAGAAATGGATCCACTCGAGGAAGCGCGGAGGCATAGGCTCATCGGTCGATCGATCGATTCGTCTTGGGGGAGCCTAAGTTTCATCGGCGATGGCCGTGACGGCGGCGTTGTAGCCGCAGGAGCCGTGGACGCCTGGGCCGGGGTGGATGGAGGCGGAACAGAGATAGAGACCCTTTACGGGGGTTCGATAGCGGAAATAGGGAAATGCGGGACGGAAAATTAACTGCTGATCGAACTTGGCACTGCCACTGCCGAGATCGCCTCCAACCAGGTTCTCATCCATCGCCTCCAGATCGTCGGGAGCGGCGAGGTGGCGGGCACGAATCAGACGGCGGAACCCGGGAGCGAGTCCTTCGAGTCGGGTTTCGATGCGGTCGGCGAATGCCTCGCGGTGACGTTGCCAGCCGCCTTCGAGGGCCGACGGAACGTGCGAGTAGGCCCACAGAGTATGGTGGCCGGCGGGAGCGCGAGACGGATCGACCAGCGATTGCTGACCGATTACCAGATAGGGATTGTCCGGCAGTTGGCCGCTTCGCACTTGGCGGGTGAAGTAGTCGAGATCGGCAAGGCTGTCCCCGGCGTGGACGACCGCCGATTCTCTCGCCTCTTCGGAGAGCCAGGGGACTGGCCCGGACAGCGCCCAGTCTACTTTGAAAGTGCCCCACGCATAGCGAAATCGACGGATTTGCGAACGCAGCCACCACGTCGTCTCGCGTTCGCCGAGCATCGACAAGAACAGGGACGGCGGGCCAACATCGGCGAGAACGGCGCGGCGCGCGGCGATCTCTTCTCCACGTTCGGTGACGACGCCGACGGCGCGGCCTTGCCGAACGAGAATGCGCGCGACGCGCTCGCCGAGGCGAACTTTGCCCTTGGCCTCTTCCAAACGATGGATCAACGCCTGGGTGACGGCTTTCGCCCCGCCCAGTGGGACGCGAAATCCGCTGCTGGCCGCCATGAGAGCCAAGACCAGCCCCATGCCGGTACCGGCGAAATCGTCGAGTCCAAGATCGCCGTGCAAAGCCAACCCTGGAACGACGCGCCGCGCCGCTTCGCTCTGAAACATCCGCCGCGAGAACTCTCCGGTACTGCGTAAACCCAAAAGGGACAAACGAAGAATGTTCCGAATACCCAGCCGCCAAGCGGGAGCAAGAGCGGGTATGGGGGCCAACAACGCCTCGGCCAAGCGCGAACCCATGCCGCGCTTCCACTCTGCCAGCCAGCGCCACGCCGGACCATCGACGCCGAACGAACGCGCCGTCTCATCGATGTCGCGGGAGATGGCGACCGAGGTACCGTCGGGCGCGGGATGACAGCTCTCGCGGCGCGCGTTGGCCCACTGCAATCCAACACCGGGGAGATCGAGCGATCGAAAGGCGGGGCTGTCGTCGGCAAAGGGAAAGAAGGCGGCACCGACATCGTGAAGATAGCCGGGAAGGGTTAACGCTTCGGAATAGAGCGCTCCGCCCGGTCGCGGCTTCGCCTCGAGTACGAGAACCTCCCACCCGTGCCGGGCCAGCGTTGCCGCGGCCGTCAAGCCGTTCGGTCCCGCGCCAATCACCAGGGCGTCCATAAGCGGCCTTTCACTTGCCTTTTTGAAGTTGTTCGCATTGACGACTCAACCAATGTAGAAGATCGGCGAGAAACGGTTCGAGGTTCTCCTCGAATTCGAGCGTGTGATGCGCCCCAGCATATTCGTGGATTTCCTTGTCGGACGAGGGAAAGCGAGCGACGAGCTTGCGCGTGCGAGCATTGTCGATGATGCGGTCCTTCTCGGCCAGCAACAGCAGCACCGGCACGCGAATGTGCGATACGGAAAATCGCAAATACAGATCGAGCCGGACGCTTTCAACGAAAAATCGGGCCGTCGCTTGCCTGAGAGACAGAGGATCGTCGCGGACGAATTGCTGCCAGCGCGGCGTCTCGGTGAACAGTTGCGGATCGCTGAGAGGGACCGGGTACATCCGGCGCGGCGACAGCAAACGCGACAGGAAGATGCCGAGTCGTTCCTTGCGGCTAGGTCCGACCTGGGGACGGAACCCCGGACACAACAAAGCGATGGCATCGCATAATCCCGGATGACGCCGTTGTAGCGCGGCCACAAGTTTGCCACCCCACGAGATACCGGCGAGGAAGATGGGCCGAGCCGGTTCCTGCCGCCGCAGAGGAAGCACAAACTCGGCAATATCGTCGAGCAGTCGGCGAAAGCTCGGTGCATCGCCCCGCGCCTCGGTATTCTGCCCCGATCCGCGACGATCGAGGAACGATACGGCAAACCCCGCTTCTCCGAGCCGTTGGCACGAATGCTCGTACCATCCGGCATGGCTCTGAATGCCGTGAACGAAGACGACCCTGCCGCGCGGCGCGCTCGGGGCGAGATACTCTCGATAGTGGCAACGATACCCGTCGCCGACGATATAGGTGTTTGAAGTGTGGGTCAATTCCAAGCGCCCTCCATGTTGCCCTTTTTCACTCGATTCTCGGTGGTCGTCGATCCCGTTTGTTGGCTCCATCAGCGGTTCTTGACGATGCGGCGCGTCATCCAGACTTCAGCGCAGAGAAGGACGATGGCACCCAGCAACAAGAGCCACCAGAACTCTTGACGTTGTTCGTCGCCGACCCACTCCTCGTTCGCGGAGTCGCGCTGGTTCCGATATTGTAGCTCGGGTAGCAGCGCCGCCACTTTCGCGCGGTCTTCGTCGTCGCACGGAGCAAGGTCCGACTCCTCGGCCAATTTCGGACGCACAACGTAGTAAATCGTCTCCCCTTCGGGATTGCCGAGGCGATAGACGCCCGTTTCACTCGTGTCCTCGACGCGGAGCAGAGCGCCCCTCGGCAAGCGATCCACAGTTGCCAGCAAGGCGTTCTTGTCGGCGGGATTCGACGATAACGGTTTCGCCTCACTCAACGGCGTTTGCAGTTTATATCGTTCGACGGCTCCCGCGCTGTCGAGCCGATGGCGCAGAGGCATTCCCGGCTCAAGGTTGAAATCCGCCGAGCGCGCGGCGGCGAGGTAATAAACCAGTTCGTGAGCCAAGGGTACGAAACCGGCATCGCGGATCAACTCCGAACCCCACGAATCATCGAGCGGCACGGCGCACAGCAGGAGCCGACCGGCGCGATTGGGGTCGATCCATTCGACGAGAAAGGGATACTCCGCGGTGGCGGTGCGGAGCGAGGCGACTTGGACTCCCGTTGCCGAATGGGATCGGTTTGCCCCGACGAGTCGCTCCTTCGCTCCCGATTTTGGCGGAGCGAGTTTCCACCAGCGCGGCAATCGAACGCGGCCCAATTGGGGAAAGCGAGAAGTCGATTGTCCGTCTTTCGATTTGTCCAAGAATAAACGCAAGGCCGGATGGTCGCTCCCTCCCGGAGCGGGAGAGGCGACCTCCTCCGCAACGCCTTCCAAACGCGCCGGCAACCAGCTTTTGTTGCCACGAGACAGCTGCATGTTGTAATAATCCGCCTCGACGTTCGATCCCAGTGTTACCAATACGCCGCCTCCTTCGGCGAGGAATTGCGCGATGGCATCCTGCTGACCCTCCGTCAACCGAGGGACGTTGCGCAAGATCAGCGCGCGCGGAGGCGCGGAGGCCCTCGATCTTTTGTCGATCCGCGGAGTCAGCAAGAGTGCGGGATCGAATCGGTCGAGGGATACCACGCTTGCTTGCACCACCGGAGTCGGATCGCGCGCTTCCAGAGCCAGACGCAGAAAGTCCGCTCGATTCCTACCCCTCTCGCCGCCTCCATCGACGATCAACACCGGGATCTCTCGCACTACTTCGAGGGCGAAATCCTGGCGATTGTCTCCGGGCAGTTCGTCTTTCAGGGAATAATTCGGCGAGCGCTGTTCCGGCGGCAAATCGGGTTCGAGAATCACGCTCACGAGATGCGATCCAGCGGCGGCGAACGTATGAGAGAACGAGAACGGGACTCGGCCATTGCCCAATTGCGACGCGCCGGGCAGTTCCAGATTGCGAACGAAGCGACCGTCGATCTCCAGTCGTAGACGATACGGCGGAACGTACTCTTTCTGTCCGTGAAGATCGATGGCCGCGCGGAAAGAAACGAGTCGACCTACCGGAACCAGGTTTCGATTCGACTCCAAGGGAGTCAGCGACCAGTTGGGTGGGTCGGCAGGTCGATCCGGCGCGACGTTGACGACCCACAAGCGCGGTCGTATTGGACTGGATTTCTCCGCGCGATCGGCACCCCATTCGCTCGCCAGGAGGGACCATCGAAACAGGCTGTCTCGATCCGCCCATCCGTGGCGTTGGCCGTCGCTCAAAAGGACGATCTCGCGCTCGGTTCGCTGGCTGCGCGCGAGGATGGCGGCGGCGGCTTGCAGGGCGGGACGCCAATTGCAACCTCCGGACGGAGGCGGCATGGCATCGATCCGGTCGCGGACGCGCTCGACATCGTGGCTGGGATCGGCCATCACCGGCACGACTTGATCTTTCGCTTGCAACACGGCCACGGTATCGCCCGGCGACAAGTCGGCGAGGAACGCCTTGGCCCACTGTCTGGCCTTCTCGTGGGGCGTGCCGTCCTTGCCGACCCAGCCCATGCTGTATGAGCCGTCCAAAATGAGGACGACATCGCGGTTGGCGCGGGGCATCAGACGAGCGATTCCCGCCCCGGTGAGGAACGGCCCCGCCACGCCCAAAACCAACGCGGCGATCAGCCCCATTCGCAGCAGCATCAGCAGCCATTCTTCGAGGAACACGCGCCGCCGCGTCACTTCGCTCATCTGCAAGAACTGCATCGCCCCCCAATCGACCGTGTCGTATCTTCGACGATTCAACAGATGGATAATGGGAGGGATCAGTGCCGCGGACAGACCGAGCAGCATCCAGGGATTGAGGAAGAAGGAGCCGAGCATGATGGAAGCATAGCGAAAGGGAGGGCAAGGGGGGAAGGTCCGAACGGCGCGTCGATGCAAATTCTCGCCTTCCTCATTTGGCGCGCAACCGTCGGAATGATACCATCATCCGAGGAGTCCCCCAGCGCGCTCTCCCGGCGTCTGGGGCGGACTCGGACGGCATAGGTTGCCAGGAGGTCTGCATGATCCGTATCAAGAAGATTCTCTATCCGACGGATTTTTCCTCGTATTCCAATCAGGCGTATTTCCACGCCATTGCCTTGGCCAAAAACCATAACGCCAGTTTGACGGTACTCTTCGTCTACAACCCGGACATCACGACCACGCCGGGATCGCAAGGCGATGAGGTGGTCGACCGCGCCTATTGGCAGGAACAACTCGAACAGATTCGCCCCATCGACTTGGAAATCCCCATCACGCACATCTTGTTGGAAGGGGATCCGGCTTCCGAGATTGTCCGCTATGGACGCGATGTGAGCGCCGATCTCATCGTCATGGGTACGCACGGACGCACGGGGGTCGAACGGCTGGTGCTGGGCAGCGTGGCCGAGAAGGTTCTGCGCGATGCGACGTGTTCGGTCCTGGTCGTCAAGCTTCCGCGCGGACAGTCGGTTCTCGCTCCGGATGAAATCGCCGTCTCCGCTTCGCGCTGACAGCGGCAGTTCACGCTGCCGGATCGCGGCGATTCATGGGACGCGCGATAGGTGGTACAGCACGAACAGGAGAGCGAGCAGCAGAACGACGGCTCCGGTCCCGATCCACCAGAGGCGCGAGCGCGGATGTCCCGGCTTCGCCATCGCTTTCGATAGCGCGGCTTTCGTCGAGACGTTGGCCGCTTTTTTGGGGATCGGTTGAGCGGGAGCGGCATCTTTGAATTCGGGATAATAAGAGAGCGGATGGTAGGATTGGCCATCGGCTCGGCGGACTTCGATCTTGAGCGAGAGGTGGCCGCGCTTAAGACGCTGCAAGATCTGGGCGGTGTTCGCGCGCGCTCGGCACAACTTTCCTGCCGGATTGCGGTAGCGCAACACCCAGACGTTGTCTTCTGGAAGCGTCGTCCCTGGATCGGATTCGGCAGCGACGGACAGAGGCGGCGTCTCGGGATCGAGGCGCGTCGGTTCCGCCGACGAAGCCAAACACTGCTGTACCCACGGATCTTGCAGCGCCCGATTGGGATCGGCAAAGCTCGGCACGGGAGCGGCCAAGCGCGAGCGTTCGAGATCCACGATAAGTTCGCTGGCCGTCTGATAGCGGTCGAGCGGATCGCGGGCCAACATGCGCGAGAGAATGTGGTCGAGGACGGCGGGAACCGTCGGATTGAGCTTACTGGCGGGGGCATACACCCCTTGCTTCTTCTTCTCCACGACTTCCAAATGATTCTCGCCGACAAACGGCACGACTCCAGCGATTAAGTGGTACAGCGTCGCGCCCAGCGCGTAGATGTCGCTGCGACCGTCGGCGCGTTTGGCGTTAATCGCCTGCTCGTAAGGCATGTAGTACGTCGTGCCGAACCCCTGGCGTGCCGCCGTCAAATGACTCGCCTCATCCAGTCGCCGCGCCAAGCCGAGATCGACTAATTTGGATACGCCGGAGCGGGAAATAAGGATATTATCCGGTTTGATGTCGCGGTGAACGATGCTGCGCGAGTGGGCGTGTTCGAGGGCGCGCGCCACGTCCAAGGCGATGTGGACGGCATCGCCCAGAGCCAAACGCTGTTGCTGATCGAGCAGCGATTGCGCCGTTTGTCCATCGACAAACTCCAACACGAGATAATGCTTCGAGGTGGCCCGATCCTGCCCGACGCCGAGCGTACGGACGATGTTGGGATGATTGAGCAGCGCCCCGCTCTTGGCTTCGCGGTAGAATCGATCGACGTAGGCTTGATTGCTGGCGAGGGGATCGGCGAGAACCTTGATGGCGACTTGTTGATCCTGACCTTCGTGGTACGCGAGGTAGACGGCCCCCATGCCGCCTTCGCCGAGGAGGCGCATCAGGCGATACCCCCCCAGCGTGCGAACCTCATTGAGAAGATCGCCCGGCATTCCCGGCAGCGGCTGGTTGGGATCGAGGTTGGTTTTGTCCATGATGTCGGCCGGAACGACGCGATCCCAAGATCGGCGTGCGTCGCGGAATCCACAAAGGCGTTACGGGCGAATGGAATAATGGGAGAGTCTTCCGCACCATGAAGCATTATAACTCTACCTCGCAATCGGCACAGCCGCAAACGGAGAATTTAGGCTGGCAACTCCTTCGCCTCGTCGATCCCGACGGCGCGATGCTCGTCCCCGCGTCCCGAACCGGATCGCACGGGTAGAATCGACCGCCGCCGATTTGCTAGAATAACGTCTCTTAGGAACGATCTCGAGGGAGGGATCGGCGCTGCGACGAGGGCGAATCGAGTCTACGATGCCACAAACGCGAGTTTTTAGCTTCCTCGGAACCGGAACTTCGGTCGGCGTCCCCATGATCGGCTGCGATTGCGTGGTCTGCCAATCTCCGAATCCACGCAATCATCGCTATCGTTGTAGCGTTCTGATCCGCACCCCGGAAGGCAACATCCTCATCGACACCTCGCCGGAGCTTCGCCTGCAACTGCTCCGCGAAAATGTTCGCCTCATCCATGCCACGCTGTTCACCCACTACCACGCCGACCACCTGTTCGGACTCGACGACCTTCGACCGATCTCACGAACCCTGGGTCGACCGATTCCGCTCTACTGTACCGCGGAGGTCGAAGGCAAGATACGCACGGCGTTTGCCTATGCTTTTGGACCGGAGGCCGAGTCGCTGCCCGCCGGCATGATTCCCAAACTCGGCTTCGAGCGCATCGACAACGAGCCATTTCAGGTTCTCGACGAACGAGTGACGCCCATTCCCTTGCGGCACGCCCATTTTGATGTGCGAGGATTTCGGATCGGAGATGTGGCTTATTGTACCGATGTCAGCGAGATCCCCCGCACAAGCTGGTCGCGTTTGGAAGGACTGCGCGTTTTGGTTCTCGACGCGCTGCGATTCAAACCCCATCCGGCGCATTTCGGACTCGAACAGGCGCTCGACGTGATCCGCCACTTTACTCCGGAGCGCGCCTATTTGACCCACATGAGCCACGAGATGGAACACGAAACGGTCAACCGTATGTTGCCGCCCAACGTGCAATTGGCTTACGATGGACTCTCTTTTGAGTTTTAACGCGCTTGAGGTCGTCATGCTCCGCTCTCCCGCGTCCGTCCCCGACCCGCTGTGGCAGCATTTGCGGCAACACCAACAAGAACACGCTCTGTCGTGGTGGGATCAACTCGACGATGCCGAACGGCAAAGCCTGATCGAGCAACTGCGAGACCTCGATTGCGCGACACTGGAACGGCTCTATTTCCAGCGCGAGCAAAGCTATCGCGTACCGGATTCGTCGGCGATTAAACCGCTGGACATTGTTCCGGCAGAGTCTCCCGACAACGCGGCCATGCGCGCGGCGGGCGAAGAAGCCCTGCGCGATGGAGAGTTGGCGGTGCTGGTCGTCGCCGGCGGTCAGGGCAGCCGATTGGGCTTCGAGCATCCCAAGGGCATGTATCCGATCGGTCCAATCAGCGGGAAGAGCCTGTTTCAAATCCACGCCGAGAAGGTGCGGGCGTTGGGCCATCGCTATGGGAAACAAGTGCCGTTTCTCGTGATGACCAGCCCAGCCACCGACGACGAAACGAGACGGTTCTTCGCCGCATACGCCTATTTCGGATTGCCAAAGGAGGAAGTGTTCTTCTTCTGTCAGGGAACCATGCCGGCGCTCGATTTGGCATCCGGCAAGCTGTTGATGGAAGCGCCGGGACGATTGTTTCTCAGCCCCGACGGTCACGGCGGCACGCTGACGGCCTTGGCTAAGAGCGGATTGCTCGATCTCTTGGTGGAACGAGGGATACGGCACATCTTCTATTTTCAAGTCGATAATCCTCTGGTCAAAATAGGCGATCCGACGTTCGTGGGACGGCATTTAATGAGCCGATCCGAGGCGTCCTCCAAAATCGTGCCCAAACAGGGACCGAAGGATCGCTTGGGTAATCTCGTTCTGGTCGACGGGCGATGCACGATGATCGAGTATTCCGACCTGCCCGACGCTTTGGCCCACGAGCGCGACGCCGGCGGCAGGCTGCGACTGTGGGCGGGTAGCCCGGCAATCCACATTTTCGACGTCGAATTTCTGGCGCGCGTCACCGAGGGAGCCGGCTTACTGCCGTTTCATATCGCTCGCAAAAAAGTACCGTATCTCGACTCGGAAGGACGGATTGTGCAACCGACGGTGGAGAATGCCCTGAAGTTCGAGCGCTTTATCTTCGATGTCTTGCCGCTGGCGGAGCGCTGGCTCGTGGTGGAAACTTCACACCAAGAGGAGTTCGCACCGCTTAAAAATGCCGATGGGGCCGACTCGCCGCAAACGGTGCGATCGGCTTTGACCCAAATCGCGGCGGAATGGTTGAGGAGTGCTGGCATCGAAGCCCCGTCCGTCCCGTTGGAAATCTGTCCGTTGTTCGCCCTCGATCGAGAGGAGTTTGTGCGGCGCGTCGATCGATCCCAACGGATCGAGGGGCCGACCTATTTTTCGCAACGCTAGTGCCCGGCGAACGGAGGAGGTTGCACTCTCCGGCATCGCGGGACGAGAGATGGAAAGGCAGAGGATGCTTCACGCGATGATTATGGCGGGGGGCGGTGGAACACGCTTTTGGCCGCGAAGTCGGCAAAAGCACCCGAAACAGTTTCTCGCCCTCGGCGGCGAACGGACCCTCTTACAACAGGCGATGGATCGAATCGAAGGCTTATTGCCCGCCGAAGCGACCTGGGTCGTCACGGGAGAAGCCTATCGGAGCGAGACGGCTCGGCAACTGCCGCGACTATCTCCGGAACGGATCGTCGGCGAACCGTTCGGACGCGATACTGCGCCGTGCATCGGCCTCGGTGCGGCGCTGATTGCCCGCGACGATCCTTCGGCAGTGATGCTGGTGACGCCGGCCGATCATGTGATCGAACCGACGCGCGAATTCCAGCGCGCCGCCGCCGCCGCCGTGCGCATGGCCGAGGAACATCCGTCGGCGCTGTTGACATTCGGCATCGCGCCGACATTTCCCTCGACCGGCTACGGCTATATCCAACGCGGAGCGGACATCGGCCAACGTCAAGGTGTCAATGTCTTTCGCGTGGAACGCTTCGAAGAGAAGCCGCCCGTCGACCGAGCCGAGCGTTTCCTGGCCAGCGGCGAATACTACTGGAACAGCGGTATCTTCGTCTGGCGCGCGGCAGCTGTGCTGGCGGAGTTGGAGAGGCAACAACCGAAAGTACACGACGCCGTCCAGCGCATCGCCGCGTCCTGGAGTACGCCGCGCCGCGAGGAGGTTCTCCGCAGCGAGTACGAGGCGATGCCAAAGCTGAGCATCGACTTCGCCGTCATGGAGCGCGCCCGCGAAGTGTTGGTCCTTCAAGCTCCGTATCGTTGGGACGACGTGGGCAGCTGGTTGGCCGTCGAACGCATGAATCCACAAGACGCCGACGACAACACCATCTTGGGTCGGCACTGTGGATTGAAGACGAAACGCTGCATTATTGTCGGCGACTCGGAACGAGTGATTACCACCATCGGCGTCGAAAATCTGGTTGTCGTTCAGGACGGCGACGCCATCTTGATCGCCGACCGCCGCGACGAGAGTACGGTGAAGCAGCTCGCGGATCTATTGAAGACGAAAGGACTAGAGAAATACCTGTGAGCGCACCTACCCGACTGCTCGGCGTGGACTATGGAACCGTCCGCGTCGGCCTGTCGATCAGCGACGCTGAACGCCGATTGGCTTCGCCCTTGGCGATTCTTGCGCGCGCGACGCCGGAGCGAGACGCCACTTATTTTCGAGCGTTGGTGGAAGAAGAACAGGTGGGGGGACTCGTGATCGGCTTGCCGGTGCATCTCAACGGACGCGAGGGACAAAAGGCACGCGAGGCCCGCGCTTTCGGCGCGTGGCTCGGCGAGAAGACAGGTTTGCCTCTCGTATTTTGGGACGAGCGCTTTAGCACGGTCGAGGCCGAGTCGGCGTTGTGGCAAGCGGGACTGACGCACAAGCAGCGCAAAGCGCGCCGCGACCGCGTGGCGGCACAAATTATGTTGCAAGCCTACCTCGACGCCGGCTGTCCCAAGGAATCAGCACCCGGCCCCCTCTCCGACCCACAATTCTGAACCGACACCGCCGGGCCGACAGTTTCAAGTTGGAATATGCTGCGAGGATGCGAACGATCTTGGACGGCGATCATTCGGTACGCGCGGCTACGCTTCGAGTTTGGACTGCGAGCTTTGAAATTGAGGGAGCGCGATGAGCGTAATAGCGATTTTTTAGAGTCTTTATTGAATAGTATCCTCCAATCGCGCAATAAGTCAACAATCCCAGAATGACCCCCCAGCGACACAATCGACGAGCGACTTGCATCGTGAGAGCCTTGGGCGCGTAGAAGGCCGAGGTGAAAAAAATCGGCAACAGAAATGGAATCCAGTTGCGTCCTTGCGCGCCAAATCGATTTTGATAGTAGACGTACAACGCGATCATAAAGACGGTGAAGAAGAAATAGCTATTGAGGGGTACGTTGGAGAGTGCCATACGCAGTGCGAGCAGCTTTCGCCCCTTCCTCGCCACGCGCGTCAAGCGCGACGCGACTTGCTCCAATCGCACAAGAGTCAACGCGAGAAAGATCCAAGCGCAGACTTGCAAGACGAACATGACGCGCTGCGTCCACAGGCCATTGCGAAATTGAATGTGCGTGTCCATCCAACCAAATATCGCCCAAAATGAAAGGTGCGTATTGAGAACAAAGTAATCCCAAATCGCGTTGGAAAAGCCGCCGATTACGAATTGATTGAAGTTCGTGTACGGTGCCGCTCCAGTATAACAACTCCGAGTACCCGACACGACCCAGACGTGGATCAGCTCGAAGAGCAGCGAGGGCAGCAGCAATCGCAGGGCGACTCGCGCACTGTCGTGCCAACCCTTCCAGTTGGGACGAATGCGTTCGACTGCCACCATCGCAAATACGGGCAAAGCCACGCATACATAGAATTGCAGCTTCGTCACCAAGAGAAAGCCCAACGCCAATCCCAGAATCGTTTGGATTGTCTTATTGTTCGGATCGCGCTTCAGCCGAAACGATAAAAAGTAGGAAAGCGTCACCAGGGTCCAAGCCAAATTGTCCGGCTGGACGTACGACGAAACGAACGAGGTGAGCGGAAAGAACCCAATACATGCCGTCAATAGAAGAGCGAACGAGCGACGAAGCCTCATTTCGCGCGCAACGCCATAGCAGAGCAGAAGATTACCCAGCAATAAAAGTACGGAGAATATCCGCGCGCCGAAAAAAATTGCCACGGGGCGATCGCGCACGACGAGTCGAACGATGTCGAGCCAACCGGCGAGCAACAGATAGTAGCCGTATGGATACACAGCGGCTAAAGCCGGAGCGCGCGTTTTACACCGATCTCTGGTTACGGGAGGCGCGGTTCGATCGACGTTCCTATAAAAGTCTTTTGTACCGTATCCGGTAGGCATGGGACGATCGGGATGAAAGGTTACCTCGCATTTATCGGTGACATTCGATAAATGTTCGACGTAAGGATGAATGGTCCAGTTTGGCACTTCCCCAACCTCCGTCGAACTGGCACGAATGAGGCGGTGCAATTCATTGAGACACAGGGCATAGTCGAAATGTACGTCTTCGTCGGGCGATTGAAAAATGGGTACCAGGAAGACCCAACGCAGTGAGAGCGATACGGAGCCTAGAACGATGCCGACCAACACCCAGGCGACGAGCTTTGACTTTAATTTAGGCTGTAAGGTCATGCATATTCTCCCAACGCGATACATTTGGGGGGTATTGACGCTGCATTATTTCATGCGGCGAGTCCGCGCGAGAAGAGTCGAATTCGATCCTTGATGGGCGATTTTGATTCATGAACGAATGGAAAGCCAGACGTTACTCGGTTGGGCATGCCTTCGATGGCAAAGATTTGGTTTCCACGGGGCCACAAGAGGCTGCCTAGGACTCGACCCGTCTTAAGATCCAGAACATGTACTCCGCTCTCGCACTTTTCAGAATCGAGTCCCGGCGCGTAGTGACTATAGCGGGGGAGTACGCGACTGGTGGCGACGAATGCGAGATCGTTATGGAAGTATAGGCCGCGCGTCCATCCGCTCAACTGAAAGTTTGATTCAAATCTTCGATTTACGATTCGGCCGACTTGCCCGTAGCCACTGTTGTCCACCCATATCTCTCCGTCTCGCAATCGAGCCGAATGCGGGCGTGTTAGCCCCACCCCGATCACTTCGCGCGTCGCTCCCGCGAAGATCACGCCGCGTCGATCGACGGGGAAGTTCAGGTGGCCTGGTCGGCGTCTCCCCGGCTGTGCCGCGGATGCGGAGAAAAAGCTATGCGCTAACGACTTCCCCGGGGCGATCGAATTCAATTGAAGATAATTCTTGTCGATTCGCGGCCCGGTTTTCGTATCGATACACCGCGGCCACCATACCAACTCAGGATTTCCCCGGTTCGGTAATCGCACGACGGCGTTCAAGCCCACGGCATTTGCGTAGAGATCGTCTCCTATGCGAGCGAGATCGTGGATGTACAGACAGCCCGGAAAGAATTGCGCGCGTTGCGGCAAGAGGACGCCCTCTTGATTTCCGGACAGTTTCTCTTTCGTCATCGACTCGGAGCATGGCGCAAACTCGAAGACGACATTAGGATTTCGGGTACTTGCAATCGAAAGACTGTTGTTTTTTTCATCGATGCACATGCCATTGGGATGGGGCAGATGAAGATAAGTGATGTGAGGACGGCTTCGTCCCACCGTTAACGCAATAGCCAAATGTTCGTATTCGCGCGTAATGAAGAGCGTCAACTCGGTGCGTGCCAGGACATCCCACCAGTCGCCGCGAACGGTGTATTCGAGTAATCGAGGATCGATTTCTCCGGCCTGTCGCCATTGACTTACGATCTGATGGGGATCTCTGTATTCGGCATGATGGTGCGCCCACAGATCCGTTTCCGCCGTGGCTGCGCTCGTAGAACTCGTCCGTTTCCTTTCCATCTCCCGTTCACCTCAGGCCGCGATGTGTTTCCACCATAACCCGATCGAGCCGTAATACATATTCCAGGCGCTCTTCATGGTCGTACTCGACTTTCCACCGTGGCGTTTGAAGCCGCGCACAGGTATCTCGCGGACTTTCAGACCGGAGCGCGAAGCCGATCGCATCAGTTCGAGATCGAGTAAGTCTCCATTTTCCTGAAGATCAAGTTTTCGATACCACTCGCCATCAAAGATTTTTGGAGTTCCATTGACGTCGCCGCAGCGCACTCCGTGTAACAGGCGTGCCTCCAGGTTGTAGAGAATGGACCCAGCCGCTCGCATCGGTGCATTGCGCGCCTCTCGGCGGGCCTTGATCAGGCAGTTGGCTTCTTCGGCATAGAGGCGGAGGAACGCTGGTAGCGATTCGGGATCGGTTCGAGCCGTGTTGGTATAGGCTAGGATCGATCCTTCGGCGGCGCGGAGGCCGAGTCGAACCGACAAACCCCAGCCGCCGGCAGGGTTGACTACGACCTTGATACGCGAATCGGTTTTTGCCAATTCTTCGACGACTTCTCGAGTCTTATCCGTACTGGCGTTCGGAACCACCACCAATTGAAACGGCATCCCATGCGCTTCGAGGGGGCGAAGGTATCGAGCAACCACCTGCCCAATGTGATCGGCTTGATTGCGGCAGGGAAGAATGAGAGAGAACATCTCTACCGTCATTACGCTGCCTCCTTACGGTGGCTCCATTGAGCGGCGACTTTCGCTAACGAGGTCGGGTCGAGTCCATGACGCGAGCGGAGGAATTCGTTGCTGCCGCCATGGCTGAAAAAGCCGCGGATTCCTTGAATGGAGAGTTGGGTCGCAAGGCCGTTCTCGGCAATACTCTCCGCAGCCAGCGAGCCGAGTCCTCCCGCCGTGGTGCCTTCTTCAACGCTGATTACGCGCGGGTAGGCAGAGAGCAATCGGCACAGAGCTTGCGAGGAGCGAAAACTCAGGTGAGCTTGAATGGCAACCGCGGCCGAGATCCCCTGGCGTTGAAGTTGGTCGGCAACCTTGAGAACCGTATGGGAGATGGAACCTGTCGCCAGATATAACACATCTTTCCCCGCGCGCACCAGTTCGGGACTGTCGAGGGCAAAGCGGCCGGCAAGGGTCGGAATGTCGGGGAGTTGCTCCTTTTCGATTCGGAAGTAAACTGGTCCCGGCACGTCGGCGACTACGCTGAGTGCCCGCCGTGCTTGGGCACTGTCGGCGGGTGCGAGCGTCGTCACCCCTGCCTGGGAACGCATGATCGCCAGATCTTCGAGCGCGTGGTGCGTCGGTCCCGCGTGACCATAAGAGAAACCGCCGCCAATGCCTACGACGCGCACGGGCAACTGATGCAGCGCAGCGCCGTCGCGGAGTTGCTCGTAGCCCCGCATGGAAGCAAACGTGGCGATGGAGTAGACGAACGGAGTGTAGCCCTCGCGCGCCAATCCCGCAGCGACGCCGAGCATGTTCTGCTCGGCCACGCCGACGTTGAGAAAGCGCGCGGGATACGCCGTGGCGAAGCGTTCCAGCACGCTCCAGCCGAGATCGGCCGTGATGAGAAAAATACGTTCGTCGCGCGCAGCCTGTTCGCAGAGCGCGTCCACAAAGGCACTTCGCATGTTATACCTCCATTTCCTGGAGAGCAGTTTGGGCTAAGGCAGGCGTCAGGTTGCGATAGTGCCACTCCAATCGATTCTCCATGAACGAAACGCCCTTTCCTAAGGCGGTGCGAGCCACGAAGACCGTCGGCCTATCGGAATCGGCAAGGCCCGCGTGAAAGGCATTTCGTAAAGCGGTGTGTTCGTGTCCTTCTACTTCAATCGATTTCCAACCGAAAGCTGCAAAGCGGTTCGATAGCGATCCAAGATGCAAAATGGACTCCGTGGAACCCATAGCCTGCATTCCGTTGAGATCGACGATCGCTATCAGATTCTTCAGACGCTGGTGAGCGGCGAACATCACCGCTTCCCAAAGTTGTCCCTCGTTGCATTCCGCATCGCTCACCAGGACGAATACCCGCCCCGGCGAGCCGCGCTGCCTCAAGCCGTAGGCTATGCCGCATCCCACCGACAATCCTTGACCTAGCGAACCCGTGGCCACCTCGACGCTCGGTAGCCCGTACTCCGGATGAGCATTGAGCAGCGTATTATCCTTACAGTAGGTATGAAATTGCTCTTCCGAAAGCTGACCGCGCTCTCGCAAGATGGAGTAGAGGGCCAAGGCTGCGTGCCCCTTGGCCAAGATGAAACGATCGCGGTCGGGATCGTCTCCTCCGGGATTGCGCATCACCTCGGTCCAAAGGACGGCAAGGATGTCCGTGATGCTAAGAGCCGAACCGATGTGTCCGACGTTGGATTCGAGCGATTGCTCGATGATCCGGCGGCGCATCCGAGTCGACAGTGAGCGAAGATCATCCGGCAGCACGGTGTTCTGCAACCCCATTGTACTCCCTCGTAGTTTTCATCCATTCCGCAGTACGGGCCAAACCTTGAGTCAACGAGTAGCGCGCCTTCCAACCGAGCAGCGCGCCGGCGCGCGTGGGATCGGAAACCCAACGATTGCTGTCCCAATGCCGCGCCGTCATCGCACCCCAGTGAACCTCGGAGGCACTCTTGCAAAGGGCCAACACTTCGCGCACCACTTGCTCGAGCGTCGTTTCCGTCCCGCTGCCCAGATTCATCACCTCGCCGCGCATCTTCGCCAACGCCGAAAACTGAAGCAGCGCTTCGACCACATCGTCGACGAAAACGAAATCGCGCGCGACTTGTGGCGACACCATATGCAGGGGCAAGCCAGCGGCGGCGCGGTGGAGCAGCGTGGGGATCAATCGTGTCGGCTCTTCCCAAGGACCGTATACCGAAAACAAACGGAATACCGCAATACCCATCGAAACCCGTTGTGCCAGAAAGCGGCACAAGTGCGTTTGTGCCGCTTTTCCAATGGCGTAGAAGCTGTTCGGCTCCAGAAGATCGATTTCGCGCATCGGAGCGTCTTTGAAGCCGTATTCGGAGGAACTTCCCGTGTTGACGAACACCTCGACCCCCTCTGCTGCACTGGCTTCGAGAAGGTTGTAGGTTCCGAAAACGTTCGTATGGAGGATCGACCGAGCATCGTCCTGTTTTTCGTACGCTCCGTGCGTGGCGAGATGCAAGACGACTCGCGGCCGCACGCGCCGCAGAACGGATCGCACCGCGCCGGCGTCGGTTGCGTCTCCGCGATGAACGCGAAGACGCTCCCACACCGACCGCAATCGCCACGGGTTCGACTGGTTTCGCAGCAGCACATGAACTTCGTGGCCGCGTCGCAACAATTCGCGAGCAGCACAAGCACCGACAAATCCGGAAGCGCCCGTGACGAGTATCGGATCGAACCCTTCCGAGTTCGTCATGCCGCCCTCCGTTCCTCGCCCAAGAATGATTCGTAGCCGAGGATACTCAAGAGCGATTTTGTCCGCGCTCGGATCTCACTCTTCTCCGCCGCGCTCAATTCGTTGGCCGTTGCGAGGTTTGCCGCCACGGTCGGAGTGCGCACGGTTCCCCAAGGATAGACTTGTTCGAGGACGCGACCGTTCCAGCTTGGCCGTGCCAGCGTTTCGGATTTGCCGACGCCAATCTTTGCCAGGAACCCGCCCAAAACTTCAACGGGGTTCACGACAATGTCTTCAAAGCGGAGAACGTGAACGCGACCCGGATACATTTCCGAATAGGTCAGCGCAGCCTGCTGATTGATACACCATCCCATAATGTAATGGTAGAGCGGGAGAGGCAAGGCACGCTTCTTGGTATCGGCGTAGGCCGACCAGGGATTGCGGACAACGTGCAATACGTGACCGCCGGGCAGATCCTTGACGATCTTATCGGCATCGACGACGATAATGGGACTGTAACCAACGTGAACGTGTTCGCGTCCCGAGCGATTATAATCTTTCCAGGCATCGGCGGACGCGCGAAAGAAGGCTTCCACCAAATGGCCTCGGGTTCGCTCTTTTCCCTTCATGTGATGGATGAAATGCGCCTTGCGATCCTTATCGTTCATCTCCATCGGATAGTCGCGAAATTTGCTGGATTGGGGCGTTTTCAGACGAACCTTGCACTCTTCGTCGATAATCGTCTCATAGTCGCTCGCGACCTCGCCGGAAAGCGGGAATATCGGCCAACGATATTTGACGGGGAACATGCTCGTCAAATGATCGAGAACATATTTGGTTCCCGGTTGCGATTCAAATGGGTAACTGAACAGTTCGGGATGTCCGTCGAGAAGCCGTTGCGTCGTATTGCCGCCATTTTCGTACATTGCCGAGATCATAACAAACTTGAACACGGGAACTCCTTCGCCACAAGTTCACGAATGAAGATCGATTTCGGTCTTGCGACCGTCCCATCGAAAAACCCACCGCGTCTTTGGGAAAATGCGTAGCCACGGTGTACGGATGAAACCTAAGCGGCATCATCATCAACGAGTGAAGGTAGATAACACAAAGGCCGAGACGAACACAAGGTCAATGTCGCGCGGCCACGTCTGCCTCAACGATCTCGCTTTGGCATCCTTACGCTTTGAATCGGCTACTTCCGAGTCATACTTGCGTCACAATCGATTCTGTCTCAAGATTCGTTGTTGACTGAAATAAATGAATTGGTACGCAAATCGCCGCCCCGTTGGATGACGGAGAAAGCGACGGTAGCTCGCGCGGCACTACCGGGGCGGACTCAAATGCCGAGGTCGCCCGCCGTATCGACGATGTGTTGGGCGATGCGGAGAGATGCGGTGGCGGCGGGGGAGGGGGCGTTGAGGACGTGGATCATGCGCTCCGCCTTAACGAGGTGAAAGTCATCGACCAACGCGCCCGTTGGCGAGAGGGCCTGGGCGCGGACGCCCGCGCCGGCCGGAATCAAATCGTCCGCCCGCAGTTCGGGCAGCAGTTCTTGCAGCGCTTGCACGAAGGCCGCCTTGCTGATCGAACGATGCAACTCGCCCAGCCCCGTCTTCCAATAGCGCGCGGCCATGCGCCAAAAGCCGACCGATCCGGCCATGCCGAGAACGTCGCGCATCGAGAACTTAGTCCACGAGTACCCCTCGCGCTTCAGCGCGAGGACGGCGTTTGGTCCGGCCTCGACGCCGCCGTTAACCAAGCGCGTGAAATGGACGCCGAGAAACGGAAATCGCGGATCGGGCACGGGATAAATCAAATTGCGGACGAGATGGAGTCGCTTCGGGGTTAATTCGTAATACTCGCCTCGAAAGGGGACGACGGATACGCCCGGCCGCACGCCGCACAGTCGGGCTACGCGGTCGGCCTGCAATCCGGCGCAGGCGAACAAGTAGCGACAAGCGATTGCACCGCGCGCCGTCTCCAAAATCAATTCGGAACTCTCGCGTCGACAAGCGAGAAGCCGAGACGACAATTCCACGACGCCTCCACCGGCGCGCACGAGATCGCCGAGCTTATTCGTGAATTGCACGTAATCGACGATGCCCGTCTCGGCCACGTGCAAGCCGGCGATGCCGGCGACGTGCGGTTCGTACTCGCGCAGTTCCTCGGCGCGAAGCGAACGCAGTCCCTGCAATCCGTTGGCCACGCCGCGCCGATGTAGTTCTTGCAGCGCCGGTAGATGCTCCGGCCGGGTGGCCACGACGATCTTGCCACAGCGGTCGTGGGCGATGCCGTGTTCGCGGCAGAATTGATACAGCGCCTCGCGCCCTTCGACGCAATAGCGCGCTTTCAGCGAGCCTGGCTTGTAATATAATCCAGAGTGGATAACACCGCTATTGTTGCCGGTTTGATGCGCCGCCAAGCGATCCTCGGCTTCCAGGACGATGAGCGCCAGGCGCGGCTGGCGTATCAACAACTCGCGCGCGGTCGCCATGCCGACGATGCCGCCGCCGAGGATGGCCACATCGAATTTGGCCGTTGTCATGCGAAACTCCTCCACGCATCGCGGAGCGGTGGGGCGTGCTTTCCCACGCGGGAGCGTGGGAACGAGAGGATGATATACTGATAGAAAGGCAGATGGAGTGAATCGCTGGAAATAACCTGGCAGCTTACGCGGCCGGTTCGCCGTGGGGTGAACATCGTGGAACGCTCTTCCTCACTGGAACAAAGACTGCTCGGCCAGACGCTGGCCGGTAAGTACAAACTGCTGGACGTGCAGGCCAGCGGGGTTTTCGGCGTCGTCTTCCGAGCCGAACAGTATTTCTGCCGTCGATGCGTTCGGCCCGTGGCGGTCAAAGTGTCGCGGCAAAGCGAGTTGACCGAAGACACCGCTCCCTATCTGTTCGGCGACGCGCTCATCTTGGCGCAGCTGCTGGCCGCGCCGGCCACCAGTCTCGATGATGCCGGACGACGCCATCTGGTGCAGATTCACGATATGGGTTTGCTGCCGGAGTACGACGACCGCGCCTTTCTGGTAATGGAATACGTCGATGGTCTACCTCTGTTATCGCATATGCGGGCGGCGGGGCGTTTCAGCGTGTCGATGGGATTACGCTTTCTGAAACAGATTTGTCGCGGCATGGCACTGGTTCACGCTCAGGGGGCGGTGCATCGGGATTTGAAATCGGACAACATTCTCGTGGATCGACGCGGCGTGATCCGCATCGTGGATTTCGGCTTGGCCGCCTACACCGATCGCCTTCGGGGATTTGCGGCGGGATCGCTGGGCACGTTCACCTACATGGCTCCCGAGACGCTGCTTGGCCGTTCGACGCCGGCCTCGGACGTGTACAGCTTGGGTTTGCTGATGTACGAACTGTTCACCGGAGGCGGCCCGCATTTGTCGGTCGCGTGGTCGGCGGACGATAAGACGGACGCCCGCGACGAGCATTTGAGAATGAAGCGCGCGTTGCAGTTTCCACCGCCGTCCACGGTGCAGAACGAGATCCGCAACGATCATCGCTGGCTCGATGCGATGGTCGCGCGCTGTCTGGCCGTCGAGCCGGAGCTACGATTCGCCGACGCGGGCGGGCTCCTCGCCGCGCTCGAAGCGTGCGAGGCGGGGCAGCCGTTGCCGCCGCTCGCCGAGACAACCGGCAAGACGTCGCTTTTTCTCGAACCGACAACCCAGAACGATGTCGATCCCTTTTTCCGCGAGGTGCGCCGGTTGTTGGCGGCGCGCGCCTACGAGCAAGCGATCGATCGTTTGGATGTGCATCGCCCTCCGGAGTGGGCGGTACTCGACGCGATGGGTGCCAGGACACTCCGGGCGTTGGGTCAGGCGTACCTCGGGGCGGGCAATCCGTCGGCGGCGCGCGAATGTCTGGAACAATTGCGGGCCACGCGGAAAGAGCAAGATCTGCTGCCGCGCGCCGAGTACGCGGCGGCGCTGTCGGATTTGTACAAATGCTATCGTCAAATGGGACAAATGGAAGCGGCGCGGGCGTGCCAGGAAGAGGCGCGGCAGCTCCTATGATCTAGGAGAATCGGCAGACTACTCTCATCCCGCCGTCGTTCCTTGTCGGCTGGTTCTCCATAATCGCCTTGACCGAGCGCCGACGGTACGACAGGATAACATGCCCGATCGAACCGCTGTCAAACTCCTTGGACCGAGTGCTTGGAGTCCGCGACCGTGCCATGCCCATCGCGGGAGAAGCCCCAATCACTGCAACTGCGGCCTTCCATGAATTGGTTTACCCTCTCGATACTATTGTTTAACGCCATCGTCGTGACGGCGATTCTGGGTTCGTTTGTCTTGCTCCTCCGCTTCCAAAATTCGGTGGCCAAGCAATGGGCGATCCGGGTACTCCTTCTTTCGCGGGACGCCGAGAAGCGCGCACGCTCGGCCAATCGAGCGTTGGTGCGTTTGAAGTCGATGCGGGACGTGAAGACACGGGCGCTGCGAGAAGAGGCATTTACCTGCAATTTGCGCGATGTGCCGGTGAGCGAATTGACGGCCTATCCCGGAATCGGACCTGGGACGGTGAGCAAATTGCGTGAAGCAGGGTTGGTCGACCTCGCTAGCCTTCGCGGTTCGTCCATTGTCATCGAAGGAGTGGGACAGAAACGTCTCTCGGACATCGAATATGCGGTCGGCGAACGGATCAAGAAGGCGCAAGTCGATTTCGATGCGGGAGTGGGTCGGCATGCGCAAACCTTGCCCGGAAGGCTCAGGGATTTGATGGCGCAGTTCGATAGTTTAGAAGCCAACGCGCGCCGGAAGGCAGAAGCGGCCAACGCGCAGTTCGATAGTTTAGACGAAATGGTGGAGTGTGCAAGCAAAGTGACATTTTGGCGTTGGCTTCGTTCGATGGGGCGAGAGCCACTGGTTCCCAGCGTGTTATTGAATGCACCGCTCCCCGCTCTTGCGACCGTGCCGCAGGCTCCCGAAGCGCTTGCGGACGAGAGATGCGTCGTCGAGAATCCGCCCGTCGATCTCTTCAACCCGTCCGTGGCTCCACCCCTTGCCAGCCAATGCGTCGCACCACCTCCGACAACGCCGGAGGCGATGCGGGAAGAATGCTTAAAGATGCTGGAAATCTCGGAGAATACATCTTTGTCGGCGGAACTCGTGCGGAGACAATATCATCTGCTTTTCGAGCGCGTAAGCCCGGAGAAAGTGATTTCGATGGGACCGGAGTTTGTCGCCTTGGCTCAATCGAAACGGGTTGAACTTCGACGCGCTGCGGAGATGTTACTCGAACGGATGGGCGAAAAACTAGAATTACAACCGACCTCGCCTCCCAGCCTCGACCCGCGCCACAACCCCGACCTCGACGATGTTTTTGGAGGTAGATGACGTGTCTCTCTTCGAGTCGTTTCCGCTGTCCGAACTGGATCGAAAGGCACGGCAGGTGTTCGGCAACCAAGTGGTTGTCAAGGCGTTGGCTCAGCGCGCCGCCTTTCATCGTTTGCCGCGCTATGTCTCGGAATATCTCATTGCCAAGTACGTCCGTCCCGAATCGTGGCGCGAGGATCTGGACAGCGTTCAGACCAAGATCAAGGATTTGCTGCCCGAAGTCGATCGGCGCGAGTTGGTAAAGGAACGCCTGCTGCGCACCGGCGAAGTGGTGTTGATCGACCCGATCGAAGCTCGCATCGATTTGAAGAACGGCCAGCGTTGGGCCAAGGTGGACGCCTTGGGCGACGACAAGGCGCGCGTGCCGGCGGCGTTATTGGAGCAGCATCCCGGTCTGTTGTTGGGTGGCTTGTGGGGGACGGTAAAGATTCGCTATGCCCCGCAGGTCGATGCCGAACATCCCAACGAAATTCTCCATTTCACGCCGTTTCAAGTGGGTCCGCCCGATCTCGCCGTCTATCGCGCCGGCCGCGCGCACTTCACTTCGGACGAGTGGATCGACCTGATTCTGCAAAGCGCCGGCTATGCCCCCCGCGCGTTTCCCAGTCGAAGACATCGCTTGTTGCTCCTGGCTCGACTGACGCCGTTGGTGCAGAGTAACATCAATCTCATCGAGTTGGGACCGCGTCAAACGGGGAAGACGTTCTTATTGCGCAATCTGTCGCCGCGCGTCTTCACCATCTCCGGCGGGCGGACCACTCCCGCCAATCTGTTCGTCAACCTGGCGACCAAGGCCGTCGGCATTCTTGGCACGCGCAAGGTTGTCGTCTTCGACGAGATCGCGCACACGACGTTCGGCGACACCGATGCCACGCTTTCGACGCTCAAAGATTACATGGAGAGCGGCCAATTCAGTCGCGGCGCGCGCAGCTTCGCCACCGACGCCAGCCTCGTGTACACCGGAAACCTCGACGTACAGGACGATCGACCCGATGAGCGCTATCGCCATCTCTTCGAGCCGCTGCCCGAAGAGTTGATCGACTCGGCCTTTCTCGACCGACTGCACGGTTACTTGCCGGGATGGGAGATCCCCAAGATCACTTCCGAGGCATTGGCAAACGGCGTCGGCTTCATCACGGATTACTTTGGCGAGATTCTGGCTCGGCTGCGCGAGGACGACTACCAGACCACGGCCAGTCGCTTGGAGTTCGCCCCCGGAATGACGCGCCGCGATCAAGTCGCCGTCGAACGCATCGCTTCGGGATTGATTAAGCTGATCTATCCCCACGGAGAAATGACGCCCGACGAGACGAAAGAAATGGTCCAGCTGGCGTGCGAACTGCGCCAGCGCGTCCACGATCAGTTGGTGGCAATCGCACCGGGAGAGTTCAAGCCGCGTTCGATCGGCCTGGCGGCAACGACCGCGTCCGACGCGGCCCAAGAGCGCATGACATCCGTGGCCCACGCCGATTCGTAGATCGTCGCGCCGGACGGGCGGGTCATTCCACGGTTACCGATTCCATTTCTCGACTTGTCAAATCCAACACCGCGAATGACTTCGGACGCGCGCGGTGCAGCGCTCCGGGGTTGACGATGCGCGTGGGGCCGCTGAGATGTTCCTCGGCTCGGTGGGTGTGGCCGTAAAAGAGGAAATCGTAATAGCCGGAACGCTCCACGTCGCGCAGCAAACGCGAGTCGTCGCCGTGGGTGAACGCCAGTTTCACGCCTTCGAGTTCGATGCTGCCGAACGAATCGTGCAGGGTGGCGTGGATGGCGTTCATCGCTTCGCGCAGCGCCGTGCGGTCGTGGTCGCAGTTGCCGAAGACGAAATGCGCCGCGAAGCCGTCGAACATCGCAATCGTTTCCGGATCGTCGATGTCGCCGCAATGGAGGAGTGTGGTAATGCCGCGCGCGTGCAATTCGGTGAGGGCGCGCGCCACGGAGACGCGATTGCCGTGCGTGTCGCTGACGATGCCGATGCGCATGGGGATTCCTCCCGAAAGAGCGACGAGAGTTGTTGTATGGCGGGGTCGGTGAGGGCGTCAATCCGATTTGCCGCGAGAGCGGGTTTCGCTAAGTTAATTGGAAAGGAGCTTGCCGTACCAACCCATGACTCGACGTTCTCGTGCCCGTGAAGTGGCCTTACAATTGCTGTTTCAACGCGATCTCAACCGTCGCATCGACCGGGATGTTCTCGAACGGTTCGTCCGCGAACGGCTCCGCGACCAGACTCTCGTGCCGTTCTGTCTCGCGCTCTACGACGGCGTGACGGCACAGCGAGAAGACATCGACCGTCGTCTCGCTGAAACGGCGGAGAATTGGCGCTTGGCACGCATGCCCGCCGTCGATCGCAACGTCCTCCGGCTGGGTGCTTACGAACTGATGCACACGCCGGAGACTCCGCCCAACGTCGCGCTCAACGAGTCCATCGAACTGGCTCGTCGTTATGGCTCTGCCGATTCGCCCGCCTTCGTCAACGGCGTACTCGACCGCTTGCGTCAATCCCCCACCTCGGTGGAGTGAGGCATGCCGGCCGGTCAACCCTTTACCGCATTGTGTCAGTTGGCCGCGCGCGGACCCCACGCCGGGCGCGTCGATCTGCACCTCCACACCACGCACAGCGACGGAACCTACACGCCGGCGCAGATCGTCGATTTGGCGCGCCGCGCCGGCTTGATGGCGGCGGCGATTACCGATCACGATACGCTCGGCGGCGTGGCGGCGGCGCAAGCGGCGGCGGCTGGGACGGGCGTGGAAATCGTCGCCGGCGTCGAGATCACGGCGGAATATCGTCGGCGCGAATTGCATCTATTGGGCTACTTCGTGGCTCTCGATGACGGGCCATTATCCGATGCACTGGACGATCTGCGCCGCCACCGAATTGCGCGCTTTCACGAGATGCTGGAGCGATTGCGGCAGTGCGGCGTGTCCCTTACCGAAGACGAGCGGAGCGTGCGGGGTTCGCCGGACGCCTTGGGCCGTCGTCATGTGGCGGAGATGCTGGTGCGCGCCCGCCGCGTGGCCACAATGCGCGAGGCGTTTCAGCGCTATCTCGGCGATCGCGGCGGCGTGGCGACGCCCAAGAAACGTTTGCCCGTCGCCGAGGCCATCGCCTTGGTGCGCGCGGCGGACGGTGTTGCGGCGTGGGCACACCCGCCGTATGATTGCACTCAGGAGCAACTCGCCGAGTTGCACGCGCTCGGCTTGGGAGCGGTCGAGGTGGAATATCCCGATCTGCGACGATCCCGAATGTTGGAACTGCGCGGTTGGGCCGAACGCTTGGGCTTGGCCATCACCGGCGGCAGCGATTGTCATGGACCGGGACGGCGCGGCGTCGGCTCCTGTACCATCTCCGCCGAGGAGTTCGCTCGCCTTCGTCTGGGAAGGGCGAGCCGGCAGCGTTAGCTCTGGGAGGAGGATACTCCGCGGCGAACGCTGCCGCTTCGTCCGATTCGTGAGGTAATCATGGTTTTTCGTGCCATTTTCGAGAAGCTCAAGGCGGGGTTGAGCAAGACGCGAGGCGTCTTCTCCGGCTTCGCCTCCATGTTTCGTCTGCGCGGCAAGGTGGACCGCGATTTCCTGCTTGAGATGGAGAAGCGCCTCTACCTCGCCGATGTCGGCGTTACCACCACTTTCCTAATTACCGATCAAGTGCGGCAATCTTTCCTCAACAAAGAAATCGGCGAAGATGTCGAAGCATTCGTCAAGAAACAGTTAAAAGAGATGCTCACGGACGGCGAAGGTCTGCGGTACGCGCCCAGCGGGCCGACGGTAGTGTTGGTGGCCGGCGTGAACGGCTCCGGCAAGACGACCTCCATCGCCAAGCTGGCCCGAAGGCTTCAGCAAGAAGGCAAGAAGGTACTCGTGGCCGCCTGCGATACCTATCGCGCCGCCGCCGTCGAACAACTGACGGTGTGGAGCGAGCGGATCGGCTGCGAAATCGTCAAGAATCAGCAGGGTAGCGA
>JAJXWW010000194.1 GCA_021781415.1 Planctomycetota bacterium
GCAGCCGGCCAAAGGGCCGTTGATGACTCGCTGGGCCAAGGACGTGAAAGCGGATAATCCGCACCCCGAATATCCTCGTCCTCAGATGCAACGCGAACGCTGGCAAAACCTGAATGGCCTATGGCAGTTGGCGCTCGCCAAGAAAGACGAAGCCGCGCCGTTTGGGAAAGAATTGCCCGAACGCATTCTCGTGCCGTTTCCCGTCGAGTCGGCATTGTCCGGCGTGATGAAGCATTCCGAGCGTCTGTGGTATCGCCGTTCGTTTTCCGTGCCCAAAACGTGGCGAGAGGAGCGCGTGTTGCTTCATTTCGGCGCGGTGGATTGGGAGGCGAAAGTTTGGGTGAACGGCAAAGAGATCGGCAGCCATCGCGGCGGCTACGATCCTTTCTCTTTCGACATCACCGAGGCGCTGAAGAAGGACGGCGAACAAGAAGTCATCGTCGGCGTCTGGGATCCCACCGACGCGAGTACCCAGCCGCGCGGCAAGCAAGTCCGCAAGCCGGGCGGCATCTTCTACACCCCGACCACCGGCATCTGGCAAACCGTCTGGATCGAGCCGGTGCCGAAAGCCTATATCCAAGGATTGAAGATCGTGCCGGACGTGGATCGCAAGCAGGTTCGCATCACCGTCGAGGGGGCCAACGCCGCGCCGACCGACCGCGTGGTCCTGATCGCTCGCGATGGCACGAAGTTTCTCTCCTCCGTGCGCGGCTCCGTCGGCAAGGAATTAATTTTGTCCATGGACGATCCGAAATTATGGACGCCGGAATCGCCTTTCCTCTACGATTTGCGCGTCGAGCTTGGCAAGGAGGGCCAAAAGCCCGCGGATACGGTGACGGGCTATTTCGGCATGCGCAAGATCTCCGTTGGACCGGACGAAAAAGGCGTCGTGCGCTTGTTGCTCAACAATAAGCCGTACTTCATGGTCGGCCCGCTCGATCAGGGTTTCTGGCCCGATGGTCTGTACACCGCGCCCACGGATGAGGCGTTGAAGTACGACATCGAAATCACCAAGAAGCTCGGCTTCAACATGGCCCGAAAGCACGTCAAACTCGAACCGGCCCGCTGGTACTATTGGTGCGATAAACTCGGCCTGCTCGTCTGGCAGGACATGCCCTCCGGCGACAGAAGCATCGGACCCAAGGATCCCGACGTGAAGCGCACCCCCGAATCGGCGAAGATCTATGAATCCGAATTGAAACAGATGATTGACGCACTACACAACTATCCTTCGATCGTGATGTGGGTCGTCTTCAACGAAGGTTGGGGACAGTTTGACACGGCTCGGATTGCGGAATGGACGAAGAAGTACGATCCCTCACGATTGGTCAATTCCGCCAGCGGATGGGCGGATCGCGGCGTCGGCGACGTTTACGATTGGCACGTCTACCCCGGCCCCGCCTCGCCCAAACCGGAGGCGAAGCGCGCGGCCGTACTCGGCGAGTTCGGCGGGCTGGGACTTAAAGTCGATGGCCATACCTGGGAGCAGAAGACGTGGGGCTATCGCGGCGCAAGCAGTAAGGAAGACCTGACCCGCAAGTACGAGAAGTTGCTGGCGGGGGTCTACAAACTCCGAATCAATCCCGGCCTCAGCGCCGCCGTCTACACGCAAACCACCGACGTGGAAACGGAAGCCAACGGACTGTTGACCTACGATCGTGCCGTCATCAAAGTCGATCTCGACCGTGTGGCCGCGGTCAACAAGGGCGATCTGAAGGCCGTGCCGGAAACGGTCGTCGTTGTGCCGACCTCGAAGGCGAAGGGGTTGGAGTGGCACTATAGCCTTGAGAAGCCCGCCGACGATTGGTACAAACCGGACTATGTGGATACGAATTGGAAATTAGGTCTCGGCGGTTTTGGGACGGACAAAACGCCGGGCGCGGTAGTACGGACGCAATGGGAGACCGGCAACATTTGGCTGCGAAGAACCTTCGAGCTGCCGGAGAACGCGCCCAAAGAGTTGCTCCTTCGCATCCATCACGACGAAGATGCGGAGATTTACATCGACGGCATCCTCGCCGCCAAGGTTCCAGGCTACGGAACCGATTACGAGGATGTCGCCATGGACCCCAAAGCGTTGGAAATGCTTCGCCCCGGCAAGCATATCTTCGCCGTTCACTGCAAACAAACGGGCGGCGGGCAATACATTGATGTAGGACTTGTCGGATATAAAAAGAGATAAATTGCCTCGGCTTCCCTCATTCGCATCGGAACGAGAGGGCAACCCCGAAGGAGACGAGATTGAATGAGATGGTTCGCTCCCGAACCATCTCATCCTCTTCGCTTGCCCCCGCTTTCCGATGCTCCCCTCCAAGGCACGGTATGCGTCACTTGGTGGCATCGATCGCGGGAGTTCGGTCGAATAAGGACCGAGGCGTTTCCGAGCCGGGGCCAGGCATTGCGAATCGTTAACCCTTCGATAACACTCCTCCGATCTCTTCTGAATCTACTTGCGGAACGCCCCGTCCACACCTTAGAATAACTACTCCTACCCGCTGTCCGCTTGTGGACGCGAACCGCATCGCCCTTGGGCGACAACCACCTGGGGAGTTCGCCTCGTGACCGCGACTGTAACGTTACCTGCCGTACTGCATTGCCGACTCGCCGCTTTGCGTCGCCGCATTCGTCTGCTCGGAGCCTCGCGCGGTTTCGCTCGGTCGATCGTCGTCCTCGTCCTCTCTGCGGGGGCGCTCATCGGCCTCGATTGTTGGCTCGATCTGCCGTCGACGACTCGGCAAATGCTCTTTTGGATCTGGCTCGGCGAGAGTGCGATCCTGTCGTTGATAAGCGTTGGCCTGCCGCTATGCCGCCGAATCGACGTGAGAGACATCGCGGCGGCCGTTGAAGCCAAATATCCCGATCTTGGCGAGCGATTGACGAGCGCCGTGGAATTGGCCGAAGGGTCCGAACCGGGACACGGTTCGCCCCTCTTGATTGGATTACTCCTAGAAGAAGCGGCACAGCGCAGCCAAACACTCGACTTTCAACCGGCCATTCCTCGCCGCCGCGCCGCGATGGCCGGTGTCCTGGCGGGAGCGGTCTTGGCTCTCTGTGTAGTAGTCGTATTCGTTTGGCCGAATCGCGTCGACGAACGCATTCGGCGATTCACGCATCCTCACCATCCCGAATCCGTCGTGGCGTCTTATGACATTGAGGTTTCGCCGGGCGATGCGGTCGCCGCGCGGGGGCAGACGCTGTCGCTGTCCGCGCGCGTTACCCCGTCGCACGAAGGAAACGCGCCGTTCGAGGCCACGGCATTCCTCGTAATCGAAGCCGAGGGAACTCAGACCCGGCTCGCGATGACCCCCGCTACCGAGGGCACGTTCGCGTTCGCGCACCAAGTCACCGGCGACTTCTCGTATCGCATTGAGGCCGGGAGCGAGTCCAGTCCCGCATATCGCGTGACGGCCGTGGCTCCGGTGGAACTGGCCGCCGACAGTCCGCGCGTCGTCATCGTTCCACCGGAGTACGCGCGCTCCGTGGTGGACGAAGAGAAGTTTACCGGACTCGTCGATCTGTCTCCCTTGCAACACAGCACCGTTCGCTTCGACTTCCACTTCACCCGCCCCGCCGTATCGGGAGCCATCGAGTGGAGTGCGGAGGCACGAGGCGACGATGCGACCGCGACTGCCAAGAACGAACGGCAATCGTTGCTTTTGAGCGAAGATCGCCGGTCGGCCTCCTTGACATTCACAGCTACAAAGGATGTCAAATATCGCTTGATCTTGGAGGCGGAACACGGCGTTCGCACCGAGTTGGCGGGAGGAACGATTCGCGTCGTTCCGGATCGACCGCCCTCCGTCGTTCGTATGGCCGGCAAGGAAGAGTTGCGCAGCGTCCTGCCGAGCGACCGTATCCCTCTGGAACTTGAAGCTGCGGACGATTTCGGCGTCACCGCGATCGAATTGGAGTATCGCGTCAACGACCAGGAGGGCAAACGAGAATCGCTGAAGATGGAAGGCGTCGCCGCGCGGTCGGCTCTCGCGCGCAGCGTCCTCGATTTGACGGGAAAACTCCGCGAGGGGGATCGACTCGATTATCGTTTCCACCTCCGCGACAATCTACCGAAGGAGTACGGAGGCCCGCACGTCGTCGTCTATCCGGCGGATCGCTGGTTGACGTTGCAGGCGGCGAAGCCAGGCGACCCGCTCAAACAACAGGAGATTCTGGCCCAGCGCGATGAAATCAATCGCCGTCTGCAAGCCGTGCGCGAGTCGTTGCTGCGCGAGAAACGCGGCGTCTACAAAGTGCGACAAGAGACGAGCGACGCGGAGACGTTGGCAACGGAGCAGGTGGAGATCGTCGATGCCCTCCAGCGCGACAATCGGGGTGCCGAGAAAGCTCTTCACGAGATCGCTGAAATCGCCGAATCGTCGCCTCCCCTCCGTCCCGTGGCCGAGACGGCGACCCAAGTGGCCGAGGGGGAGATGCGCCAAAGCGGCGAGGCGTTGGCACAAGCACCGCGACAGAAGACACCCGTGGAACGAACCCGGCGGTTCGACAAAGCGGACGAACAACTGGAAGCGGCGCTCCAACGGCTCGACGAGGCAAAGGCGACGAACGACCGACTGGCCCAAGAGCGTCTGGATCGCATCGAGCTGGAAACGCTGGCCGAGCGCGAGAGTCGCCTGGCCGAGCGAGCCGCCGAATTGGCCGAGCGGCCGCTCGATCCCAAGGGAAGCGAAGCGTTCGAGAAACTGCGGCGGGAACAGGCGGATACCGCGGCGGAACTGGAGCGCCTCAGTCAACAGAGCGAACCGTTGAAGCAAGCGCTCGAACGAGCGCGGCAAGCGAATGCGGAACAGTTGGCCGAGCGGGCACGCCGATTGGCGCGGGATCAACGCGATTTGTCGCGCGCGGAGTCGGAAACCGAACGACGGCAGCGCATCGAGAAGCTCGCCGAATTGGCGCGGAAGCAACAAGAATTGGCCGAGCAACAAGAGGCGTTGGCGCGGCGCTCGCGCGAGGCGTTGAAGGTGGCGCAGGCATCCCCCCTGCAACCCGAAGAGTATCGGAAGGCCGTCGAAGAACTCCAACGAGACCGCGCGAAGGATGCACTGCAACATCAGGAACAGGCGGCCAACGATCTCGAACGCATGGCGCAAGCGTTCGAGCGCGCGCTCGCGGCGGCGTCCGACCCCAAGGAAGCGGCGCGCCAATTGGCGCAGGCCGAACACGAACTACGACAGCGCGCACACCGCGCTTCGGGAGATAAAAAGCCACTGACCGAGGAGCAAAATGCGATCCGTCGAACGGCGGAGCGGCTGTCGATACCTCCCGATGCCGCCGAGGCCAACGCGGTGAAGCGCACCATCGCCGAGCGCGCGACCGAGGCGGAGCAAGCGTTGGGAAAACGCGATGCGTCGGAGGCGGAAGCCCGCATGGAGGAGACGAGAAAATTACTCCAACGCTTATCGGATATTTTGCCTCCCCTCGATAAGCGGCGCAAGGCCGCGCTCCAAGAGTTAGAGCGTCAGCGGCGACAACAGGAACAGATTGCTCGACGCGTCGAACGACTCCCAAAGGAGGGGGCGGCAGCACGGCAACAAACCGAGCAGGCCGCACGCGCTCAGGCGGAGGTTGTGAAGAAGCTAAGCGCGATGGGCGCGCCCATGCAAGAGAATCGCCGTCAGAGGGCCGAGGAAGCTCTGCGGCGCGCGCTGGCGGACCTGAACGAGGGACGACGCGAAGATGTCGAGTCGTCGCAACGAGAAGCGCAGCGCCAGCTCGAATGGCTCGAGCGTGCCCTGCGCGGCGAGAAACCCGCGGACGAACAGGCCCGCGATCTCGCCAGACGGCAGCACGAACTCGCGGAAGCAGCAAAACATGCCGAGGAGGGGGCGAATCCCGCGCAGCGAAAAGAGGAGATCAAGAGAAATCAGCAGAAGATTGCCGAGGAGACGGCCAGCCTCCCCAGCGATGCGCCACAACGTCAACGCGAGGCGGTCGAAGCGGCTCAAACGGCGGCAACGGCGGTACGGACCAATCCAACCTCTCCCGAATCGCAAAAGAGGATGGAGGAGGCGAGCCGCAAGCTGGACGATCTCGCCCGGCAGTTGGCCGGCGAGGAGAGCGACGCGGCCAAAGCGGAACGGTTGGCCCGCGCCCAGGCCGACGCCGTGGCCGAGAACGAACGGCAACCGGATCGGGCTGCGTCCGAAGAAGGACAACGACGCCAGCGGGAGATCGCGCGCGAAGCGAGCGAGATACGCGGAGGAGAAGCGGCCTCACAAGAGAAAAGGCGCGCCTTGGAAGCGTTCCAGAACCTCGAACGAGCGTCTCCTCGGGATCGGGGACCGGCGCACCGTCAAGCGGCGGATGCACTGCGCGATCTCGCCGACCGTCTCTCCGGACGCAACGAGGCAGCCGACAAGGCGAATCATCTCGCCAGCCAACAGCGTGCCTTGGCCGACGAAGTCGCCGCGGATCGCACGGATAAGAATGCCGCCGAACGACAAGCCGAATTGGCGAGACAGCTACGCCGTCTGGACGGACGCAAGGCACTACCGCAAATGGTGGAGACGCGGGCGCGAATGGGAGATGCCGTGGTGGCACTGACGCGAGCCAAGAATCCCAGCGACGCCAAACGAGCCGTTGCTCGCGCCGCCGATTCTGCCGACCGACTCGCCGAGAAACTCGCCGCGACGGCGAAACGTCCGGTTTCTCCGGTCGAAGCGCCGCAGCCCGGTTCGCCCCGCTCGATCGTGTCTCCCAGCGACCCACCGATGCCCTCGGGGTTGCCTAGCCGGGAGTTGAGCGACTTAGCCCGCCGGCTGGCTCAACAACAGCGGGCGCTGAGCGATCGCGTGATGCGGCTGAACCAACCGGCGAGCGACGGTTCACCTTCGTTGCTCGACAACCCCGTTGAGGATCTCGTCCGTCGGCAGGCGGCGGTTGCCAAAGAGACGGAGGAATTGGCGCGGGATGTCGCCGATGAGCAAGGCGACAGAGCCGCCGTGGCGCGCCAGGCGGGACAAGCGCGAGAAACCACGGCGGAGGCGGCGCGGCAACTCGTCGCCGGTTCTTTGCCGACGGCTCTACGCGCCGGCGAGCAGAGCGCCGATCGATTGCGACAATTGGCATCACAATTAGTCTCTTTGCCTCGGGGCGTGGATAACCCGACCAAGGATGTCCTGCTCCAAGCTCGTCGGCTGAGCCAGCGCCAACAGGAAATCAATCGGTTATTGCAACCTCTGGCCAACGATGCCCGCGCCCAGGCGGGTCGGCAACGAGCCCGCCAGCGCGAACTGGAGCGCGAGACTTCCGATTTGATGCGTCAATTCCAAGACTCGGTCCAGAAGCCCGGCGCGTCGGAAGCGATGAAGTCGGCCATGCAACGAGCCGGAGGCGACAGCGAGAGCGCCAGACGGGACATGCGGCAAGCGAACGAACGAGCGCGGAGCGACGATTCGTCGTCGGCAAAAGAATCGCAAGACAGCGCCGCTGCGGCACTCGATCGCGCCGCTCAAACGGCGGCCTCGGCCGCGCGCGCGTCCTCCGGCAAATCGGCAAAAGCCTCGCCCAAGGCCGGCGAAGCGATGACCCAAGCCGCCGGACAGATGGCCGACGCTCAGGGGCAGCTTTCGCAAGGCAAACCCGGACGGGCACAGGCTGCCATGAAGCAAGCGGCGCAGTCGC
>JAJXWW010000012.1 GCA_021781415.1 Planctomycetota bacterium
CATGATACTGTGTTTGGGAGACTGGGATACCGTCCACGCAACACGAGAGAGACTCAACATGAAACCATTGACGAGAATCGCGCTCGGCGTCTCAACCGGATGGCTGATCTTGGGAGTGGGACTCGCAGCGGCCCAATTTAACTACCCGTATCGTCCGCCGGCCTACGGGCCAGGCTATGCGCCGCAACTGAGTCCCTACTTGAATATGTTAAGGCCCGGCGATCCCGCCATCAATTACTTTTCGGGTGTCATGCCGGAACTGCAAAGGCGTCAGGATCGCACACTCATGTACGGTTCGTTGCAGGGGTTGATGTCTCAGTTACCCGCTCCGCCGAATCTGGACGAGCAGGATCTCGACGTTCCCCTGATTTCCACCGGCCATCCCACGGCGTTCAACTATACGGGCATGTATTTCAACAGCGGCACGATCGGTCAAGGAGCCGCGCTGCCAGCGACCCAGCGGCGCGGCGGCGGCATGATGGGCCAACGAGGACCGGGAATGATGCCTGGAGGAGCGGGCGGTCGAGCCGGTAATTGGCCGAACACCATGCCTCGCATGGGTGGGATGGGGGGTATGTACGGTCGTTAGCCGCGAACGCGGTATAAAATCGATTAGCCGCGACGCGGAGGGAAGGGCGGGACAAATCCGCGCTCCCCTTCGGGTCGCGGCTAACCCGCGCGCTCCCCTGCGGATAGCGACTAACCCGCGCTCGCTTCGACCGCGGATCGGCGACGACGCAAGTAAGCCAAGGTTGCCGCGCCGGCACCCGTTAGCGCCAGGACGAGCGTGCCCGGTTCGGGAGTTCCGCTCGACGGTGGGACACTGCTCGTGTGCCCTCCTCCATCACCGGGATTGACCGGAGGCGGATTCGAGCCATCGGACCCCGATCCATCCGAGGTGGTTGGCGGCGGGGTCGGCGGCGGAAAAATGGCGTGGGCCGGCGACAGCATCCCTGCCAACACACAACCAAGTACCAAGTAGGGGAGAAGGCGGAGACCGCGAGTGGTCAACGACGCATTCATCCTGTGACTCCTTTTTTTGTTCCGTTTCGGGTCGTGGGCAAACGCTCGACTCAGATCGAGCAACACTTCCTTACCACGACGCGGTAGACGCCGTGAAGTCCAATCTTCCCATCCGCACTCTCGCCGATTGTAAAGATGAACAAACTCGGTAATACGGCGCGATTGCTGCGCGCGACGACATTCGGTCGCCTGGGCAAGCGAGGAAAGCGCGCGGTGGACGGGGAGGATAATATGAATGGAATCACTTCTTTTCATTGTGCCGAATGGCCGAAAAAACTGGCGAGAGGGGTGGCGCACGCGCCTCCGATTGTCGGCCCGTTCGAGGATAAGAGGATGAGAAAGAACCGCTTTTGGATCGGCTGCATTGTCCTCGCCGTACTCGGCAATGCTTCGCCGTCTCGCTCGGAAGATTCGCCCTGGAAGAGCGTCCGCGAGGTGCCGACCACCGAGCCTCCTCTCGCCGTACTCGGATCGCCCCTACCCCCTCCCGCCGAACCGCCCGCGCAAATCGAGGTGCGGACCCCTGCGCCGATTTCGGGAGAAGGGGGGATCCAAACCGTGGGGTATCAAACCGTCGTTCCCGCCCATATCCCGGCCGGCGACCCAACGACGAAGCCGGAGATTATCGCCGTCAGCATGCCGACGTCGAAATCGGCGACTTCGTCCGGCAACGACATCGACGACTCCAGCGAAACGCTGTTCGCCGTGGATCGACCGCTTCGCCGACTCCGACCCGTTTCGGCATCGAGTGAGGGTCTCGGCGCGAGTTCGCCCGGGGCGAGCGTCATCCCCAATGCCTTACCTCCCGCGCCCGAATGGGACGCCCCGACGAGCGATCGTTTTGATTTCGGCCCCCCTCCCAGCCCCATTCAAGACGATTCCGATTCGCCCTTTGGCACTCCCTATCGTCCCCAAGGACGACGTTTGTACGCCGACGCGGAGTACCTATTGTGGTGGATCCAGGGGCAAGCGACGCCGGTTTTGGCATCGACTGGCAACCTCACCGGATTCGGCGTGCTGGGAGCGCCGGGCACACAGGTATTGTTCGGCGGCAATACGCTCGGATCGGGACCGTACTCGGGCGGACGCTTCACACTCGGCTATTGGTTGAACGACGAACGATCCAAGGCTTTTGAAGTTACCGGCTTCTTCCTCGGGCCTCTTTCCAGTTCGTTCAGCACCAATAGTTCCATGCACCCAGTCATCGCCCGTCCGTTTCTCGATGCGAACAACGGACAAGAGTTCGCCCAATTGACATCCGTGCCCGGCGAAGGGACCGGAACTCTCTCCATCAACGCCCCGACATCGCTGTGGGGATTGGAAGGCAATTTGCTCTGTTTGTGGTGCTGTGGTTGCAATTATCGCATCATGCCTCTGATCGGCTTCCGCAACATCAACCTCGACGAATCGCTTACCATCACCGAAAACATTCAGAGCCTGCCCACCGCGCCGCCGCCGTTTACCAATCAAACGATCACCGTCACGGATACCTTCAACACGCAGAATCACTTTTATGGCGGCCAGGCCGGTTTGGCGGCGTGGTGGTATTGGGGCCGATGGAGCATTCAGACGCGCGGCAAGGTTGCCCTCGGCGATACGGTACAACTCCTCGACATCAGCGGCAGCCAGCGCTTTGTCTCTCCCACCGGCGCGGTGCAGAACTTCACGGGTGGCCTCTTGGCTCTCAACAGCAACATTGGCCATTATTCCCACAACGCTTTCAGCGTGGTTCCCGAGGTCGGCATCAATCTCGGCTATCAGATTCTGCCCTCGCTGCGCGCCTTCGTCGGTTACAATTTCTTGTACTGGAGCAACGTCATACGTCCGGGCACATCCATCGATCGAACGCTCGATGTGACGCGAATTCCCAATTTTCCCCTCAACCCCGAACCGGCCCCCGTACCAGGACTTCATCCCGCGCCGGTCTTCCACGAGGTCGGACTGTGGGCGCAAGGATTGACGTTCGGAATCCAGTACAACTACTAACAGTACAGCGCTACTCCCCTCTCCCCTGTACCCAGGGGAGAGGGGCTGGGGGGTGAGGGGTTTGGTGAAAACGATTGGTTTCGGCGTCTCCTTTCGTCCCTCACCCCTCACCCCTCACCCCCAACCCCTCTCCCCTGAGTACAGGGGAGAGGGGAGAATCCGAGAGCAGCGCTGTACAACTAATCCTACCGCACTGCTCCCCTTCTCTACTCGGAATCGAGCGAGAGGGGGAGCAGAACGGTACGATCCAGCTTCGGTTTGCAAACCAGGCGAGCAATCCGCCGCGCATTCCCTTTTGCAAGCGACGACATAAAATAATTAGGAAGATGTCCCGCCTGAACTAGCTCCATAACCCACCGAGAGACTCCCTATGAATCGATCCGCGTTCGTTCTCACCTTCGTATGTGCCGGTTGCCTAGTTCCATCGCTCCACGCGGACGATTGGCCGGAGTTTCGCGGACCAACCGGACAAGGGCATCTTCTGAAGGGCACGCCGCCCCTGACGTGGAGCAAAGAGGAAAATGTCGTTTGGAAGCGAGAGATACCCGGCAAGGGATGGTCGTCGCCGATTGTCGTCGGGGGTCGGGTGTATCTAACCACAGCCGTTCCGCTGGACAATGGCGATCGCTCGTTGCGCGCCCTGTGTCTGGATGCCGTCAAGGGAGAGAAGCTTTGGGACAAAGAGATATTTCTTGAAAACGGCAAGCAAGCGCCGAAGATACACGGCAAAAACAGCCACGCCAGTCCGACGCCGCTCGTCCGCGACGGCAAGCTGTTCGTTCACTTCGGCCATCAAGGTACGGCATGCCTCCATCTCGACGGTACCATTCTTTGGCGCAATACCTCGCTCGGCTACGCTCCCGTCCACGGCAACGGCGGTTCGCCGATTCTCGTCGACGATATACTCGTCTTCAGTTGCGACGGCAGCGACAAACGCTTCCTCGTCGCTCTCAACGTCTCCGACGGACAAGTACGTTGGAAAACGCCTCGCACCAACGAGGCTCCACGCAAGTTTTCCTTCAGCACGCCGCTCGCCATCGAAGTCGGAGGAAAGAAACAGATCGTCAGCCCCGGCAGCAACATCGTCGCGGCCTTCGATCCAAAGGATGGAAAAGAGATATGGAATGTCCGATATAACGGCTATTCCGTGATCCCGCGTCCCGTGTACGCCAACGGCTTACTCTTTATCTGCACTGGCTACGACCGACCGAGTCTGTTGGCCATCAAGCCCGACGGCATGGGCGACGTTACCGAAACGCACGTGGCGTGGAAGACGAGTAAGTCCGTCGCCCATTCGCCGTCGCTGCTGTTGGTGGGCGCGGAGTTGTACATGGTATCGGACAACGGCATCGCTAGCTGTCTCGATGCGAAAACGGGTGAGGTTCATTGGCAGGAACGAATCGGCGGCACCTACTCGGCATCGCCGTTGTTCGCGGACGGCAAGATTTATCTTCTGAGCGAACAGGGAACCACCGTGGTCCTTCGCGCCGGTAAGAGCTACAAGTTGCTGGCAAAAAATGTGTTGGATGAGCGTGCGCTCGCCTCGCTCGCCGCTGTCGATGGAACTCTGTACCTTCGTACCGAGAAGCACTTGTATCGCTTGGGCAAATGAGAAGCGACTCACCCCAGCCCCTCTCCCCCGATTACAGGGGGAGAGGGGCTTTCAAATCGCGGTTGGAATGGCTGGGATCGCGCTCAATAGTCGATGTTATACTTCTTGGCCTGTTTGCGAAGGCTTTCGAGTACTTGGTTGTCGAAGCTGTCTTTCGCGTCCTTGCCTTCCTTCTTGGCGCGCTTGGCCAACTCTTCCTTGATGTACTCGCCGCGCTTTTTGTCCAGTTCCAAAGCCTTCTTGTTCAGTTCGGCGCGGCGTTTCTCCAGCTTTTCGAGATACTCCTTGCGTTCCTTGGCGTCCATTTTCTTCATCTGTTCGGGCAGTTCGTCTTGCTTCACGTCTTCCAGTTTGACTTTGCCGTTCTTGATGGCATCGAGGAGATCGTAGGCGGCGGCTTTACCGTCCTTGGCGCGGAAGGCGGCGCGGTCGGCGGCGACGGACGCGGGTAAAGCGGCGGCGGCGCGGGCCTTCTCTTCGCTGGCCTTTTTCATCGCGCGTCCGCCATAAACCAGCGTCGTTCTCGCCAATTCGCCGTTGATCTCGGCGAGTTCTTTATCGAAGGGGGTGGCGACCGCCACGACGCCGCCGGTCTGCGCGATTTGAGCGTAGGAGCCTTCGGCGAGTTTGCAGATCTCTTTCCAGTGTTTTTTGCATTCGGCATCGCCGCCGCACTGAATGGTGTTGACGATGATGCCCTTCTCGCAGGCTTTCTTGCAGGTGGCGGGATATTTCACGTCGTCGGCGTAGTCCATGTGCGGAGGCGCGTCGCCGACGAGGAAAATGATCCGCAGCGTCTTCTTGTCGGCGCTCCATTTGATCTTGTTGACGGCATCGTCGAGCGCTTGATTGACGCTCTCTGGGCCATCGCCGCCGCCACCCGCCTGAAATTCGCGCAGCTTGCCGTGAATGGCGTCGAGGTCGTCGGTCAGTTCGACGATCTTGGTGAGGTACTCTTCCGGCCCGCGATCGCGGTAGGCGACCAGACCGATCTTCAGGTCCGGTCCCGGCTTGCCTCCAGCGATCTGATTGCTAATCGCCCAGATTTTATCCTTGGCCCCTTGGATGAGGCCGCCCATGCTGCCGGTGGTATCGAGGCAGAAAACGACTTCGATTTTCGGCTTGGCCTTCTTCGCTGGGGCTTTCTCGTCCGCGGCACCGGCGCGACCGGAGAGGCAGACCGCCGAAATCAGAGCCGCCCAAGCGACGAGGCGGCGAAGGTGAAAACGAGAGAACATGGTTTACTCCTGCGCGAGAAGAGGTTGCGGGACATTCCGTAGTATTAGACGAACGAACCCAACGATAGATTGCCTCGGTCCCCCTCACCCCCTCGTTCCCACCCAGGCGCGTGGGAACGAGAGGCGAGAGGCAGCCTTACTTTGCGGCTTGCCGTTTGCCATCCTTCAGATACTGATCGAACCAATCGGTGAGCGTTTCCGTGTCCTTGAGGATTGTCAGCCAACCGTGGCCGCAGTCTTTCTTCACGATCAGATTCGTTGGCACGCCGGTCTCCTTGAGTTTGGAGACCATGATCTCCGATTGTTGAAGCGGGACGAGTTTGTCCTTATCGCCGTGGATAATCAACGTCGGCGGCGTCTCGCGCTGGACGTGATAGATCGGCGAAATCTCTCGCAGCAACGCGCGCACTTTGTCTTCCTCGGTCACGCGCCTGAAGATTCGTTCGTCCGTATCGAAGATCTGAAAATCGACGGCGGCCTTGAAGCGGCGATCCATGTGTTTGCTATCGAGAACCGCGCCGGCTTTGCCCCAGTTCAAGAAATCGGTGGGCGGAAAGAAACAGGCGACGGCTTGCACGCGGCTGGAAACGCGGTCCACCGGATCGACGGCCTTGGGGTTGCCCGCCGAGCCTGCCGTGCCGATCATCAGCGAGAGATGACCGCCCGCCGAACCTCCGGTGATGCCCAGGCGATCCGGATCGATGCGATAATCCTTGGCGTGGTAGCGAACGAAGCGAACGGCTCGATTCACGTCCTCGGTGATTTCGGGCACGGTGAATTTCGGCTGCGTCCCGTGAACGACGGCGAAGACCGTGTACCCCCGCTTGTAGAACGGAGCGTACATTTCCGGACGAATGGCGATGGGCGACGAACGCCAACCGCCGCTGACGACGAAGATCACCCCCAGTCCATTGGGCTTCTCGCGCGGCGCAACCACGTCCATCGTCAGCGCCAAACCCGCCTTGCGGCCATAGATCACGTCGCGGGTGCGGAGAAAATCCTCGACTTCCTCGGCACGCACGGAGACGGCCGTAAACAGAAGAACAATCCAACTCGACAGCAAGACGGTCAACAGTCTGCGCATGGGGTACCTCTCGATTACGAAGAGGGCGACGACCGCGGATGATTCGTTCAAGGTAACGCTTGACGGCACGGCTTGCAATGGCTTGCCGAGCCGACCAAAGCGGATGCACTGAGTGCGGAGAAGGGAAATCCCATTCACTTCTGCTTGTCGATGGAGAAGAGAATGGACGTTTCGGCGCGGAAGCCGAGATCCTGAGTTCCTTGTCCGACATCGAACTGGAACGTCGCTTCTCGTTTCCCTGCCTCGCGCGGCATCAATCGAAGAACGCGATATTCCAAGCGAGTTCCGCTCAACTCTGGAGTCATGGGGGCGAGATTGGGCAAGGTCGCTTCCAACCAACGGCCTTCTCCGCTCTCTTTCGGGTGAACAAACTCAGGGCCGTTCATGCGCAGCGCGTGTGTCACGCCGCCTTCGTTTTGAACTTTGATAAGAACCCAGGTTGCTCGCTTAAGACGCAAGGGTACAACGGCTGGTCCACGCTCCACCTTCACCCGGCTCTCGGCGTTGATTTGAATTGCCAGCAGACAGAGCGGATCGAGAAGTTTCTGCACGGCTTCGCAAGCAACCGCTGCGTCTTCCGGCTCGCGTTGCAAGAGCGCCCTTAAATCGTGAGCGGTTTTCCTCGGCAGAATCGCAGCGTTTCGATCCGCCATCGCCAGCAAGCAGCGACCGCGATCGCGCACCGTT
>JAJXWW010000112.1 GCA_021781415.1 Planctomycetota bacterium
GGGGGTGAGGGGTTTGGTGAAAACGAGTGGTTTCGGCGTCTCCTTTCGTCCCTTACCCCTCACCCCCAACCCCTCTCCCCTGAGTACAGGGGAGAGGGGAGAATCCGAGAGCAGCGCTGTACAACTACTCGCTCCGCTGGCGCGTCGCGGCTAACCGAAACGAGGGAACGAGGGAAACACGACATGATCGAAAAACTGATCGAATACTCGATTCGCAATCGTTTCGTGGTGTTGATCGCGGCGGCGGCGCTGGCGGCGTTCGCCGTGTATGCCGTTCTCGATACGCCGATGGACGCCACGCCCGATCTCAGCGAGAATCAGGTCATCGTCTTCACCGATTGGATGGGTCGCAGTCCGCGCGAGATCGAAGACCAAATAACCTATCCCCTTTCTCTTAAATTGCAGGGGTTGGCCGGCGTCAAGGCGGTGCGCTCGTCTTCCGAGTTCAATTTCTCGATGATTACCTTGATTTTCGAGGATAAGATCGACTTCTATTTTGCCCGTCAGCGCGTGCTGGAGCGATTGACGTTGGCGAGTACCTTCCTCCCGGAAGGCGTTGCCCCCTATCTCGCCGCCGATGCCACGGCGGTCGGGCAAATCTTCTGGTACACCGTCGAAGGCGGCAACATGGAGCCGGGCCGCCGTTGGGCGCTTCAGAAATACTACATCGGCCCCGAGATCAATTCGGTGCCCGGTGTGGCCGAGGTCGGAACCGTCGGCGGTTCGCCTCTGGAGTATCAGATCGATGTCCAACCCAACGCGCTGCGCGCCTACAACGTCACCTTGGGCGAATTGTACGATGCCGTCGGCCGCAGCAACTCCGCCGTCGGCGGCCGCGTGGTGCAGAAGAACAACGCCGAGTATCTGATCCGCGGCGTCGGCTGGCTCGGCAGCCGCAAAGAGAGCGAGATCAACGAAAGCGAATCGGTCGAAAGTCGCGTTCTCCGCGATCTCGAAGACACCGTGCTGACGGCGCGCGACGGCATTCCCATTACCGTCAAAAATGTGGCCCGCGTCCAGGTGGGCATTCAATTTCGCCGCAGCGTCTTCATCAAGGGCGGCAACGAGATGGTCGGGGCGGCCGTCGTCATGCGCTACGGCGAGAATCCCTTGGCCGTCACCAATCGCGTCAAGCAGAAGATCCAGGAACTGCAACCGGGGCTGCCGCCCGGCGTTCACATCGTCCCCGCCTACGACCGCACGCGCCTCATTCAGGGGGCGATTCACAACGTCGCCGAGGTCATGGGGCACGAGATGCTCATTGCCGCCGTCGCCATCCTGTTGATTCTCATGCACGTCCGCAGCGTCTTCGTCATTTGCATTACCTTGCCGCTGTCGGTGCTGTTTTCGTTCTTGATGTTGTGGATTTTGCGGACCCTGCATGTCGTCGATGTGCAGGCCAACATCATGTCGCTGGCCGGCATCACCATCTCCATCGGCATTCTCGTCGATCAGGCCATCGTCATGGTCGAGAATGCCACGCACCATTTGAAGGAGCAGTTCGGCGACGAGCCGGTGAAAGGCGACACCACGGAGATCATCGTTCGCGCCTGCCGCACGGTGGGCCGACCTATCTTCTTCTCTGTGTTGATTATTTTGATCTCTTTTATCCCCGTATTTGCCATGAGCGGGCGCGAGGGCAAGTATTTCCATCCGATGGCCTTCACCAAGAGCCTGGCGATGGTCGGCGTCGCCTTCCTCTCCGTGACGGTGGTTCCGGCGCTGCTGCCGACGTTTCTGCGCGGACGCCTCCGCGGTGAGGAGCAGAATCCGATCGTCCGCAGTTTCATCCACATCTACAAACCGATGCTGACTTGGGCACTGCCGCGCCGCAATCTCGTCGCGTGGATGTTCGCCGTGCTGCTCATCTTGGCCGTGGGCATGTTCCCGCTTCAGGCCGTCCTGGGCATGGGAGCATCGCATCGAGATTGGGAGATATGTTTCTTCGTCGTACTTGCGGTGGTGATCTTCTTGACCGTGCTGTTCACGCGCGGCGCGGCGTGGCAGGGATTGAGTTTCGCCACTTTGGTAGTGGTCGGCCTAATCGCCTATCGCTTTCCCAAGATCGGCGTCGAATTCATGCCGCCGTTGAACGAAGAGACGGTTATGGACATGCCCGTCACGGTTCCGCGCGCGAGCATCACCGAGGCCGCCGACGATCTGAAGATCCGCGATGCCCTGTTGCGACAGTTTCCCGAGGTCGAGTCGGCGATTAACAAAGCGGGCCGAGCCGACACGCCGACCGATCCCGCGCCGCTGGAAATGGTCGAGACGTTCGTAAACTTTCGCCCCCGCGAATTATGGCCGCGCCGCGTTTTGGCCTTCGACGATGCCGAGCGACAAGTTCGACTCGTCCTGGCATTCCTGGAAGAGCGCGGCACCATTCGCCGCGCCGACGCCGACGAGCGCGACGCAGTCGTGAACGATGCCACGATGGCCGCACTGACGAAGTTCGACGAGGCGATGCGCGAACTGGCTTTGAGCCGGTATCGAGAAATGGAAAACGAACTGGGTCCGGCGCTGACCCGCTTCGTCGTCGAGGATTCACTGCGTCGCTTCCGCGCCGCCGGGTTGCCGCATTGGCCCAACGATGCCGACGAGAAAGCGGCGACGGATAAGCTGGTCGGCGAACTGGCTCCGATATACGGAGTTTGGCTATCGAAAAATCCGGCTTTGGAAGATGTCTCTAAGTTGACGCAAACGATCGCCCAGCGTCTGCACGAGAGCGGTGTTCTAACGACGGCGGCGGCGGACGCACTGAAACTTCGACAATCGAGGCCGCAGCGCATTCTCGATGCGATTGCCGAATCCGTCGGCTCCCCGGGCAAGACGTTCGCCGGAGAAGTCTTCGAGGCGCTCCAGAAACGCCGCCACGAATTGTGGATTGAGCGCATCCACAAAAAGGTCAATTGGGAACTCTTCGACCGCGGCGTCGAGACGTTCACTTGGGCGGCGCTCGAAGAATTGAGCCGCGCCGCCAAGATCGGACGCGATCTACGCGATCTACGCGATGAATTCGTCGCATTCCGCGATCGATTGGAGAAACCATTTGCCAAGGGGTTGATCTTGTGGCAGCGCAAGGGCGGTCCCAAGGGCGATCTTCTCCAAGAGATGGATGGCGTCGTACAGATGCCCGGGTGGAGTAATATCTGGACGCAGCCGATCATCAACCGCGTGGACATGCTCTCCACCGGAGTGCGCACGCAGATCGGCGTCAAGGTGTTCGGTCCCGATTTGGACACCATCAATCGCGTGTGCAAGGAGGTCGAGCAGGCGATCAAGCCGGTGCCCGGCGCGATGGATGTGATCGCCGAGCCGTTCATGGGCAAGGGTTATGTGGAAATTAACATCGATCGTCGTAAGGCGGCTCGCTTCGGCGTGCGCGTCGGCGACATTCAAGATACGATTGAGGTTGCATTGGGAGGCAAACTCATCACCCAGACGGTCGAGGGGCGCGATCGCTTCCCAGTGCGCGTCCGCTATGCCCGCGATTTCCGCGAAGACGAGCAAGCCGTCAAATCGCTCCTGGTTACGCGCGGCAACATGGGAAGTTCTGGACGCGCTATGTCCGTTGGACCGAGCGCGAACAGGGCGGAGCCAGCGCGCGGATCGGATCGCGACCACGAGGCCGCCCCTTGGCACACTGCCGACGGCAAGACTCCGCTGCAAATTCCCCTGGAACAAGTGGCCGACGTTCGCATCGTCGAGGGACCGGCCATGATAAAAAGCGAGAACGGTCGGCTGCGGAACTACGTCACCCTCAACGTTCGCGGCGACCGCGATGTCGTCGGATTCGTCGAAGAGGCGCAGCGCGTCGTGGCCGAGAAAGTCGAGTTACCGGAGGGCGTTCATCTGGAATGGTCCGGCGAATTCGAGCATCAGGTGCGTGCGGCCAAGACGCTGCGCATCATCTTGCCGATGGTGTTGATCCTGATTTTCCTCATTTTGTATCTGACATACAAGGATTTCGCCGACGCTTGTTTGATGATGTTGGCGGTGCCGGAGGCGTTGGCCGGCGGCGTCTTCTTCCAATTCCTTTTCCCCAAGATCGTCCACGGCTGGAGCAGTCCGCCGGAGCCGTTCAGCATGGCCATCTGGGTCGGTTACATCGCCGCTTTCGGCATGGCCACCGAAACCGGCATCATCATGCTCGTCTATCTGCGCGAGGCCATCGACAAGCGCGGCGGCTTAGAAAATATCCAGTCTTTAGAGGAATTGAGGCAGACGGTGATCGAAGGCGCGGTGCATCGCCTGCGGCCCAAACTGTTGACGGAAGGCGTGGCCATCGTCGCCATCGCGCCGATGTTGTTCTCCACGGGTGTCGGCGGTGAAATCATCTCGGCAATGGCCCTCCCCGTCTTGGGCGGCTTGCTTATCGCCGATGAAGTGGTGGACATCTTCCTCCCCGTGCGATTCTACTGGGTGCGCCGCGCCCGCTGGCTGAAAATCCACGAAAAACGGCTCGCCCAAGAAAGACTAGAGAAGGCAGTCGCGTTGTTGTCGTAGGTTGGAGCCGAGGCTCCACCTTCGATGAATCGGGAGTAAACGCGGACACGTTCGGCGCGGTGTGTCGAATTGAATCCGCGACATTTTCCATCTAGGAGGTTCGACAATGAAGCCGATTCGGAATCTAGGCGCATCCTTGGCGCTGTTGGCGATCGTCGCCATCGGCACAGGAATGGCGGCGGACAAAGAGGTCGTACTCAAGGGCAAGATCTCGTGCGCGAAATGCGAGTTGAAGCTCGACGGAGTCACGAAATGTCAGACGGCCATCAAGGTCAAGGAGGACGGCAAGGATGTTACCTACTTCTTCCTCGACAAGGGCAATCAAGAAAGCTGGCACGAAGCAGTGTGCGGCGGCGGCAAGAAGGACGGCAGCGTTACCGGCGTCGTGGTCGAGAAGGGCGGCAAGAAGTGGATCAAGCCGTCGAAGGTAACGTACGCCGAGAAGCAAGCGACGAATGTCCCAATGTGGCACGGCGATTACGCCGCGGGTCTGAAATGCTCGCGCGAAGAACATAAACCACTGGCGGTCTTTGTCGGCTGCGGATCGGACGGCTGGCTCAAAGTCGTTCGCGGAAGCAAGCCGAGCGCGGAGCTGGAGCGCATTTTGAGCGAGGAGTTCGTGTGCGTTTATGTGGATGCCGACACGCCGGCGGGCAAACGCATGGCGTCGATGCTGAAAGTTTCCGAGGACATGGGACTGGTACTCGGGGACCGTAATGGCGAATACATCGACCATCGCCACGTTGGTTCAATGTCGGAAGACGATTTGTCGCACTGCCTGAGCCGCTGTTGCGGAATGACGACGAATGGCCACGGAGGCCAAGGGACGTCGCACGGTTCGACGAACGGCTCGATGGGAGCCGCGATGCAAGCGCCCGCGGTAGGTTCGTGCTGCCGCGGACGTTGATTAGGAAGGGTGTTCGGCGAGCGGGGGATCATTAAGCATCTCCGATGCCAACAATCGAAGGGCTTGTGCCCTCGCTCGTCGAACGATTAACCTGAGGAGGTATGTCGTGTACGAAAAAAGAATACGGATAGAGCGCGCTATCGCGATCGGTCTCGCGGTCGCGGTGGGATTTTTGTTGTCTACCGTAGCCTCGGCTGGCACTACCGAACAGTCCTCCGATTGGCCGTGGCAGCGGCGTCCGAAAGCATACGGCTATAACGAGCGTCCGCCGGCTTCGCCACCGCCGTCTCAAGTGACGCGGACGGCGTCCAAGTATACCCTCACCGTCACCGTCGGTCGGGCCGCGACCGAAACCTCGAAGCAGAACCTCGGCGTGGTGATGGCTTCCGTCCCCGACAGCGCTCGACTTTGGTTCGAGAACGAACCGACGAGACAGCGGGGAACATTGCGCGAATACGAATCGCCTCCCCTTCGCGTCGGCAAAAAATACATCTACCACGTTCGTCTGGTTTGGTTCGAGGACGGCCATTGGGTCCACGAGACCAAGGAAATACCCGTTTCGGCGGGCGAGATGACGTGTCTCTATCTGACCAAACCTTCCGCGATGGCCGCCGCGTTGGACGAACTCTCGCCGGAGGATCGACGCGCGGCCGAGCAGCAGGGCTTCTGTGCCGTCAAACCGGAGACGCCTCTCGGCGCGATGGGAGTGCCGACCAAGGTGATGATCGGCGGCCAACCTGTCTTTCTGTGCTGCGAGGATTGTGTTGAGAAGGCGCGCAAGAATGCCGCCGAAACGCTGGCCCAAGCGAGAGATCTCCTAGCCAAGTCGCAGCCAAAGTAAAGCGACGAGGATGGCTCGACCGGTTCGCGGCTCTTCGCGGAAGCGCCGCGAACCGGAGGTATACATAACATCCCCAGTTGCTACACCGGGCGAAAAGGATAGCGATCATCTTTCACAAGCATCGGAAGCACCGAGCGAATATTCCGAATGGATTTCTCACACATGGAGTTCCCTATGCGGCCAGCTGAAGCTGGAGGGGCGATAGAGCAGATTCATCGTGCCTTAGCCTTGTTCGCCGCGTTCCGTTTTTACTTTATGCAGCGAACCGTCCGGATCGCGCTGCACCTTGGCAACGCAACCGCGACAGCAGACGTAGATGGTCTGTCCCTGAACCGTTACGGGGATCGCAGATCCCATGCTCCCCAAAGGTTCGCCGGAGATGGGACAGGTCTTTTGTCCTCCGTAACGGGCCTGGGCGAGGGGCGAGAGAGCGTTCGAGGGACTCTTCGATGCCGAATCGGCACGGGGATTCGGCGCGGTCACAGTCTCCGTGCCTCTGATACGCAGACGAGAGATGTACGCGTGGTTCCACGAACAATGCGCCGCTCGCGGCTCGCATTTCGGGACGTGCGGCTGCAAGGATCTGCATTGGGATGTCGATATCGAAATGATGCCAGAAAAGTGATTTCTACCAGTGGTTCCTCTCTCCCCATATGAGGGGGAGAGAGGAACTACTCAAGAGCATCCCTGGGTCGTTAGTATTCGCGGTCCTTCTTGTGGCCGGGTTCGGGCACGGGATAGAAACCCTTGGCGTCGGCCAATACCGGCGCGGGGGAATCCATCTTCAAGCGATCGACTTCCGGAGCCAACTCGTGTTCGTCCTTGAGCATTTGCTCTTGAGTGATGATCTGTCCGGTGTGCGCCGCTTTGCGACCCATCGCCGTGACGAGGCTGGCCATCGCGCCGCGCTCGGCTTCGTTGTGCGGCTTGTCTTGACGGATCGCTTCTAAGAGATGATCCCACTCCAATTGATACGGGTCCGGCTCGAATTTCGGGGCGCGCCAGATTACGTCTTCCTTGTTCGTTTCCGTGTTGTTCTGCGTCTTGAACAAACGGCACTTCGATGGGGCGTGCGACGAAGTGGAGATGATGGCCGAGCCTTTCGTGCCGTGCGCGTAGCTGGCGAACTCGTGCCAGCAACCCGGCGTGTTGCGGCCTTCGAGCAACAGCTTGGCCCCGTCGGCGAAGGTGTACTCGACGGAATAGTGATCGAAGTTCTGGTCGATGTCGTGCGCGCCGGAGTAGTTGCGATATTGCCGACCGCCGATGGCTTTGGCCATAATCGGCCAGGCGTCTTTCATCCAGCAGCATTCGTCGATATTGTGAATCAGGAAATCGCTATAGCAGCCGCCGCTGGCCCACAAGAACGAATGGAAGCGCCGGATCTGATAGTGCAGTTCCGGGATGTTCGACGGGCGCGGCGCGGAGTACTGCGACGCTTCTTGATCCTTGACGCGGTAGGCGCGGAGCAGCGTCAGATCGCCGATCTGACCGTCCTTGATGCGTTTGAACAGTTCGCCGCGCGACGCGCAGTGACGACACATCAATCCGACGCCGACCTTGAGATTCTTGGCCCGGGCTTCCTCAGCCAGTTTCAACATGCGGCGCGTACTCGGTCCATCCACCGTGACCGGCTTCTCCATGAAGACGTTCAGCCCCTTCTTGATGGCGTAGGTAAAGTGGACCCAGCGGAAGGCGGGAGGCGTCGTCAAGATCACGATGTCGCCGGGCTTGAGACAATCCATCGCTTGCTTGTAGGCATCGAAGCCGAGGAACTTGCGATCGTCGGGAACGGCGACTTTCTTGTCCTTCTCGAACTTCTTCAGGTAGCCGTAACTGCCGTTCAGTCGATCGGCAAACACGTCGGCCATGGCGACGATTTGGGTGGGACCGTTCTTGGCGCGCAGGGCGTTCTCGGCCGCGCCGGTGCCGCGTCCGCCACAGCCGACAAGAGCTACTTGAATGGTGTTGTTTTCGGCGGCGTGGACGTGCGGGACGGCGAGTCCGGCCAGCGCCGAAGCCGCGACGACTTTGCCGGTCGTCTTCATCGCTTCGCGGCGAGTCGGGCCGCGTTTCGGGGTGTCGGTCACGAGGGAGATCCTCCTCAACAAGAGGGACAAGGGTGGGAAGGTAACGAGCGAGGTCTGCTTCCAGTTTCTCCGATCCTCCGTGAAAGTCAATCGTCGCGGATCGAAAATGCGCATTTTTTTGATGGGACTCGAAGGTGGCCTCCGCGCGGCGTCGCGGCTGAGAAGACGCGACGAACGCAACGAAAACGACTTGGGGAGGAGGAGGCAACGAGAGAATCCGGCGCGCTCGGTGTGTCTTTTTAGTTGACGCCGCACCGCGCTTCCCCTCATAATGAATCCAGGTACTTACAAAAACTCCTCTCTCGGCCCAAAGGCCGAGAGAGGATTGGCAACAAGCAAAGGGCTTATGAGGTCCGCGGCGTCCCTGGAGACCACCACGCACGTTGGGTGTGGAACCGGAACCGTCGCGGGCACCTTCACCGATCGTTCGCTTTGTCCGCAGTCCGTAGCTCGTGAATCTTCAGTCGAGGCAAGGACAATCCGACTTTGCCGCCGACTTTGGAATTGGAGTCATGGCCCACGGACGATGAAAGCGAGATTTGCATGATTCTGTTCTGTTTGACATGCGTGTGTTTACTACTGGTTGGACTCGCCGTCTCCACGCCCGTCCGGACCTTCATCGGCGATGTCTGGCTCCACTGGTTTGGAGTCCGTCAGCCGGTGCCGCGCCCGTCCGCGCGGCCCGTTACCGTCTCTTCCCGTAGTCCTCCACACGATCGTTTGCCTCCGTTCCGCGCGGGCGCGCGGTCGGAGCCGCGAAGACAGTGATCGGCTATCGTTCCGATGCGATAGGCCGATGGACCGAGATACGGTGAGGTTGCTCGTCGACAGATGTTCCGCGCTCGCGCCGGCTTTCAACGGTCGAGCGTTGCCGTTCGACTCACGGAGTTAGGTGGTTAAAGACGACGCGGCCCCTCTGGAAGGAGTGGGCTGAATGGGTCAGCTGGAAGCGATTATCAGCTGTCTCGCGGCTCTGGTTGGAGTGGCGCTGGGTTTTGCCGGCGTCCGATTGCTGGATCGATCCCGCCTGAAAAGCGTTCGCGCCCAGGCAGAATCGATCGCCAAGAGCGCCCGCGAAGAAGCCGAGAAAATCAAAAAAGAAGCCGAACTCAAGGCAAAAGACGATCTCTACCATCAAAGGGAAGAGTTTAAGCGCGAGACCGAGCAGGTTCGAGCCGAGTTGCGCGACCAAGAACGTCGTTTGGCCCGCCGCGAGGATGGACTGGAGGAAAAAGGCCGCGATCTGCAAAAGCGCGAGCGCAGTTTGGAGAGCCTCAAAACCAAGCTGACGGAGCGCAAAAACGAGGTCGAGAAACGCGGTCAAGATCTCGAGAAATCCATCGAACAGCAGATGCGCAAGCTGCACGAGATAACCGGCCTCGGCCGCGAACAAGCCGAGCGCATCTTGATGGAACGCATGGAGCGCGAATTGTCGGAGCGGATTGCCTCACGGTTGCAAAAGTACGAAGAACAGTTGCGACAATCGAGTGAAGAACGCAGCCGGCGCATCTTGGCGACGGCCATTCACCGCTACGCCGCCGAACATACCTGCGATACCACCGTCAGCACGGTGGACATTCCGAGCGACGACATGAAGGGCCGAATCATCGGCCGCGAGGGACGCAACATACGCACGTTTGAGAAATGCACCGGCGTCGATGTCATTGTGGATGACACGCCCGGTGTCGTTATCGTCAGCGCTTTCGACAATATCCGCCGCGAGATCGCTCGCCTCTCGTTGAGCAAGCTGATTCAAGACGGTCGCATTCATCCTTCGCGCATCGAAGAGTTGGTCGCCGAGACGCAGTCGGAGATGGAGAAGCACATTCTGGAAGTCGGTCGGCAAGCGGTGCAGGACGCGAACATCGGGTCGTTGCACGAGAAGCTGGTGCAGCTATTGGGACGGCTGAAGTTTCGCACCAGCTACAGCCAAAACGTGTTGCAGCATAGCTTGGAAGTGTGCCATCTCTGCGGCATGATGGCCGAGGAACTGGGCTTGGACGGACGCCTTGCGCGGCGTTGCGGTTTGTTGCACGACATCGGCAAGGCGGCCGATCACGAGATGGAAGGCGGACATCCGAAGATCGGCGCGCAGCTGGCCGGACGGCACGGCGAGACGAGCAAGGAAGTCCTACACGCCATCGCCGGACATCACGACGACGTTACCATCGATCACGTTTACACGGTCCTCGTGGCCGCAGCCGACGCCATCAGTGCTTCGAGGCCTGGAGCGCGGCGCGAGACATTGGAGAAGTACGTCAAACGCCTGGAAGAATTGGAGACGGTGGCTTCGGGATTTCCCGGCGTCGAACACGCCTATGCCATTCAGGCGGGACGCGAGGTGCGCGTCATCGCCAACGCATCGCAGACGACGGACAGCGATGCCATCAAGGTCTGCCACGACATCGCCAAGGCAATTGAGGAGCAACTGCACTATCCCGGCGAGATCAAGGTCACGGTCGTCCGTGAAACGCGCGCCGTCGAGTTCGCTCGTTAGCCTTCTGGGACCGACTCTTACGCTTCCCTCTCTCCGCCGATACTCCGGAGGAGAGAAGGACAGCATTGGATGGATGTATGCGCGCGTTGTTCATCGGCGACATCGTTGGTTCCCCAGGGGTGAAGATGGTCCGGCGCGCCGTGCCGTTATTAATCGAGCGCGAACGGCTCGATCTCGTTGTCGCCAACGCCGAGAATGCCGCCAACGGTTCGGGCCTGACGCCGAACCTCTATCGCCAGCTGCGCCAAGCCGGCGTCGATCTCATCACCCTCGGCGATCACATTTATAAGAAGTCCGAGATTATCTCGACCCTGACGGCCGAAGATCGGATCTGCAAACCGGCGAACTATCCGCCCGACGCGCCCGGTCGAGATTTTGCCATGGCGACGGCGCGCGACGGAACCCCGGTGGCCGCGCTCTGTCTGATGGGGCGGACGTTTATGCGCTCCGTCGATTGCCCCTTTCGCGCCGCCGACCGCGTTCTGCCGGCGCTCGCCGACCGCGCCCGCTGCGTTCTCGTCGATGTCCATGCCGAGGCGACGGCGGACAAGTATTTGCTCGGCCACTATCTCAAAGGGCGCGTCAGCGCCGTGCTGGGTACCCATACCCACGTCCCCACGGCAGACGAACAGATTCTGGCCGGCGGCACCGCCTTTATTACCGATGTGGGCATGACCGGCCCCTACGAGAGTATCTTGGGCCGCCGCATCGACCGCGTCTTATCGACCACGATTTCCTTTATTCCCAGTGCCTTCGATGTGGCGACCGGCGATCCGCGCCTCGCCGGTGCCATCGTGGACATCGACCCGGTGAGTGGCCGCGGCCAGTCGATTCGCCGAGTCATGATAACCGAGGCCGATTTGGACGCTTGGACAAACGCCGACTCGCTTCGTTGACGTTCCACGAGCGCGTCGCTATGGTAACTCTTTCCTTGGATGGACCGATTTACTTTCCCAGAATTGATAGAGGACGACAGCAAACATGGTTCGCAAGAAGCTCGGACGAGGTCGAAAGAATCGCTGCCGATTCTGTACGAAGGACGGTTGCCCGCGACCGGCTTTCGTGGACTATAAAGACGTGCAAACTCTCAAGAAGCTCTGCACGACTCAGGGCAAACTGTTCAGCCGCAAGCGCAGCGGTACCTGCGCCGCATTCCAGCGCGCCGTCAAGGACGCCATCAAACGCGCGCGCTTTATGGCACTGATGCCCTACGTCGGCGAGTAATCGTCAACGGAAAAATAGCGGTCGAGCGGGGGGCGTTAGCCCCCTGATTTTTGCCCTTCCCACCATCGTCATTGCGACCTTCGCAAGCGGTTGAGAAGCGTCGCTAGATCGCGCGGCGGCTTCGAAGTCCAACTCATGCGTTCGCCGGTCATGGGATGGTTGAAGGCGAGAAATGCGCCGTGCAGGGCGACTCGCTTCATGCCGCTATCGTCGGGCAAGGGCTTGCCGTGGAGTGGCCGGTCGTAGAGTCGTTCGCCGCACAACGGCGTGCCGGCCTCGCCGAGATGAATCCGTACCTGATGCGTACGCCCCGTTTCCAATCGACACTCCACGAGCGTGTAGTCGTCGAATGCTTCGACGATTCGGACGTGCGTGACGGCCAGCTGTCCATCGCCTGGCTTGGTCGAACTGCCGCGCCGACCGTCGCCACGATCGCGCACTAAATGCGATTCGATGCGTCCCTCTTTCGCTTGGCCGCGCACCAGGGCGAGATAGCGCCGTTCGATCGAATGCGCGCGAAACTGTTTACCCAGATGCCGTTCCGCTTCAACTGTCCGCGCGAACACCACCAGTCCGCTCGTATCCTTGTCCAGACGATGAACGGCGCGTACCGGCATCTCCTCCTTTGAGGAGCGGCGAGCCAACAGATTGGGCAACACATCGGCCAACGTCACCGGCAAGAAGCGTTTGGCGCGCGAGCCGAACTCGGCGGCTTCCTCGGCGTGGCGCATCGTGGTCAATCCCGCCGGCTTGTCCACGACGACAAGGTGCGCGTCGGCGTAGCGGATGGTGGGCCGAGGTCCGGACGGCAAACGAAGTGGCGCGGGTTTCTCGCGCTGGCGCGGCGAATCGGAAAGCCGAGCCTGCACGCGCTGCCCTCGTTGGAGTCGCCAATGGGGATCGAGACACGGCTTACCGTTGACGCGCACTTGCCCCGCTGCCAACATCCGCCGCACCGCCGAACGCGGCAGAGCCAGCCGCGCACTCAGACAGAGACCCAGCGGTCGTCCTGCTTCGGAGCTTCCGACAATAAAGAATCGAAGACTCATCGTTCGGCTTTCGGCTCTCGGCTATCGGCAATCGGCTCCGAGTTCGCTTCTCGGTTCACAACATCCTACTGCTCGTTCGACTCGCCTGGCTGATAGCCGACAGCCGATTGCCGATAGCCGATTGCCGATTGCCGATCTTACGGTTTGGCGAATTCCATTTCGTCCACTTCGTCGAGTGAACTCGCTTCCACGAGTTCGGCCTGCATGATTTCGTGGCCGTCGCGGTAGGCACGCACCTTGGAGGGACGCCTGAATCCACCCATGTCTTTATAGTCGCCGAAAAAGAAATGCTGACGGATTTCCTTCCCTTTCCCGGCGTCGATGCGATTCTCGGCTCGGACCAGTAAGCCGTATTCCTTGTCGAAGAACAGTCGCATCTCCTTCCGCCCACGTCCGCCCACGCGAATGCCCACCGCCGGTCGTTCGTTCACTTTGATCTCATCGGCGAGGGCGAGTTGATAGCTCTTGTCTTGCAACAGAGGCAACAGACGCTTGGCGCGCTCTAATTCGAGTCCGCTGCGAATCTCCGCGATCTGCGACTCTTCCGTGGGCACATTCCGACCATCAAGGGCGACATACAGCTTATCGCCGTTGATAACGTAGACGAGCGTGTGCTTCTCCGCGCCGACATTCATGGTGAGAACGTACTTGTACTTCGAGGGCAATTGGGTCGTCGTCTCGGCGACGAACGGAGTGGAATGCTCGCGCAAAACGAGCGACCCCTTAAATTTGACTCGATCGGCACGAACGCGGGCCAGCGCTGCCTCGCCGCCGTGCGCCATTACGGCGCGCTCGATGATCCGGCGGGCTTCGTTGTCTTGCGCATGAACGCTGCCGCCAACGGCGATCCCTAGAGCGACCAACCACGTCGAAACGATGCGTGCGCGCATGGCGTTCTCCTGAAAAGATAAGGCCCCATCTTTCTGGCGACCATCCCATTGTGTATCATCGCAAAAATCGGCGATTCGCACAATCACGGTCTGACTTGGCCAACGACTTGGTGTGATGCCCAAAGGTCTCGCTCTCCTTGGTGATGCGACGACGCAACCGGGAAGCTCTCCCACGCGCTCGGCGATCTTCACTGTGAGCGAATCGGGCAAACGGTAGGGGGCTTGCCCTAATTACCGCCTCCCGCCCACTTCACCTAACCGTTGCATCCCGCAGGTCGAAGAGGAAAAAGACTTGATTTTCTCTGGATCGAGTGCGGAGCCGCGTTGACACCTTCGTCCGGTAAACGTAAACTTGCCCCGTCAACGTGAGCGAAAGGCCAGAAAATGGTACAACCTGCGATGACATAAGCCTTTACGACTCCTACGATTGACGGAATCGTTAAAACTGGAATAATCGGGTATCTTATGGCACAGACCGAACTTCCTCCCATCCTGTCTCGACCCGCCGAGGGCTTCTACACCTCTGAAGTCCAAACGTCCCCCGAACGGCGGGGCGACGGTTGGCCGCTGCGAACCTTCTTGCCCACGGGTTACGAGCCGAACTATCCCTACCCCCTTCTCGTCTTCCTGCACGGCCACGGCGGCAGCGAAGAACAGATTCTCCGTCTGGCTCCGCAACTGAGCCGGCGCAACTACATCTGCATCGGCCTGCGTGGTCCGCGATCCTTGGGACTGCGCGACAACGGGTTTCCCGCCTATAGCTGGGCCAACGAGGGATTGAGCGACACCGAAATCGAAGAATACGTCTTTCGCGCCATCGAGCAAACTCGGCGACATTATCACGTTCACTCCGAACGCATCTATTTGGCCGGCTATCACGAAGGCGCGACGCTGGCCTATCGAATCGGCATGACCTTCCCAGAGCGATTTGCCGGTATCATTTCCCTCAATGGAGCCATGGCGCGCGAAGGACGCCCGCTGTTGCGCTTGCCCGATGTACGACGTCTGCGCGTACTGATTGGCCACGGTCTTGCCAATGGAATCGTACCCGTGGAGATGGCGCGTCAGGATTTTCGCTTGCTCTACACGGCGGGCCTGTCGATCCACATGCACACCTACCCCGTCAATCACGGCATTCATCTCGACATGCTCCGCGACATCAATCGCTGGGTTATGGAGGCGATCCACACCGAGGAGAGTTAAGCGTGCCCCAGAGGGGGGAATCGAGTCTTTCCATTCGGTTGAAATCTGAGTCGTGGAAAGATCGAATTGGATTGAGACGAGTAGTTCGCTATAACTTCAAGCGGCGTTGGGTCAGCGCCCCGAGATCAAGCATTCGGAGCGCTGACCCAACGCCGTTCGCCAATTAATATCCTTTCACGATGGGGCTAAACGTATCGCCTGGCCGTTCGCTCGACCCTGTCGGCTCCCGTTGGGAATTCGGATTCTATGCGACTCCGTTACCTGGCGGGGGAGACGTGAGCAAGCCGGTAAGAATGTGCGGATCGGCGGGTTTGACGAGGTGGTGATCGAAGCCGGCCTCAAGGGAGCGATGGACATCCTCCGCTTGACCGTAGCCGGTCAACGCCACCAACAGCGGACGCGGCGCGAGATTCATGGCGCGAAGCCGGCGGGCCACCTCGAAGCCATCCAGCCCCGGCAGGCCGATGTCGAGCAAAACGACTTCCGGCTGAAACCTCTCGGCCTCGAAAAGTCCTTGTTGCCCATCGAAACACAATCGCGCTTCGTGGCCGCCCATTTCCATCAACATGCCCAAGCTGCGGGCGGCGTCGGCGTTGTCGTCCACAATCAACACTCGCCGGCGCGGCAGCTTGCACGAAGCTGCCGTCTCTTGCGGCGGCATCGCCACGGACTCGTCGTCGTGCAAAGCGGGCAGATGTACGACGAACTCGCTGCCACGATTCGGACCTTCGCTGAAAGCCTCCACGCGCCCGCCGTGCATTTCGACGATCTTGTGAACCAGCGTCAGCCCGATGCCCAAACCGCCTTGCGAACGATCCAGCGAACGATCCACCTGGGTAAACAACTCGAAGATCGACGACAACATCTCCGAGGGGATGCCGACGCCGTTGTCGCGCACACCGATTCGGATCGTGTCGCGCCGGCACTCCGCGCCGAGATGGATTTGTCCGCCTTCCTCGGTATATTTGGCGGCATTGTTGAGCAGGTTGCCGATCACCTGCGCCAAACGCACCGGATCGCCGCGCGCCTTCAACGGCGCGGGAGCCAAGGCGATCGTCAATTGATGTTTCCGCGCGTCGAGGATCGGTCGATTCGTTTCCACGGCGCGAGCGATGACGGAGGTTACGTCCACCGTCTCCATCTTCAAATGAATCTTGCCGCGCGTGATGCGGGACAGATCGAGGAGATCGTCCACCAGGCGCACGAGCTGATGCACCTGGCGGTCGATCATGTCGTGCAACGCCTGCGTGTCGGAGTCTTGGGACTGGTTCAGGCGCAGCAACTGGATGGCGTTGCGGATGGGTGCCAGGGGATTGCGTAGCTCATGGGCGAGCATGGACAGAAATTCGTTTTTGTGTCGGTTGGCTTCTTGGACGTTGCGATAGAGGCGAGCGTTGTCCAGCGCGCTGGCGGCGCGGGCGGCGAGGTCTTCGGCCAAGGCCAAATCGGAGGGCGTATATCGGCGACCGGACGGTCCCATGCCCAACGCCAACACGCCGAGGGCGCGCTCGCGGGCCAATAGCGGTAACAGAACGAGCGTGTGAAGGCCGAAACGCGGCGATGGCTCGAGCGACTGGCGTTGGCTGGCGAGAAGGGATAGGCCGGGGGGCAGGTCGGCCCTATATTCCAACTTTCCCGATTCCAATACACGATGAATCGCCTCAATCAGACGCGGATGCAACTCTTCCGGAGCGGCGACCGACACGGTGCAAGTCCCGTGGCGCGAGTCGGACCAGGCCAACTCGGTATGCCTCAGCCGACCTCGCTCGTCCACCAAGGAGATGGCACTGACATCGGCCAAATAGGGAACCGGCAATCGCGGCAGCCCGCGGAGCGTCGCCTCGTAATCGAGTGAGCTAGACAGCACTTTGCTGGCTTCGGCGAGAAAAGTCGAACGGCGCGTGGCCTCCTCGGCGGCGGCGCGAGCGGCCTGCTCGCGCGCCAGTGCCACGCGCTCGTCGGCCTGACGCTGAACTTGCTGCGTCATACGGTAGAGATCGACGAAGACGCGCACCTTGGAGCGCAAGATCTCCGGCACGATGGGTGAGAGAATGTAGTCCACCGCGCCCATCGAGTAGCCCTGCGCGGTGTGCATTTCGTCGGCAAACGCGGTGATGAAAATGATGGGCGTGTGCGCGGACTTGCGGCGTTGGCGTATCAAGGCCGCCGTCTCGAAACCCGTCATCCCCGGCATGTTGACATCGAGAAGAATGACGGCGAAATCGGCAGCCAACACCAGACGCAGCGCCTCCACCCCGGAGTTCGCTTTGACGACGTTCTCGCCTAGCTCCTCAAGAATGGTCTCCAGAGCGAGCAACTTTTCCGGCAAATCGTCGACGATCAGAATGTTGATTTTATCCTCGGACTCCATGAAGGTTTAGTCTATCAGCCTTCGCTGCGTCCTTACAGTCTGAAAGGCATCGAAGACAGTATTCTTCACGGGCAACCTTGGATCTCGCTGCCGTCGCGCGGCTTGGATTCTTCGCCCGGTTCTTCGCCCGGCGAGGTGGTGCGCCAACAGGAACCGCGCGCGCCGTAGCGATAGCCCGTCTCGAACAGTTGCCGCGCTTGTTTGGGATAGAGATTGGTCAGGCTCGGCGGTTCGCCGCGATAGTCTTGTGGCACGGCAAGGAGATGGAAGCGCGTGCCGCCGAGCAAACAGAGCGAATGCAGCCGGGCGATGTCGGCGCGCGTCAGCGCTTCAAAGATGGCCGTCACCGACGGTTTCAGGCGACAAATCGCGCTCTTGGGAACCCGCACCGGCTCGGAATAGAGTTTGCGACTCGTGAGGACGTAGAGATCGCCACCGGGCGGACAGTCGTCGAGCGGAGCGAAGGGCGGCAGCGCCATGGCCACCGATCCGGCATCGCAGTGTTCCTCTCGATGACAATGGCCATCGATCTCGACATCGAATGCCACCGGCGGAAACGCACCCGGCCACGAGACGGCGGCGAGCAGCACTTTGCGAACGCGGTCGTCGGCGTCCGGCCTTCCGCTCGATGCCACGGCCCCCACATCCCAGACGACGAGACGGCGCGTCTCCAGGTTCATGGTTCCGACGAAAAATCGTCGGCCCGCCGCATGCGCCTGGCGCAGATCGGCCATGAACTCGTCGTCGTAGATGTGCCGAAAGAGTCGCTCCGCCGGTTTGGCCGTGCCGAACGCCCCGTGGCGCAACATGCACTCGACCGGACGAAACTTAAACAAATCGTCCGTCTTGACCGTCAGAATCAGATGTTGAAGGCGCAGGTCGTATTTAGGACCGAGAAAGGCAAACGCGCCGATTAACGATCCACTACTGATACCCGTGACGCGATCGAACTCGGGGCGCGTGCCCAACGCCGACCATCCGACCAACACTCCGGCGGTAAAGGGCGCGCCCGCAACCCCGCCGGAGAGGGCGAGCATCTGCATGGGGCGAGGGGTGGAAGCGGGCGCGGGCATCGGCAAGGGGGCGGGCGCGGCTTCGCCCGGCGGTGTCTCGGCGGGACGATAGCACGTCCGCGTCAAAACCGTAGCATCCTCGGTCGGAGCGGGGTTGGCACACGGACAAACGCTGCAACCGATCAAGCCCACCCCGAACGGGAGGAGGAGAACTCCACTCCGCGCGAGAAAGGCAAGGAGGCGGATTACGGAACCCATTCCTCCCAGTCCTCCCTACTTGGCGAAAATGTCCCATCGCGCGCACTTCGGCAGCGCGATTGCGAGCGGTTACGATCCTTTTGTTCGGTTGTACGCGGGAAATGACTTGAAAGATCCCATCGGAGCGACCTAGAGAAAGGAGTGAAAAATCGAAGAAGGCGAGCGGGTTGGCGAACCGTCAACCTTTAAGAATTTCCGCAAGCAAGGCAATTTTTTTGGGCAACCCCAATAACCAACCTCATCTTGGCAATCGGAATGAAGCGGCTCACAATAAAGCGAGACTTCAAACCGGCGGCTGAGTCGGCTGGGTATCTCCTAGAGGCGAGGTGTCTTTATGCGCTATGGAATGCCGATGGTGCTTGTTCTCCTTCTACTCGCAACTGCGCCAAGACCGGCGCGCGGGGACGATCCGCTCGTCGAAAAAGTGAAAACGGCCATCCATCGCGGCAAGGGATACTTGATCGGCAAACAGCGGGACAACGGCAGTTGGGAGATCAGCGCCGGCGACGTGAACCATCGCGGCGGCGCGACCAGTCTCGCGCTGCTCGCCCTGCTCACCGCCGGACAAGATCCCAAAAGTGACACCATCAAAAAAGGTCTGAAATATCTGCGCGAGGTTCAATCCGGCGAGACTTACGTCGTCGGCTTGCAGACGATGGTGTTCGCTCAGTTCGCCGACCAAGAGGAATATCGCAAACTGGTCGAACGCAACGTCCAATGGTTGACCGATTCGCAGACCGATACCGGCTGGGGCTATCACAAAGGCGGCGTCCCCAGCGACAACTCGAACACGCAATACGCCTTGCTCGGCTTGCACGCCGGGATCGAGGCCGGAGTAAAGGTCAAACCGGAAGCCCTGATGCGCATTCGCAAGTTCATGCTCGATTCGCAAACGGACGGAGGTTGGGGATACAAGCAGGGGGTGGCGGCCAGTATGACCATGTCTTGTGCTGGGCTGAGCAATTTGATGATTACCGGCATGGATCTCGACCTCGGCAAGCAGAAGATGGTGGACGGCGTGGTACGCAATTGCGGCATGTACGACGACAATGTTCCCGTCGCTCGAGCGCTGGCTTGGATCGGCAGTCGATTCCCGGCGGCGATTCGCGCCGACAACATTCAGGGTTCTGCCGGTGCCGTTCCGTTCTATGGACTATACGGCATCGAGCGCACCGGCCGATTGACGGGCGAACGCTTCTTCGGTGGACACGACTGGTACGAGATCGGCTGCCGCTATCTGGTCGAGAGCCAACAGGGCGACGACTCGTGGCAGCGGAACGGATCGGACGGTCCCCCGATCGTCGCCACCAGCTTCGCACTGTTATTTTTGGCCAAGGGGCGCACGCCGGTCCTGCTTACGAAATTGGCCTACGGTCCCCCCGGCTATCGGGGCTGGAACAACAAGCACCACGACGCACGCCGCATCGTCGAGTTTTCCAGCAAGGAATTGTTCAAGAAGTTGCCCTTGGCTTGGCAGATCTTCGATGTGCGCGACGGCGCGCTGGCCGAAACCGCGGCGGAGCGAAGGCGTTTGGCCGGCGAACTGTTGCCCTCGCCCTTGGTCTATCTCAACGGCCACGGCGACGCTCGCATCGACGACCGTGAAGCCGACATTCTCAAGCACTACATCGAGAACGGCGGCTTCGTGCTGGCCGAGGCGTGCTGCGGCAGTGAAGCCTTTCGCCGTCAATTCGAGCAGCTGATCGACAAGATTCTACCTGGGAGCGAATTGAAACCGCTGCCGGACGATCACCCAATCTGGACGGCGTCGGGCAAGTTCCTGGTGACGCCGAATAAGCCGTTCCCGCTGTACGGCGTGCAGCACGGGTGTAAGTGGGCGGCCGTGTTCAGTCCCAAACCGATGGCCTACTACTGGGAGGCCAACGATACCAAATCGCCGGAGGGCAAGGCGGCCTTCGAGCTGGCGGCGAATATCGTGGCCTATGCCACCGGCCTGGAACCACCGCAACCGCGACTGACGCAGATCTTCATTCCGCGCGACGACGTGAAAGAGCGCGTCCGCCGCGGTTTCTTGAAGGTCGGTCAACTTCGCTATGCTCCGGACAGCGGAGGCGATTGGCGACCCGCGCCCAAGGCCATGCGCAACCTGATGGGCGAGATGCGTAAAACCGGAATCGATGTCGTCTTGGAAACCGCCGAGGTGTATCCCTCGCGCGCCAATGTCCTCGATTATCGCTTTCTGTACATGCACGGACGCTCCGGCTTCACCGAGAGCGCCAAAGATCTCGAACATCTTCGCTTCGACCTGATGTCGGGCGGTTTGTTGTTGGCCGATGCCTGCTGCGGCTCGGCGGCCTTCGACGCCGCTTTTCGCCAATTCATGGAGACGCTGTGGAAGGAAGAGAAACTGAAATTGGAACCGATCCCACCGTCCGACGAGTTATTCGGCGCGGAACTGAACGGACAGGCGATTCGTAAGGTCCGCTGTCGCCGGCGGAAGGAAGACGGCAAGGGCGTGGACCCGGAGTATCGAGAATTGGCCCCGGCTCTGGAAGGCATCAAATACAAAGGGCGCTGGATCGTCCTCTATAGCAAATACGATCTCGGTTGCGCGCTGGAACGGCATACCTCTTCGGATTGCCTGGGACACGATTACGACAGCGCCGTGCGTTTGGGGCGAGCAGCGGTGTTGTACGCTTTGAAACGTTAATCCCCTCCTCCCGCGGAATGCGAGAGGAGGAGAGAGCGCCGTTCGCGTCATTGTTTGCCGATGGGATCGAGCGGCAACACGGCGGGAGCGACTTCTTGCGGCATCCCCGGCGCGGCGGTTGTCGGCTGCGGCGGGAAGACGGGCAGCGGCATATCCGGCGGCTGCTCGGGAGCGAAGTTGGGAGTCTCCGTCGGCGTCGGCGTTTCGGCCTTGAATGTTGTCGGCAAGATCGACCCCGGATCGTCGTTGGGGCGAACCGTGCCGAACGTCGAACTCGTCCCCTTCGTTTTGGGATGGGCCGGCGGAGGCGACGAACGCGATGGCGACGGAGGCACCGTCGATTCCGGCAACGCAGCGCCTTCCGAGGAACCGGAATCGGGGAAGATGTGATTCAGAGGAACCGTCTGAATCGGGTTGGGCATCTGGTCGCCGTTCTCGGATTGGATGTTCTCGACCGGCGGTAGCGAGTCCACGTCCTTGAGCGGCGGGGCGTTCTTCCACATCGTCGGCACCGATTCGGGGCTGATCTGCTTGCGGAGATTGACTGGCCCGCTGAGTTCCAACGGATTGGCCAAGTTACCCGTCGGCGCGGCCCGCTCGCGCAGCACGAGTGCCTTGGTGCGCTCGCGCAGATGTTCGACGGCGCGCTTCTGAGCGGCGACGGGGATCGGGCCTTCCGAAATCGTGACGTTGTCGTGTTGCATGATGGTGGCCTTGCCGAACTCCCAACCGCAAATGGCATTGTTGTAGGTAACGATGGCGTTGTACTCGGTGACCAACGCCTCGGCCCAGGCACGCTGAGCGTCGAGCAATAGGTTCAAGGTCACGGGCGTTCCGCTCGATCCCTGGCCATTCGGTCCCGAACTCGCGACACCCGGTTCGTTCGCGCCGTTGCGATACAGTTCGTAGCGAATCCGCAACTGCGTGGCGGACGCCTCACGCTGGGCGCGGGCGGCCTTGATCTGGAAGTACGCCGACGACATGCGGCGGTATTCCAGTCCCAAGAAGCGCTCCGCCTTCAACTCTTGATCCTGCAACACCAGATACGAGCGAGCCAATTGCAATTGAGCTTGGCGCAATTGGGCGTGGGCGAAACGGAAACCCAGCGGCATGCCCAAACGCACGCCGACCGTCCAATCGTTGAAAGTATTGGAGGCCAGATTGCGGAAGGCGTTCAACGAGCCCGCGCCGTCGAGCTGATTGCCGACCGAGTTGGTGTCGTAGGCCATGAAGGTGCGCAGATCGGGCATCAGGTAGTTCTTTGCCAAGACCACGTTCAATTGAGCCGCCTTTACGTCTTGGCGAGCCATGTACAGTTCCGGACGATTTTGCATTGCCTCGAACCATCCGGTCTTCCAGTCGGGACGATACTCGGCCAAGGTCGGGGCGTCGCTGGGAACCAAGCGCGTGCCGTCTTCGATGTGCATGCCGAGCATGGCGCGAAGCTGGCGTTCGTTGTCGAGCAAGGTGTCGATGGCCTGCAAGCGTTGACTGCGGAACAGATTGTATTGTCCCTCGGCTTGCGCCAAGGCGGCGAGGCTGACGCGGCCCACGCGGTATTGCGCACCCGTGATCTTCCACGTCTCATAAGCGAAACGTAATCCTTGCTCGCGGCTGTACAACTGATAGTACGAGCCGTACAGGTTCCAGTACGCCGTTTCGACGTTGAGCAACATCTGATTGACGTTGCGTTCGAACTCGGCGCGATTCTGATTGAAACGGATGCGGGCGATGAGAATGCCGGGCGGCAAGCCGAGACCGACGCCGGAGAGGTTGTTGAAGTTGTAGGGCAAGAACGTCGAGGCCGGCGGCGCGGTCAGACTGTTGGGCGGCGCGATCGGCAAGACCGATCCGGGATGGAACGCGCGCAACTGGTTGATCTCGGTGCCGAAACCTTGTAACAACGGCTGCTCGAACGTGAACTGCATGGACGGCTGATAGAACGGATTCAAGCGCGACGGCAAATTGGTGAAGGTATACGGCGCGGTGAAGGTAATGCCCGCCACGCCGCCTGTCGCCAACGGCTTATAGATGCCGCTCTGAAACTGTGCTTGTTGCTGTACGATGGCCGTCAAACCGCTGGCCGTGCCGCCGGCTTGCAAGTTCTGAATCGGCGAGACAATGGGCTGATCGGTGGCGTTCCACAACATGCTGCTGCCGACCACTGCGTCGAACTTGGCCAACGAGGCGTCGATATTCGACGCCGTTGTCGCCGGATCCATCGCCAGCACGCGGATCGAGTCCGAACCGGCCGGCGGCGATCCCTGCGGAGCGGTGATCAAGTTGTCTAAACCGACACCGGGGAAGAGCAAGCTGGGCTGGCCGACCGTACCCTGTTCCAACGCGATCGACACCGCCTCGGCCAACGACAAGTAGTGGATTTTGCGATCGAGGTTGTACAGGGTCGGCGGAGCGTTGGTGACAGAGATGGTGGGAGTCGCGCCCACATTGGGATTCTCTGCCAGATTGAACGGCACTGGCCCCTTGTAGATGTTGGCCTGATCCTCGGTAAGGAAGACTCGGCCCTTGCATCCCACAAGCAACGTCAAGAAGAGAGTTAGGCCGACGAAGGCAGACTTCCAGGCCATAATTGTTTTCCCCGTTGAATCGCCGTCCCTTCGACCGCGCCAGCGCCGTCGATCGCCCAACGTGGAGACGGCTTCTCCCGCCGGGGACCATTTCCGACTCGGTAAACAGGGACTCAGACAGATAGAGCCTATATCGTCAACCCCTTGGCGATTATCTAGGCGAGTTTTGCCGATTTTGCGTGTCGCACCGATTGAGCGAGCCGCGATACGGCGAGGTGGGAGTTTTGGGAGGAAATCATTTCAGAAGTCGGAGCGGATCGGAAGGGGGCGCGGAAAAAACAACTTGAAGCGACGGAGGGCGAGTGCGCGTCAGAGGCGAGTGGGATCATCGGGGTTCCAGCGCGGCGCGATGCCGACATAGGGAAGGCCGAGAAGGCGCTTGATCGCCGCCCATTCGCCGACATCATTCCCCTCGGCGCGATGGCCGATCCATTGCAGCAGATAGCCCAAGACAATCGCGCCGACACCCCAATACCAATCGACGAAGAAGAGGGCGAAGAGACCACCGACTGCCAAGGGGATGCCGATGAGATGAATGTAGAAATTGAACGGCAATTGATGGCGCAACCGCCAACCTTGCAAGCGACGGCGGAGAAAGCGCAAGATCGGAAAGCGGCGCGACGAGGGATTCGTGGTCGGTGATTCACTCATGGTTCTTCCTCGGTCGACCGCGACGCGGAGCGGAGCGCGCTTGCACTGCGCAAACGCGCTCCACTCCGCGTCGCGGCTAACCCGACGTTACATTCTCTCTACCGTGCGGATGCCCAATAAATCGAGGCCGCGCTGAATCACTCGCGCCGTCAGATCGCACAACAACAATCGGCTCTGGCGCAACTCCGGCGTCTCGGCCTTGAGGACCGGACAATTCTGAAAGAAACCGCTGTACGTCTTGGCCAAATCCCACAGATAACTCGTGATCGCGCTCGGTTTATATTCCGAGGCCGCCACCAACAGAGCGTTGGGAAAGCGCAGCAATTGCAATGCCAACGCTCGCTCCTCGGCCACGGTTAACAACACCGGCGGCGGATCGTCGCGCAGCGCGGCAATGTCAATGTCGCCTCGGCGGAAAATGCTGCGGTTGCGCGCATAGGCGTACTGCATGTAGGTCGCGGTGTTGCCGTCCATCGCCAGCATCTTCTTGAGGCTGAAGCGATAATCGCTGGTTCGATTTTGCGACAAATCGGCGTATTTGACCGCGCCGATGCCAACGACTTCGTGGATCGTCCGCCGTTCGTCCTCGCTGAGCGGGGATACCTCTTCGGGCTGATTTTGTTCGTACACCCGCGCGGCGGCAGCGACGGCTTCGCTCAACAGCGAGTCCAGCAGCGCCCCGGTGCCCTCGCGCGTCGAGATGGGGCGTCCGTCCTCTCCCAACACGGAGCCGAACGAGATGTGCTGCAATTCGATGTTGTCGTAACCCCAGCGGCGCACGATGTCGAACAGCTGCTTGAAGTGCAACCCCTGGCGAAAATCGACGACATAAAGGATAGCTTGAGGATTCCATTTCTCCAAGCGATAGCGAATCGTCGCCAGATCGGTCGTCGTGTAGGTGAAGGCTCCGTCGCGCTTTTGGATGAGAGCCGGGGAGTCTTTCTCGCCGAAGAAAACGGCGACGGCCCCTTCGCTCTCTTGGGCGATGTTGTGTTGACGAAGATCGCGCACCACGTCGGCCAACATCGGCTGATAGAAACTCTCGCCGTGAGTGTGGTCGAAGCGAACGTCGAGACGGCGATAAATTCGCTCGATTTCTTCGTAGCAATGCGGCATGAACTGCTGCCACAGCTTTAGATTCTCGGCATCGCCGGAGTGCAGCTTCGCCGTCTCCGCGCGGGCTGCCTGGGCGATGGGATCGTTGGCATCCTCCACCTCTTCGCCTTGGGCATCGACGACTTTCTTCATCTGCTTGCGGACGAAAACGTACAGTCGGGCCAATTCGCCGACTGGATCGGCGGCGAAGGCCGAGGCGTCGAGAAAGTTTTTGTAGCCGTAGAGCAGAATGCCGAACTGTGTGCCCCAGTCGCCAAGGTGGTTGTCGGTGACGACGTTGTGTCCCAAGAAGCGCAGCAACCGAGCGAGTGCGTCACCGATGATGGTGCTACGCAGATGGCCGACGTGCATGGGCTTGGCGACGTTGGGCGAACTGAAATCGACGACGAACGTGCCCGGCGTATCGACCGGAGCCACGCCGAGACGGTCGCCTTCCGCCATCGCTCGGACTTGCCGCGCCAGCCATTCGTCGCGCAACTTCAAGTTAATGAAGCCCGGCCCCGCGATGGTCGGCGTCTCCAGAACGTCTTCGAGGTGGAGACGCTCCCCAATCGTCCGGGCGACATCGGGCGGCCTTTGACCGAGTTGTTTGGCCAACGGCATGGCGCAATTGGCCTGATAGTCGCCGAAGCGCGTATCCTGTGCCGGCTTTAGCATTCCGGAGTAGGCAGCGGGATCGTTCGCCAGGCCGGTCAGCGCGTCCTGGAGTTTTCGTTGCAACAAGGCAAGGACGTTCATGGTTCCTTCCGCAAATCAGGACGCTCGCCGCCCGATTAAAAGTGCCGCTGCCAATCGACGCGCGGCGCGTCGGCCCACAACTCTTCGAGGGCATAGTATTGGCGGGTGGCGTCGTCGAACACATGCACGACCACATCACCGTAATCCTGTACGACCCACTTGCTGGCTTGGTAGCCTTCGATGGACAAGCGGCGATCGCCCCGTTCGACCAAGGCGTCGTCGATCTCCTCGGCAATCGTGTGGATTTGTCGCCGGCTCGCCCCGGTGATGAGGACGAAGAAATCGTACAGGGGAGTGATCCCCCGCATATCGAGAACGAGAACGTCGCGCCCTTTATTCTCCTCGGCCACATGGGCGGCGAGGCACGCGCGTTCCAGAGAGTTTGAGGTCAGGAACTGTTGCGATTTTTGTGTGACGAGTTTCAAGAGACCTCCTTCCGGTTTTGTGATCCGCGACGGGAGGCCGGCCAAATACGGCAAGAAGATGTTCGATACGGCACCCTCACCTCCTTTGGTCACCTCCAGACGGGATCGAGTCAGCCCCTATCGATTTACAACACGGTGGGGAACTGCAGGCTCCTGGGGATGTCGGGACTTCATAAGTCGGACCATCCCTCTTTTCTTATCATCCCGTTTCCACCCTCCGACGTCAAGCGTCTTGTTGTCAAGATCTCCGGTTCGATTGTATCGAAAGGGACGATTGCAGTGCTTTTCCCGCCCCGGAGGACGCCTGCTGCGTCCCCCGGGCCGTCATTCCGTCCATAAGCAAGACAAGGCAGCCGGAGAGAGGTTCGCCAGCTGATACACTCGAAATGGGATCGCGCAAACCGCCGGACTTCAGCGCAATATCCTCTTAACGAAAATCGGCGGACCTCGTATAGTGGGGTGAATTGCAAGGAGACACGATGACCTCCAACGGACTGCCGCACATATTGCTATGCGCCCCTCAGCCGAGCGCCTTGGCCGAGATGCGCCATCTCCTTGCCGGCACCGGCTGCGAGATGACCGCGCTTCTTCTCGGTTCTGCCGAACCGCGCGAGGCCAATGGCTATCAACTGATCGTGGTGGAAGGCGGCACAAATCCCGTCGCGGCGCTCGAACTCTGTCGCAAGCTGCGCGAACGGTACGAACATCCCTTCGTCCCGCTGCTCTATCTCGCCGACGATCGCTTACTCGGTTTCGAGTCTGGGGCCGACGTTTGTCTCCAACGCCCTTTCGCCCCCGGCGAGCTTCACGCCCAGGTCAAGGCACTGTTGCGCATCAAAGAAGCCCACGATCGCCAAGCCAGTAAGACTGCCGAGATGCACCGCATTAACAAGCGCTTGCAACAGCTGCACCAACAGATCGACTACGAGCTACAATTGGCCCAGCGCATCCAAGCGAGCTTCCTGCCTCGCACGTTGCCGGAGGTGCCGGGCACGCGCTTCGCCGTCCACTATCTGCCGCGCGAACGGGTTGGCGGCGACTTTTACGATGCCTTTCGGCTCGACGAACACCACGTCGGATTCTATGTCGCCGACGCGATGGGGCACGGCGTACCGGCCAGTTTGCTAACGGTCTTCGTCAAAAAAAGTGTGCGAGCCAAGGATGTGACGGGTCGCGACTATCGCCTCACTCCGCCGGAAGAAGTTTTGGAGCGCCTCAATAAAGATCTGCTCGATCAGCATCTTTCCGAGCACCCCTTCATCACGATGGCCTACGCACTGTACAACCATCGAGACGGCCTACTGCGGCTGGCGCGGGCCGGGCATCCCTATCCGCTGTACGTTCCGCGCATCGGCGATCCAACATTGTGGCAGCAAGAAGGCTTGTTGCTCGGCGTCACGGCCGCGACCTTCCCAGGCCGCGATTATCGACTGAATCCCGGCGATAAAGTGTTACTCTACAGCGACGGACTTGATACCGGACGTTTCGAGAACCATCCTCCGGGGGCCGAGAGTCTGCTGGCCTGCGCCGCCCGCCATCGACGTTTGCCGATCCAAGCGTTCGTCGACCGCCTGGCGCGCGATCTGTTCGCAACCGGCGATCAGCCCGACGATGTGACCCTATTGGGCATGGAAATCGGCGAACCGGCAGCGTGAACTGCCGGGTCATCCCCTGGCTGCCGCGTGATCCCCTGGCTGGTGGGTCACGCGATACACCCGGCAGCTTACGCTGCCGGTTCGCCTAATCCAGCTTCTTTAGTCGCGCCTCGGCTGCCGCCGCCACGCGTGGATTGGACAGCAGCTCTGCCAGAGAGCGTTCGGTGAAATGGCGGATCACGTCCAGTGGGCCGACATTGCCGACGATCTCCTCCACTTGCTTCGATAGCTCTTCCTGTTTGGCCTCGAATTCCGCGTCTTTCATTGCATGAACGCGGGTGAGCAAGGCGGCGACGCGCGGACGTATTTTGCTCTCGGCCGCAGCGTCGAGTCCGGCGATCAGCCACGCGACTTGCCCCGCCGTCTCATCGCGCAAAGCCTCCCATTCCTTGCCTTCCATCATGCGAATTTCGTCGAACGCTTCATCGAGTTTGTCGCGTGGATCGGGAAAATCTTCACTGAAATCGCCGAGGAAGGCCATCAGCTGCCGCGCGCCCAGGTGGCGAAGCACCTCCGGGGCATGCTTCCTCGCCTCGGCGGTCAGAGCGACATCGTCGAATTCGGGAACCTCCTCTTTTTCGCGCAGATCGTCCAACGCCAGCGTCAGCGCTTCGACGCGGGCTTCGTTGTCGTCGACGAGCGCGTCGCGCAGTTCTCGAAGGGTCTTTTCAAACTCGTCGCCGCTCTTGACGGCGTGAATCGGCAACGTCTTCTGCGCCGTCGTCGCCGCCAACTTGCGTACTTGCTCGATCTGAGACCGCGACAGCTTGAGATGATTCATCGTTTCCAGAGCCGCCACCTCATAATGGACACTTAAAATATCCTCTTTGGTTTCCTTGATGGGCGCGGCGAACGGAGCGGCGTTGTTGGCTGCCAGAGCAACCGACGTAGGTTTGTTTGGGGCGGGAGGAGTTTCCGAGGATTCGGCTGCCGGATGTACTTTACGGCATGCGGTGAAGCCAGCAAGGAGAGTCACGGCGAGAGCGAGGAATGCGTAGCGTCGAAGACGGTGCATGGCGAGCCTTTCGCAATGAGGGGGCGAATACCACCGTATCCCCGAAAGGATAGCACCTTTTTCAACCCCTCGCAGCGCCGGAAGTTTCGCCGCGACGGTCGTCGTCAATGCGCGGCCAGCTCGCCTCCCTTGGCCACGGAGCGGCGCATCAAGAATACCAAGGGGATGACGAGCAGCGACGCGAAGGCGAACAGGCGGAACATATCCAGGTAGGCCAACGTGAGGGCTTCTCGCTGCACCAGGCCGTACAATCGAGCCAACCCCTGTTGCATCCCGCTCACGACATCGCCGGGGCCGCCGATGCCGCTCATCTGCTGGAGTATCGAAGTAGCTTGCGGATGCAGCGGCGTGACGTGCCCCGCCATCCAGGTTTGATGGAACTGCGCGCGGCGTTGCAACAGCGTTGTCACCACGGCCACGCCGATGCTGGAACCTTCGTTGCGGATGAGGTTGAACAGCCCCGAAGCGTTGTTGGTCTGCTCTCGGGGAATGTACAGATACGCCGCCGTATTGATCGGCACCCACAAAAGACCGGCCCCCAACGTCTGCACGATGCGCGGCCAAATGAGCTGTGAAGCCGACACTTGAAGCGTCAACGTGGACATCCAGAACGACGCCGTGGCGACGACCATCAGTCCGGCCACGATGAGCCAGCGGGCATCGACGCGGCGACCGAGCAAGATACCGATAATCGGCATCTCTAAAATCGTGAAAAAACCCGCTGGGGACATGACCATCCCAGCCATCGTCGCCGAATAGCCCATCAGCGTCTGCAACATTTGCGGCAAGAGTACCGTACTGCCGTACAGCACGCCGAACGCGCAGAAGATAACGATGGCGCAGAAGAGGAAATTGCGATCCTTGAGCAATCGCAGATTGAGAATCGGTTGAGGATGGAGCAATTCCCAGACGATGGCGGCCCCCAACGAGACGACGGCGGTTATCGTCAGGACGACGATGAATCTGGAGCCGAACCAGTCTTCTTGCTGCCCCTTGTCGAAGACCACTTCGAGAGCGCCCAGGCCGAGCGCCAGCAAACCCAGGCCGATGTAGTCGATCCGAAACGGCTTGCCGCGCAGAACGGCCCGCTGGGCCTTCAGATACGGCGGATCTTCGACCACGATATTGCTCAAGAACAGCGAGAAACAGCCGACCGGGACGTTGATGTAGAAGATCCAACGCCACGAATAGTTATCGGTGATCCAACCGCCCAATGTGGGACCGAGAATGGGCGCGACGAGAATGGCCATGCCGTAGACCGCCATCGCCATGCCGCGCTTGGCGGGCGGGAAAGTATCGACGAGGATGGCTTGCTCGGACGGTTGCAACCCTCCACCGCCGATGCCTTGCAAGACACGGAAGAAAACGAGTTGTCCCAATGTGGTGGCCATGCCGCACAGGGCCGAACTCAGGGTGAACAAAGCCACGCACATCATGTAGAAGCGCTTGCGACCCAGCAGGGTGGACAGCCAGCCGGACAGAGGCAGCGCGATGGCGTTGGCCACGAGATAGCTGGTCAACACCCAAGTGCTTTCGTCTTCCGAGGCGGCCAAACTGCCGGAGATGTGCTTGAGCGCGACATTGGCGATACTGGTATCTAACACTTCCATGAAGGTGGCCAACGTCACCGTGAGAGCAATGACCCACGGGTTGAACCGCGGGCCATCCAGCAAGCCGTCCGTTGCCATAACGCATCCTCTTCTCTACTGGCGAACCGGCAGCGTAAGCTGCCGGGTGCATGACAACTTCGCCTTATCCGGCACCTCACGCTGCCGGTTCGCCTTACCCGGCAGCTAACGCTGACGGTTCGCCAGGCTCTTGGGCGCGGCTCCCAGAAGGCGCTTGCCAGCGTCCTTACCAGTCGGAAGGGCCTTGATGTTGACTTCGGGTACGACCGACAGACCGACGAACAGGGGGGTATCCTCCGAGGGCGGCTCGGTCAATTCGATC
>JAJXWW010000038.1:0-17702 GCA_021781415.1 Planctomycetota bacterium
ATAATTTTCCGCATTCGACGATTTTTTCGTCGAAGTCGCCTTGGCCGAATCGAGCGCTCATTCTAAACTTGCAAAGATTTACTCGCAGTCGATTGCAGCTGGACGATGGAACGAGTGAGACGAACGAACCAAGGATTGGAGAAGATACCATCGTGAAGGGCGTCGAGATCGACACGCCGCGCCTCTTCGACTGGGCGGATTGTGCCGAATGTAGCGAAAACGGGCAAGCGAGATCGACGCACGCGATGGATTTCGATTGGGTAGGCCTTGCATTTTATGGACTTCGCGTTAGCATCCGCGTGGATGTGAAGTGCCTTGGTCAGCTGCCGGACCTCAAAACGGCCGGCTTCCGAGAATACGCGAGGCATCCGAGTCTTTTGGAGGCATCTTAGACGATGAGTGAATCGGAAGAGCGCACCGGGTATGAACCGCGCTTGTCCTACGAAACCTGCCCCGGTTTCGAGGACGAAGAACCTCCCGGTAAACCCCGACGCCATCCGCTCTGGCGTCATGTCCCCGATCACCTCTGGGACGATTGGCGATGGCAGTCGCAAAACGCCATTCGCTCCGTCCGGCAGTTGCGTGAACTGCTGCCGTTCTCGACGGAGGAATTGGAAGCCATCGGCTCTCTCGAAGCCGAGTACAAGACGGCTATCCCGCCTTACTACTTCTCTCTGATTGACCCCAGCGATCCCAACGATGCGATTCGTCTGCAAGCGGTGCCTTCGCCGCTGGAGCAGTACAATCCGTCCGGCTACGAGTTGGAAGATCCGTTGGAAGAGGACAAGGATTCGCCGGTTCCGGGTCTGACGCACCGCTACCCCGACCGCGCCTTGTTGGTCACCACCCACGTTTGCACCATGTATTGCCGCTTCTGCACGCGCAAACGCGCCACGATGGTACGCGGCGGCTGGGATGCCATTAGCCGCAACGACGAACGCATGGTCGAATACGTCCGCGATCATTCGGAAATCCGCGATGTCATCGTCTCCGGCGGCGATCCGCTGACATTGCCCACCAACAAATTGCGCTTCTTTCTCGACAACCTGGCAGCCATCCCGCACGTCGATGTCGTGCGCATCGGCACGCGCGTGCCGGTGACGCTGCCGCAGAAACTCTACGATCGAAGTCTCATCGACCTGTTGGCCTCGGCCGGCAAAGTGTGGATTCAGACGCACTTCAACCATCCGCGCGAAATCACGCCGGAAGCGGCCCGCGTCTGTCTCTCGTTGCTCAAGGCCGGGATGCCGGTCAACAATCACGCCGTCCTGCTCAAGGGCGTCAACGATTCGTTGGAAACCATGCGCGACCTGATGCGGGCCTTGCTGCGCATCAAGGTGCGTCCGTATTACATCTTCCATTGCGATCCGGTCATCGGAGCCGGACACTTTCGCACCTCGGTGTGGAAGGGCATGGAGATCATGGAAGGGCTGCGCGGCCATATGTCCGGCTTGGGCATCCCGACCTACGTTGTCGATAGCCCGCACGGCGGCGGCAAGATTCCCGTCATGCCGAACTATCTCGTGTCCGCCAGCGACGATGCCGTCGTGTTGCGGAACTACGAGGGCATGTTGGTCCGCTATCAGGCGGAGGACAAACCACAAACGGTTCAACCCACGGCGTCGCGCGGCGTCTCGTCGTTGTTGCAGGGGAGCAAGTCCGCCCTCATCCCCACCGGCAACGACCGCATGGCCCGACGCGAGTTGACCGTACTCACCAACGAACAAGCGAACACAATGGACGAACCCAACGGCTGCTGTAATGGCCACGGCGAGGATCTGCTCGCTCTGGGCATGTTGGCCAACGGCTGCGGCTCGTAAAACATTTGGCGAGCGGGGGTGTAACGCCCCCCGCTCGTCGAAGGGATCAGGGATGAAGATCGGTATCGCTTTCGACCTCAAATCCGACGCCCCCCCATCGACCCATCTGCCCGACGATTTCCAAGAAGAGTTCGACAGTCCCGTCACCGTAAATGGAATTGCCGAAGTGCTGCGCGCGCTGGGCCACGAAGTCGCCTTGCTCGGCGATGGCCGCGAACTGCTCGAACGACTGCTGCGCGAGCCGCCGGACTTCGTGTTCAACATCGCCGAGGGCCACGGCATCGCTCGCAGCCGCGAGGCGCGCGTGCCCGCCGTATTGGAGATGCTCGGCATTCCCTACACCGGCTCCGATCCGCTCACCCTCGCCGCCACTCTCGACAAGGATTGCGCCAAGAAGCTGATCCAATCGACGCGCGTGAAGGTGCCGCAATGGGCGATGTGGGGGCCAGACGAACCGCTCGACGACATTACGACGCGCCATTATCTGCCATACACGGCCATCGTCAAACCCGCATGGGAGGGATCGAGTAAAGGCATTCGCGGCAAGTGCGTCGTGGATACGCCGGCGGAGTTGGTCGAGGCCATCGAAACCCATCGCCGCGCCTACCGACAACCCGTCCTCGTCGAAGAATACATCGAGGGCGAGGAACTGACGGTCGGCATCGTCGGCAATGCGCCGCCGCAGATCATCGGCGTCATGCAAGTGCTGCCCACGCAGAACGAAGAGCGCTTCGTATACAGCCTGGAGGTCAAGCGCGACTATCTGCGGCGTGTGCGTTACGAATGCCCCGCGAAACTGCCGCCGGCTCGACTCAAAGCCGTAGAGGACGCCGCTCTCGTGGTCTACCGCGAACTCGGCTGCCGCGACGTGGCCCGCATCGACTTCCGCCTCAAAGACGGCGCACCGTATTTTCTCGAAGTCAATCCGCTGCCCGGACTCAATCCGGAGTCAAGCGATCTGGTAATTCTCTCGCGCTTGGCCGGGTGGAGTTACGAACGGCTCATCGAGAGCATTTTGCGAGCCGCGATGGAACGCCGATAGCGAGCGCTCTACCAGCCCGCCGCGCAAGCAAGGGAGGAAGAGACCCTTGCTTGCGCGGCGGGCTGGAAGGGAACCCGTCACGACCGCGATGACTGCCACAATCCGAGACGAAGACAGCGAATTGTCACGATTTCGCGCAAATAGGGGTTGCGAGGAAGGGCGCTGTTGCTCGATACTTGAGAGACGGGATTTACTTTCCATACATTCGGGGGCTTTTTTGGGAACGCTTTGCTTATGATCGCTGACATTCACCCCACCGATTCTTCCTCCCTCCGCGTTCTGATTTTGCACAATCAGCCGATCCTGCCGGAAGATCATCCCGACGCCGACTCGGAACACGAGATTCTCTTCACGACCGAATTTGTACAGCGGTCGCTGACGGAAGCGGGGTACGAAGTCGGCACGCTCGGCGCGTCGCGCGATCCCGGCGTACTGATCGATGGTCTGCGCGAATTTCGCCCCGACGTGGTATTTAATCTGTTCGAGGGCTTGGCCGACGTCGGAGAGACGGAAGCCTATGCCGCCGGGGTTCTCGAATGGTTGGAAATCCCCTACACCGGCTGTCCCCATCAGACGCTGTGTTTGGCTCGCAGCAAGCACGTCGCCAAGCATCTGTTGGCCGGAGCCGGTTTGCCGACGGCGAAGTTCCTCGTCGCCACCGATGTGCCGGTCGAAGAATGCCCGCTCGGTTGGCCGGTCATCGTCAAGCCGGCCACGCAGGATGCCAGCGTCGGCGTCGATCAAGGCAGCGTCGTCACCAATCTGGAACGCCTCAACGAGCGCATCGCCTATTTGCTGGATACCTATGGTCCGCCGGTGCTGATCGAAGAGTTCATCCGAGGCCGAGAGTTCAGCGTCGGTCTGGTCGAAGCGCCGGAGTTGACCGTCCTGCCGGTGTCGGAGATTCTCTTCGTCGAAAAAGATCCGGACTTCTGGCCCATCGTCACCTACGATGCCAAATGGAAACCGGGCACGCGCGACTACGAAGCGACGCCGCCCGCCTATCCGGCCCGCGTGTCGCCGCGCCTGCGCGATAAGCTGCAAAAGCTGGCCATCCGGGCCTTTCGTCTCCTCGGCTGCCGCGACTACGCCCGCGTCGATTTCCGCGTCAAGGGAAGCAAGCCGTACATCCTCGAAGTGAACCCCAATCCAGATTTCAGTCCGACGGCTGGCCTGTCGGGCGGTTTGGAGTCGGCGGGCATCTCACACGCTCAATTCACGGTCGATTTGGTGCAACGCGCGTTCGCCCGCGGCGGCAAGCCGGCGGCGACGATGCGCTGCATCTCGTGAGCGATCAGACTGAGGCGCACTTTTCGTGGAATCGGCGTCTCGCCGGTCGGACGCGCTCCGCTCCGCGTCGCGGCTAACCCATGTTCCACGGAGGGACTATCGCCCTCAATCAACCGCGATTACAATGGCGCATAGCGTGGGTTATCGAAAGAAGCAATTCTCAGGAGCGAACCTCCATGAATACCAACGGCGAACGATTGGATCCGCCCGATTTGAGTCATTACGACGAGAATCGGAGCAAGTTTCCGCTTGAGGAACTGGCCAAGTATTGGGGCAAGCATGTGGCGTTCAGCCCCGATGGCACGCGCATCGTGGCCTGCGGCGAAAGCATCGCCGAGGTCGATGATAAGTTGGATGCGGCGGGGATTCACTTTAGCCAAGTGGTCCATTCGTATATCGATCCTCCGGACGCGGTCTACATCTGATGAGTTTACTTTATCGGTACAACATCGTTCGCAGTCCTCGCGCGGTGTTGACGTTGGGCGGTCGATGGTCTCACCCCCGGCCCCTGCTCGTCGTCTCCGTCACCGGACCTGCGGGAACTCATGCCGTCGAGGGACTACTCGACACTGGAGCGGATGAAACGGTGTTTCCCGAAGATGTGGCGCTGCGAATCGGCCTCTCGTTAAGCAGCGCCCCACAAGGGATGGGTGTGGGAGCTACCTTGGCGGGAATACCTCTCCGCTATGGCGAGGTCAGCTTGCGCATCAGCGACGGCATCGAACGCAGAGAATGGCGTGCTTGGGTCGGTTTCACGCCCGCAAAGCTGTACCGTCCGATGCTCGGTTTCGCGGGTTTCCTTCAATTCTTTACGGCGACGTTCCACGGCGACCGCGAGCAAGTTGAGTTGTCGGTCAATGCGTTGTATCCGGGAACGTGAACGGCGCTCGAGGGAGCGACCCACGCAGAGTTGGGAGACGATGATGTCCGATTCGCCGGTGTATCGCGGTCTTCTCGATGGGATTGTCGAGTACGGCGCGGATGCCACGCCGCGGCTCATCCTCGCCGATTGGCTGGACGAACACGACCGACCCGATGAGGCCGAGTTGATGCGGTTGCACGTGGCGCTGCTGGCGACGTGCTGCGCTCCGGATCAGCACCCGGAGCGCGTGCGGCAGCAGGCTCGCATCGTCGAGTTGCTGACCGCCGGTGTGCTTCCGTGTGTGCCGCGTCAGACGATTGCCTTGGCCGAGGGGGTGGAGATGACGTTCGCCTGGATTCCGCCGGGTACATTCCTGATGGGCAGTCCGCCCGAGGAGCCGGCGAGATTTGACAACGAAACGCTGCATGAGGTGACGCTGACGCGGGGCTTCTATTTGGGCATTCATGCGGTGACGCAGGCACAGTGGCAATCGGTGATGGGCGACAATCCCAGCTATTTCAAGGGAGAGAATCGCCCCGTGGAGCAGGTGTCTTGGGACGATAGCCAGGCGTTTTGCACGAAGCTGAGCCAAGCCCAGGGCCGGCAATTCCGTCTTCCGATGGAGGCGGAGTGGGAATACGCTTGCCGCGCCGGGACCACCACGGCTTTCTTCTTTGGCGCAACTCTGTCAACGGATCAGGCCAATTGCGACGGCAGATATTCCTATCCCTACGGCACAGGCGCGAAGGGTGTGTATCGCAAGCAGACAACCTCGGTCGGCGATTTTCCTCCGAATGCCTGGGGTTTGTTCGACCTGCACGGCAACGTGTGGGAGTGGTGTCAGGATGAATATCGAGACGATGAAGAGTCGGAGGATAGAGATATTGTAGAGACAGAAAATATAGAATATACCGCCCGCGTGCTTCGCGGCGGCTCCTGGCTCTATCATCCGGGGCGCTGCCGCTCCGCGACCCGTAGCAGGGACGCGCCGTCGTTCCGCGTCTACTACTTCGGCTTCCGCGTCGCTTTCCGCCTGGACTAAGTTTGTCACTTTGTCCTTCCGCCATTCGAGTATTCTTGAGTATTTCTGAGATCGTTTTTATCTTATACTCGGTTAAACGAACGCTTCATCAATGTTCAGTTTGGGAGGATGTCATGGCGAAGCGGCGAAAGCAAAGTTCGTCACTCGCTCCGGTAGAAACGGGGCCGGATACGAATCGACTGCTCGGCGATCTACGCGGTCTCATCGACTCGGCGCGCGATCAAGTCGCGCGTGCGGTGAACGCTGGTCTGGTGTTGCTCTACTGGGGTGTCGGCGAACGCATTCGCCGCGAAATCCTCGGCGAACAACGTGCCGCTTACGGTAAAGAGATTGTCTTGACAGTGTCGAGACTATTGACCGCCGAATACGGACGAGGCTTCAGTCGCCCTAACCTCTTTCAAATGATTCGCTTTGCAGAGGTCTACCCCGACGTTCAGATTGTGGAGACACTGTCGGCACAATTGGGATGGTCTCATTTTCTGGAGATCCTACCGATGGGCGATCCTCTCAAGCGCGACTTCTACGCCGAGATGTGCCGGCTGGAGCGCTGGAGTGTGCGGACACTGCGCGACAGAGTTCGCGGCATGTTCTACGAGCGAACGGCCATCGCTCGCAAACCCGCCGAAGTTGCGAAGCACGAGTTGGAGGCGCTGCGCGACGAGGATCGTGTGACGCCGGACTTGGTGTTCCGCGACCCCTATATCCTCGATTTCCTCGCCTTGCAGCCGCCCTTCAGCGAAAAGGATCTCGAACGGGCCATCTTGCGCGAGCTGGAAACCTTTCTTTTGGAACTGGGCGGCGATTTCGCCTTCATGGCTCGACAGCAGCGCATCACGGTGGACTTCAAGGATTATTATCTCGATCTATTATTTTATCATCGGCGGTTGCGGCGATTGGTAGTGATCGACTTGAAACTGGAGCGATTTCAGGCGGCCGACAAGGGACAAATGGAACTGTATCTGAACTGGCTGGACAAATACGAACGGCGACCGGGAGAGGATGCGCCGCTTGGGCTGATCCTGTGCGCGGAAAAGTCTACCGAACACGTCGAATTGTTGCGTCTGGAAGAGAGCGGTATCCGCGTGGCCGAGTATCTCACCGAACTGCCGCCGCGCGCGCTGCTGGAAAAGAAACTTCATGAGGCGATCCGTCTGGCTCGTCGCCATTTGGAGACAGCCTCCAAGGGCGAATCCGAAAACCACGAAACCTTGCCGTAAAAAGGGGAACCATAATGCTGCCTTCTCGAACTACCGAAGATTCGCCGGAGTTGCGTGGTTTCTTCGCGTCCATTGTCGAGTACGGCGCGGATCCCGCGCCGCGGCTCATTCTCGCCGATTGGCTGGACGAACACAATCGTTCGGATGAGGCCGAATTGATGCGTTTGCACGTATCGCTGTTGGCGACGTGCTGCGCTCCCGATAAGCACCCGGAGCGTGAGCGACAGCAGGCTCGCATCGTCGAATTGCTGACTGCCGGTGTGCGTCCGTGTGTGCCGCGTCAGACGATTGCCTTGGCCAAGGGTGTGGAGATGACGTTCGCCTGGATTCCGCCGGGCACGTTTTTGATGGGCAGTCCGTCGGAGGAAGCGGAGCGATCAGACGGCGAAACGCTGCATGAGGTGACGCTGGCGCAGGGCTTTTATTTGGGCATTCGTGCGGTGACGCAGGCGCAGTGGCAGGCGGTGATGGGCAACAATCCTAGCTATTTCAAGGGCGAGAAATTCCCGGTGGAGCGGGTGTCTTGGGACGAGTGCCAGGCGTTCTGTACGAAGCTGAGCGAAAGGGAGGGCAAGCGATACGTTTTGCCGAGCGAGGCGGAGTGGGAATATGCCTGTCGTGCTGGGACGACGACGCCGTTTCACTTCGGGGAGACGCTGTCCACGGATCAGTCCAATTGCGACGGCAATTATCCCTACAACAATGGTGAGAAGGGAGTGTATCGAAAGCGGACCACTTCGGTCGGCAGTTTTCCGCCGAATGCTTGGGGGCTGTTCGACATGCACGGCAACGTCTGGGAGTGGTGTCAGGATGTGTATCGTTCTTATGAAGAGTTAACCACTAAAAATACATTAGAGACAGAAAACACAGACGAAATGGCCCGCGTGTTGCGCGGTGGCTCGTGGTACTTCGTCGCGAGGTACTGCCGTGCCGCTTACCGCAGCGGGCTCGCGCCCGGCTACCGCTTCAACCTCAGCGGCTTCCGCGTCGCTTTCCGCCTGGACTGATTATACTGTTCTCTTTTACACTTTTGCACTTTTTTGTGTTTTTTGGGAGTGGGTCATTTCTATGGGGTTCTTTCCCGTGACATACAGAACGGTTGTTGGTTAGCCGCGACGCGGAGCGGGGCGCGGGGCAACGCGCTCCGCTGCGCGTCGCGGCTAACCAACAGGGATACAGTTCACGACGCTTCGCCGTTGTCCTGTAGTTTTTCGAGCAGTTCCGGCGATGCCTCGCGCGTGCCTTTGCACTTGGGATATTTGGCGCAGCCGAGGAAGTAGCCCTTGCGTGCATTGCGTAGCTTCATCGGGCCGCCGCATTCCGGACACGGCTCTTCGACCTTCACCTCCGGCACCGTCTTTTTCGGTGCTGGCGCGGGCATCAGATCCTTGAGCTTTTCTTTCATCTCCGCAGGAATCGGCTTGGTGCTGCGGCATTTGGGATAGTTGCTGCAACCGAGGAACGGGCCGCGGAAGCCCTTCTTGACCGCCATTGGCGAACCGCACTTCTCACAGGCGACGCCGGTGTCGATCGGCTTGACGGGGTTGCCGTTGGCGTCCACATCCTTGGCGTTCTTGCACTTGGGGTAGCCGGTGCAGGCCAGGAAGGGGCCGCGCTTGCCTTGACGAATCACCATCGGCTGGCCGCACTTCTCGCAAGTGTGTTCGGTCGGCACGGCGGAGAGAACGGGTTTGCCGTCGGGACCGAAGTTCATCGTCGTCTTGCATTCGGGATAGCCGCTGCAACCGAGGAATGGGCCGGTCTTGCCCATGCGCTCGAGCATGGTCTTGCCGCAAGTCGGACAGGTGTACTCCGTCTCGACCGGCTGCGGCCGCGCTTCCTCGCCCTCTTCCGGCTTGATGAACTTGCAGCCTTCCTTGAAGCCGGAACAGCCGATGAAATAGCGATGCGTCTTCTTGCTGTAGTTGCGCACCAGCGGTTTCTGGCATAGCGGACACATCTCGCCCGTCTCCGCCCCGCGCTGGACCGGCATCTTGTCCTCGGCGACTTTGAGCGCCTCGGAAAATGGCCCCCAGAATTCGTTGAGGACTTCGTTGTAGCGCGCCTGCTTCGCCTCGATCTGATCCAGTTCCTCTTCCATGTGGCTGGTGAATTTCAGATCCATGACGCGCGGAAAATGCTCGGTGAGCAAGTCGGTTACGCTCTTGCCGATTTGAGTGGCATAGAAGCGGCGATCTTTGACCTCAATGTAGGCGCGTTCCGGCGAGGTGATTTTGTGGATGATGGTGGCATAGGTACTCGGTCGGCCAATGCCCTCTTTCTCGAGCGCTTTGACCAGCGAGGCTTCGTTGAAGCGCGGCGGCGGCTGGGTGAAGTGCTGACTCGCCGTCAGATCGAGTCGATCGAGTTTCTGTTGCTCGCTCAACGAAGGGAGCGTGGCGTCCTCTTGCTTGCCGGAGGGCGGCAACACCTTGCGATAGCCGTCGAACTTCAACACCTTGCCTTGGGCCTTGAACAAGCCAGTGGGGAATGGCGAACCGGCAGCGTCAGCTGCCGGGTGGACTTCATCCCCAACCCGGCAGCTAACGCTGCCGGTTCGCGGCTCGACCGTTGCCGAGATTTCGACGTTGGTGACGGCGAAGACGGCGGCGGCCATTTGGCTGGCGACGAAGCGCTGATAGATCAGCGTGTACAAACGCAGTTGATCGCCGGATAAACCCAACTGTGCCACGCGCTCCGGCGTGTAGGCGAGGTCGGTCGGACGGATCGCCTCGTGGGCTTCCTGAGCGCTCTTGCCCGAAGGATAAGTATGCGGCTTTTCGGGGAGATAGCGTTCGCCGTACTTGTCGTCGATGTGGCCGCGCACGGCTTGCAGCGCCTCGGCGGAGATGCGCGTACTGTCGGTACGCATGTAAGTGATGAGCGCGATCGATCCCTCTCTGCCGAGATCGACGCCTTCGTAGAGACGCTGGGCCGTCTTCATGGTGCGGTCGCCGGTGAATCGCAGACGGAGAAAGGCCGTCTGTTGCAGGCTGCTCGTCGTGAACGGCGCTTGCGGCTTCTCGGAACGATCCTTCTGTTCCAGCTTGGCAACGCGATAGTCCGCACCATCGAGCAGACGGGCGATGGTCGTGGCCGTCTCTTCGTTGGCCGCCTCGAACTTTTTGCCGTCCCACTGGGCGAGTTCGGCGAGAAAAGTCCCCTGCGGGGTTCTAGGCGAACCGGCAGCGTTAGCTGCCGGGTGTTTTGCCTCGGACCCGGCAGCTAACGCTGCCGGTTCGCCGGAATCTTCCGCCGCGCCTTTGGTCTTCGCCAACACCAGCGACAACGGCTTCGGTTTCATGGACACCGTATCCGACGGCGCGAGCAATGCCAGAATCTTCCAGTATTCCGACGGTACGAACGCCTCGATCTCGCGTTCGCGGTCCACGACCAGACGCAAGGCCACCGATTGCACGCGGCCCGCGCTGGAGCGCTTGGCCACCTTCTTGCTCAGCAAGCCGGACAGCGGAAAGCCGACGACGCGGTCGAGGATGCGCCGCGCCTCTTGTGCGTGAACGCGATCCATGTCGATCTTGCCCGGCTGCGCGATGGCCTTCTGCACCGCCGAGCGGGTGATCTCGTTGAAGGTGATGCGGAAGACGCGCGGATCGTCGTCCAGCCCCAAGGCGTCTTCGATGTGCCAGGCAATGGCCTCGCCTTCGCGGTCGGGGTCGGTGGCGAGATAGATGTTATTCGACTTGGCCGCCTCGCGCTTCAGTTCGGCCAAGATCTCCTTGGCGGTGCGGCGGCGCGAGGCACCTTTGCCGTTGCTCTCGGCGCGATCGACGACCACATAGGTCGGCAGCCAACCGCCTTCGATGTCGATGCCGGCGACTTTCTCGCCGGGCTTGCGGCGGCGCGGGAGATCGCGGACGTGGCCGTAGCTGGCCAGCACTTTGAAATTCGCACCGAGATATTTGTTGATCGTCTTGGCCTTGGCCGGCGACTCGACGATGACCAGATCTTGCACTCCCTTGCCACTACTTCTTGCGGTCGTGGCCGGAGCCTTGCTCGTCCGCCGTTTCGTCTCCACCGACGACTTGCTCGTTTTGCGCGGGGATGCCGACTTGGCGCGGCGGCTCGCCGGCGGAGCTACCTCTTCGGTCGCTTGCTTCTTGCGTGCGGGCACGGCCGTCTCCCTGTTGCTGTTGTGTTATGGACGAGACTCGCTACAATCTCCACTTTGAGCGAAGTCCGCCTTTCACCCATACTATAGCTTTGCGTTGGGTGTCAAGTCCCACGGTGATTCGGCAGGGCGACGGATTGACCTAAAGCGAGGAATGCCAATGGCCTTTCATCCCTTCAAACACTTTCGCAAACGCCAGAAAGTCTACCTGGCCTGTCTCACCATCCTGACGATGGTCATCTTCGTCGCGCAGTTCGGCGCGGGCGACCCGTTCACGCGCCTGCAACAATGGATCGGCATGAACGTCGCGCACGGCGATCCCGTCCTCGAATTATACGGCAAGAAGATCCACGAAGAGGATCTCACCCACCTGCGTTGGCGGCGCGATTTGGCCAGCGAGTTCGCGCTGTACAACGCCGACATCATTCCCCCCCTGCAAAAAACGATCGGCGACATTCAGAAGAAATACGGGGAAAAAAAGAGCAAGACCGAGATCAATCCCGTATCCAACGTCCTCGATGAGATAACCCGAGCGTTCGGCGAAGCGAGCATGAAGCAGCGGCCCGAAGAGCGATTGACCCCGCTGCGCAACGTACTCAGTCTTCTCGTCAACGAGCAACTCAATTCTTCCGCCGTTCAAGGCAACCTCGATTACTACCACGCCATCGACGCCTTGATAACCAACCTGTCGCTGCAAATGTGGGCCTTCGATCCCGGCCGCCGACCCAACGATTCCTATTTCGGGGGAAGTACGTCGCGCTACGAGGATCAACTCGACTTCCTCGTTTGGAAGCATCAGGCCGACCAGCTCGGCATCACCTTGACGCAAGCCGACCTCTGCCGCGAAATGAATCGCCTCTGGGGCAACGGCGATTTCCTCGCGCCCAACGGCAAGTTCGACAAAAACGAGTACGTCGTGAACTTCTTCCAAAACAACAAGAAATACCACAAGACGCTTCGAGCCAACGATTTGATCGCGGCCTTGACCGACGAATTTCGCGTCAATATGGCCAAACAAGCGCTGCTCGGCTCGGCCTCCGGAGTTCGCGCCTACCGCGATGCCGTGGACGGGATTCACGTCGGCCCTTCCGTTTCCACTCCCGACGAGTTCTACCAGTATTTCAAAGATCAGCGGACTACCTTGTCCGTGATGATGTTGCCGATCTCCGTCCAGTCTTTCGTGAGCAAAGTCGAGGCCAAGCCCACGGAAACCGATTTGGTGAATCTCTACGAGCGCTACAAAAACGACGAACCTTCGCCGATGCGGCGTCAACCGGCTTTCAAGCAGCCGCGTCAAATCAAAATGGCCTATTTCAGCTACCGATTGGAAGGCCCGTATGCGCGGAAGCTGGCCGCTAAGGCCATCGAACTCTTGCCGGCGTTCCGCGTCGGACACTTGGCTTCCACGGCGGTCGGAGCCGGTCCCGCTTGGGCCGCCAGCGCCGCCGGGTACGCCGAGTTGGATACGCTCTTGCTGTCCCTTTACGAAGATTACAAGAGGGATGAAGCCGCCCGATCCAAAGTCCGCTACGACCTCGACGACACCAATCGTTTCGGCCAGCCTTACGATCTGATGGACGCGCGCGCCGTGGAAACGGTTGCCTCCACCGCGACCTTGGGCGAACTGCTGGGCGGCTTGGCCACCGGCGGCTCCGCGCTCGGCGCGCCCCTGGCCTGGCTGGGCACGAACGAGTTTGCCGAACGCGCCGCGCTGACCGCATTCGCCTCGGCCGTGCTGGCCGGAGGCGGAGACAGCGCCGCCGCGCCGCTCGCCACGGCCGTCTTGCCCATGCGCTTCCGTCACACCCAGCAACCGTTCGACAGCGTCCGCGACGAGTTGGCAGACCGCTATCAGAATCGCCTCGCGCGGCTGATGATGGAGGGCTACATCGACAACTTCCGCAAAGAACTGGAAGAGGCGTTGGCGAAGCACTCCGAAACGAAACTGAAAGAATTGCTCAAAAAGGCCCAAGACGAAGGGGCCATCGAGAGCGTCCATGTGATGGCGTCGCCGCGAACGAAACAGGAGATCGACGACAATCTCGAACCGGAGTTGTTCGAGTTGCGTCAAGCCTACGATGCGACGTTGGAAAACCCCCTTCAACTGTACAACGAGGTTCGTCCCGATTTCGCCACGTTGCTGTTCCACCCGTTCGGGCCGACGATGATCGACCGCCGCATGATCGAATTGAGAATGAAGGTCGATCCTCCCAAGCGCGCGCAGCAATTCCGATCGACTTCCCAAGACGTCGGCTGGATCTTTGCCCGCATCGACGATCGACCCGCGAAGGTCCGTCCGTTCGGGGAGATTCGCAAGGAAGTCCAAAATGCCTGGACGTTCGAGCAAGCGCGCAAGCTGGCGCGCGAGGCGGCGCTGCGGATTAACGAAGAAGTGAAAGAGAAATATCCCGTGCCCGATCTGGCGCGCCGCTTCCTTATCGAACAGAATTTGGGCGCGATCTTTGAATTGAACCAAGTGGCACGCATGGTCGGTCCCGCTTTCCCGCAACCGGGACGAGGCTTGTTTTTCCACGATTATCGCGCCTATCAACCGCCGCGAGAGTTCATCGCCTATCCGCCCGCCGATTTCGTCGATCGTCTGCTGACGTTGAAGCGACGCGGCGAATCGACGGTGGTGGCCGACCGGCCCGTGCGCCACTTCTACGTCGCCGTGCTGCGCGAAGATCCGCGCCCGCCCGATATGAAGGATTTTCAGAATGTCTATAGTCTATCCTTGCCGAGCAAGTTCGCGCTGCCCATGCAGCAGGAATCGCTTTGGGATAAAATGATGGACGAACGGAGACGCAAGGACGCGCGAACCCTGTTGGAGCAAATGCGCGCCGAAGCGACCAAGTCGTTGAGCGACGGCGACTACGTCCTGCCCGATACGCTTCGCAATCGCGGCGAATCGAACGAGTGAGAGCGGGTCTCCGTGGAGTTGGCCGCGATGCGGAGCGGAGCGCGTGGGTCTGCCCCACGCGCTCCGCTCCGCATCGCGGCTAACCTAAATCATACATCCGAGCGGAGGATGCGAGGAAAGGGAAGCCATCGTGGCGCGTCTACGCACTTTTATCGCCATCGACGTGGATCGGACGATCCGCGATCGCTGTTTGGCTCTGCAAGAGACGCTGGCGCGGAGCGGCGCGGAGTTGAAGTGGGTCGAGGCGGAAAACATCCATTTGACTTTGCTGTTTCTGGGCGAGGTGGAGGATAAAACCTTGCCAGCTTTGTGCCGGTCGGTCGCCGAAGGCTGCGCTACTCATCGGCCTTTTTCCATGAGCGTCGAGTCGGTCGGCTGTTTTCCCAATCCGCGTCGTCCGCGCATCGTCTGGGTCGGCGTCGGCGCGGGGGCCGACGAGGTGACGGCGCTGCACGATACCTTGGAACCGCCGCTGCTCGAATTGGGATGCTACCGGCGCGAACAGCGCGCCTACTCGCCGCACATCACGTTGGGGCGCATCAAGGGCGAGGCAGCCACGGACGATCTGGCGACGGCGCTGGCCAAACAAGCCAAGTGGCGCGGCGGCGAGACCACGGTGCGCGAAGTGCAAGTCTATAGCAGCGAATTAACCCCGCGCGGTTCGATTTACACCGTCCTAAGCCGCGCCAAATTAAGCGGGCGCTGAGGGGCGATCCGAGAAGCCCCGCATGTCCTCGGCGGCGTCATTCGTTGGGCATCGCCCGTTCGGGATCGCCTCCTCGTTCGTGGAGACGAGCGCGTCGGCGTTGCAGTTCGACAGCATGGAGGGGATGGGCAATCTGCTGCGCGTCGAGTTCCAGACCGGCAAGCGTTTCGGTCCACAAGCGCAGTCGTTCCGCGCTGCCTCGCATCGGCAAAGGCGATTGCCACAGCGCGATCCGCCCGTACTTGCCGCCGACCGCGAAGTGACGGCCGTTGGGACTGAAAGCGACCAGAGGAGTGTCCGCTTGTCCCGGCGCGGGACCGATGCGCTTGCCGGTGGCGATGTCCCACAGGCGCGCTCGATTCTCGCCGTCGCTGATCAGGATGCCGCGGCCATCGGGACCGAACGAAAGACGATGGATGCCGCCCTCGGCGTGGAAGAGCGGCGGGGCCTTGCACTCGTCGCCCTCGCGGTCCCAAACCCGCGCGAATCCGTTCCACACGAGCAGGAGACCGCGGCCGTCGGGGCAGAAGTGGGCCTCGACGGCGGAATCACCGAACGGCAATCGCTTCCGCTCTTGCCGCGCCTTAAAGTCATAGAGAACGGCTTGGCCATCCTCGCCGGTCAAGAGGTTCTGCTCGTCGGCGTCGAACGCCAGCGAGTGGATCGAGCCTCGCCCCTTCATCGGTGGGCCGAGGGGCTTGCCGGTAGCGGCGTCGTGCGATTGCACCCCTCCTTCGATGTCTCCGACGACCAACGCGCGGCCCCCATCGCGGAAGGCGGCGCACAGCGGACGGCGCGGCAGGCGCAGGTCGAGCCGTTTCCGTCCGTCGGCCACTTCCCAGAAAGCGGAGGACCAGCGTAGCCTCGGTAGACCATTGGATTGCTCGACCCCCTCGCAACTCGTGAAGAGAGACCGGCCATCGGGACTGAATACGGCCAGTGTCACCGGATGTTTGTGGGGCATCGGCGGTCCTTGAGGGGTTCCCGTCGCCACTTCCCAAAGTCGTCCAACGCGGTCGTCTCCGCCGGAAAAGAGCGTTCCGCCATCGGGACTGAAGCATAGGGTGCGCACGGTATCTCCGTGCAACAGGAGACGCGGCAGACCCTCTTCGGGGGCAACGCGCCAGAGCCGAGCGCCGCCCGTCGATTTTCCTCCGCGGCAAGCGATCGAACAGCCCTCGCCGTCGCTCCGAAACGCCACTTGCGCGGCCGCTCCCCCACCGGAGCGCAATTTGGCCATCAACTCGCCGCTGGCAACGAGAAACAGGCGGGCCTCGCCATTCTCGCAGCCGGTCAACAATCGACGTCCTTTGGGACTGAACGCCAGCGACTCGACGGGTTTGGGATGCGGCAACGGCTGCCCGATCGCCTCGCCGGTCGGCACGCGCCATAGTTGAATCTCTCCGCCTCCGACGGTGGTGGTCCGGGTTTGGAAGTTCACTTCCTGAATGGCGCTGGCCGTGGCGGCCAGCGCGCCGTCGGGGCTGAAGGCGACGGCGCGGACCCGACCGCGATGAACCATGAGAGGACTGCGCGGCAAGCCGGCGTCCGCGTCCCACAGGCGGGCTTTTCCATCCATACAACCGATTAGCAGAGTGCGTGAATCCGGACTGAACGCGGCCGCCAGAATGGGTGAGCCGGCGCGAAGCGTCTTGCCCTGCGGTTCGCCCGTCTCCGCATTCCAAAATCGGACGGTGCCATCCTCGCCGGCGGTGAAGACGAGTTTCCCGTCGGGACGAAAGCCTCCGATGGTGGGCGTTGGGGATTCGGGCATCGTTCGCGCCGGTCGGGGATGTTCGATGGTCCGTCCCACTGGTTTGCCGTCTGGAACGCTCCGAACGACGGCCGCATCGACCGAAAGCGTTAGACACGTCGCTCCGGTGGGATGGAAAGCCGCGGTCAACACCCGACTGGCATGAGGCCACGAGGCCAGCAATCTGCCCGTGGCGACATCCCATAAACATCCTTCGCCACCCTCGCTGCCGCCGCTGCCCGTCAGCAGCGTTTTCCCATCGGGGCTAAACGCGGCAAGCCAGACAGGGAAGCGATGGACCAACGGCTTCCCTCGCGGCCGACCCTCGCGGTCCCACAGTCGAGCCGATTTATCTCCGCCTCCGGTCGTCGCCAGAGACCCGTCGGCGGCAAAGACCGCGCAGCATTCCGTGCCCGGATGCGGCAATTCGGCTTGAAGGCGAACGAGGTACGGCTGCCAAGCCGCAAGGTTGAGGCGAGCGGCGCGGGACAAGTCGTCGTCGCCCTCCGCTTCGGCCAACTCCAAGGCGCGAGCCATCCACAGCAGTCCGCGCGCCGTTTCGCCGGTCTCGCAAAGCCCCGCGCCCTCGGAAAGGGCATTGCGAGCAACCAGACGTTGCGCTTGAAGCCGTGCCTCCTTCTCGCGCGCTGCCTCTTCCCGAACCGCAAGCACGGCCTCGCCCTCCGTAGCCGCGCGACGTTCGGCCTGCCGCCACTGCCAGACGACCAACAAAAACACCACGAACGAGGTCAATTGCAACGCGACCCGAAACCGAGCGAAGTCTGGACTCCGGTAGGTCCGCTTGGCTTGGTGCAAGACACACACTCCTCGTCCATCCCGGCATCAACGAAAGCGGGATCGATTGTGGCACATCGCCTCCTTGTTCTCCCAATCCTCTCCGTCATCCTACAAGAATGTACT
>JAJXWW010000038.1:17802-31636 GCA_021781415.1 Planctomycetota bacterium
GAATTGCGTGCAGAACGGACGCAGAACGCTTTCGGGATACAGACAAAACGAATAGTCGCGCCGTTGTAGCACGGCATTGTCGCGCACTTGCTTTTGGCAGAGGAGCCATTGCTGGCGCAATTGATCTTCGAGCGGTTGCAGGGGGAGGCGGAGTTGCTCGGTCAGGGATCGCAGCATGTGAAAGCGTTCGCGGCGTTCGGCGGAGGTTGTTGGCTGCCGCGCGATCCATTCTCGTTTGCGCGCCGCCGCTTCGGAAAAAGATGGGCTTTCTTCAATGCCTCGCGGATGTCGTTGCGGATTGTAATGCACGTCGCGCAGTTCGCGGCTCAGGCGACGGCACTCGTCCATTGAGACGTCGAACCGCGGCAAGGGGAGCCACAAGGTCGCCGACATCACGAGATAAGTTGGCGGTTCGAGGTCGTAGAAACGGCGGATCAATTCGTCGGTCAGTTCGTCGTATTTACCGCCGCCGATGCCGTGGATAAACAGATCGGCCAAGAACATTCGCGCGTACAGTGTCGTCGTCAAGGCGCGGCTGCGGATTTTGATGCCTCGACGCGCCAGATGGTGCCACTCGCTCGCCCACGTCCGAGGATCGGCGCTCAACCCCACGATCTCGTCCCCGTCGCGCAGTTCCAGGCGCGCTCCCGAACGGCGCGCGAACATTCGGCCGCGCCGCGCCGCGCCGGTGCCCCAAATCCAAAAGGGCGCTTCCAGCCAATCGCCCTCGACGGCGAGGTCGGGCACGGGATGCCGATCGTCGCGGATGCCGTGCCGTCGGCGATAGTCGGCGACAGTGGTATTGTAAAGGGAGTGAAAATGGGGCAAATGTGTCAAAAGGTGACAGGTGAACCAGGCGAACGGCTCGGTGTCGCAAATGGCGCTGAGCGGCACTTCGAGATTGCGGCATCCCCAGGCACGTTCGAAACTCCGCCGCGCCGCCGCGAAGCATTCGCCCAGGTTGGCCGTGCGTTCGCTCTGCCGCCTTACTTCGTCCCAGAATGCGGGAAGGAGCGGTTCGTAGCGCCGGTCGCGCAGCCATCCCTCAATGCGCTCGGCAAATCCCTCGAAGAAGGTCCGATCCACGATGGTTCGCTCTTCGTAGGGCGTCTCGCCGGTCCAACGGTCGAACGGCGCGCGGCGGACGTGCGGCGGATCGGGTAAAAGCAGAGCCGTCGATTTCACCGTGTCGTTATCGACGACGAGATTGAGGGATGTAACACCGAGCGCGCGGGCCAAGCCGCATAGTGCGAAGTTCTTGACCCAGACGCCCGGATGAAACAACTCCGGCTGATGTCCGGCGACGATCAGGGAGTCGGCCGCGATCGCCGACGTATCGCCCAGATAGGCTTGGGCGGCGGCGACGGCGGCCCGTCGTGCGTGACGGCGAAGCTCGGACCAGGGACGGCCGACCAGTTCGCCGTTCTCCGGTAGGCGTCGGCGATTGTCGGCCAGGAGGACGCCGGCCTCGTGCAACGGAGGATCGGCGACGATCCCGCCATCGCGGCTGGGGGCGCGCGGCACATTCCGTTCGCTCAAAGGCAGGTCCTCTTGAACAGACCCATCCAACAACAGGCACTCGACTTGTCGCCATCGGCCTCGGCAGCCGAGGCCGAGACGACGCCCGGATCGGCCTCGGCGGCGGCAATCACCTTGCGATAGTACGTCAAACGCTCCGTTTCGTCGTCGAGAACGCCGCCGAACGCGCGATTGGGATCGAGATACAAACGCGGCACGCCCACTTCCTTGACGCGCAAACCCAGCCGAGCCGCCTGCACCCACAGCTGCAACGGCATCCCCCAGCCGGTCTCCGTAATGTGCAACCGCTCCAACGCCGGACGGCGATACGCCTTGAAGCCGCAAAACGAGTCGGTCAAGTTCAACCCGAATCGGCGATTCAACTCGGAAGTAATCTCGCGGTTGATACGCCGTCGATCGAGGGGGGCGGGAGAGTCTTGATGGAAGTCGCGGAGATAGCGGCTGCCGGAGACGATGTCGGCGTCGTGGATTGCCTCCAAGAGGACGGGAATGCGCGACGGCTCATGCTGGCCATCGCAATCCATGGTGATGAGTACCTCAATGTCTTGCCGACGCGCGTAGTCGAAGGCCGACACGAGGGCCGCTCCATAGCCACGATTGACCGAATGGGCGATGATTTCCAGTCCTTGCTGCCGCGCCAGGATCTCGCCCGTCCCATCGGTCGAGCCATCGTTGACAACCAAGATCCGCGGGCTGTAGCGCCGCACTTCCCGCAATACGCTTTCGACATGGCGCGCTTCGTTGTAGACGGGAATCGCCGTGAGAATGTGCATGCCGTGGGGTTCCTTATTGGGGGCGACCTGACCTCACATCTTCTTCATTCTAAGGAAACGGTTCAAGCCCTGTCAAAAAAGGGCCGCTTCACTTGGCACGGCGGAGCATCCTCGCATCGAACGCCGCGCTGCGACTGTCAAAATGGCGGACATCTATCCCCCTCGCTCGCCCCCTCTCCGCCGTTCGTTCCGCGCGTCGAACGACGCAATGGATTAGATGAAAAGAGGTTGCGTTATCGAGACACGAACGGCCCACGACGCGCACTTGCTTGGCACGCTCGTTGCATTCTCCCAAGCACGGGCGACGCGGTTCCGAGTCGCCTACGACAATGACGCTTGCAACCAACGATCTCTTCATAGACAAGGAGATCGCAAATCGTCCATTTCAAAGGGGAACATCGAGCAAAAAGGAGAACGAGCATGACCGCATCGCGTTGGCAGACGTTTTCGCCCGTGTGGAATCAACTCCATCAGTTTCAAGACGAAATGAACCGTCTCTTCGACCGCTGGGGAAACGGCAACCCTCTCGCCGGAGCCGCGCGCTTCCCGGCTTTGAACGTCTGGGAAGAGGGTGAAGAAGTGTGGGTCGAAGCGGAGTTGCCGGGGCTGAATCTGAAGGATCTGGAAATCTACGTCAGTGGCGGCAACCAGCTGACGGTCAAAGGCGAGCGCAAGCCGAATCTGCCGGACAACGGAGTTTGGCATCGCCAAGAGCGAGCCTTCGGTGCTTTCGCGCGGACACTGTCGCTGCCCTTCCCCGTGGACGCCGACAAGGTCGACGCCCGACTTGAGAACGGAGTATTGCGCATCCGGCTGAACAAACACGAATCGGCTCGACCGCGCAAGATAGCGGTCAAGGCAGAGTGATTTTATCATAATTCGACACCTGTATAGAGAAGGAGAACCCATGCTGGCGAACATCACGAGCAGCCCGGCCAAGGACCGGGCCGAGGCGCGTCCCGAATCGACGCGCGGCGGCGTCTTCTTCACGCCGCGCGTGGACATCGTCGAAACCGACGGCGAATTGACGCTATTCGCCGAGGTACCGGGCGTTAAGCCGGACGATGTGGACCTTCGCTACGAGAAGGGCGAACTATTGTTGCATGCCCGCGTCCAGCCGCGTGGAGAGCGGTCGGTCGTACTCTTGCAAGAATACGACGAAGGCGACTTCTTCCGCGCCTTCACCATCCACGAATCGATCGATTCGGGACGCATCACGGCCGAGTGCAAGAACGGCATGTTGACCGTGCATCTGCCGAAGGTCGAAGCCGTCCGCCCCCGTCAAATCGCGGTGCGAGGCGAGTAGCGCCGAATCTTGCTTCCATTTGCCCGAACGGCCCGCATAGACCGCGGAGAACACAGAGAGCGCGGAGGAAGAAAGAGAAAGGAGCTGTGTACACTTTCCTAGCATGACCGCGCGGAAAATCGTTCGACCCTCACTAGAGATTCAACTATTGCGATCTCCGTGAACTCTGCGGTGCGCAATCCAGGCTAGATCGTAGGAAATGAAAAAGAGCCGCCGGCAATCCCCTCACTGCCGGCGGCTCGCATGTACCTCCCCTTCTCCCCAAAGGAGAGGACGATAGTAACGTAGGTTACTTTTTTGATGAGTGCAAGCGATTTAAGCCACACCCCCGCACTGCTTCTCTAAATCCGTTCCAAAAGGCAACGGACCATTCTCGAAACCGACCCGCCCTTGTCCTCAATGAAGGCGCTGGGACTCGAACCCAGGACCTACGGATTAAAAGTCCAGCGATCAAACAAAAAACACTGAAAATTCAAGTGTTTGTTGGGTAACATTGTACTTGTCGGCGTACCGATTTACCCGAAAAATTACCCGAAACCGAGATGCCGTCATGGCTCGAAAACACCTCATGTCGTGGGAGGGAGCCCCGAATTATCGGTGGGTCAAGATGTACAAGGGCGTCCGTTACCGCGTTACCTGCGAAGAACTTGGCGCAATGGTCTATACCCAGGAGGCGTCCGCCAGACTTGCCAACAAGTGGTGGGAAAAAAAGAAAGCCGAAATCGACGGCCCCTCCCCCGTCGCCCAGGTGCTCAACGCCGTCGAGGAAATCCCCATCGAAAAGCTGCGGGAAATAATGCTCCGCGGCGATGCGGTGCGGAAAATCCTGGCCGAGTTGCCGTTCGTGAAAACCGACGTAGCCCGCGAAGAAGTGGAAAGAATCGTCGGCGAACCTGTTGCGGACGATCTGCAGGCCGTCGAGAAGCTCGGCAAGGTAGTGGCACAGGTCGCTGAAATCGCTCCGTCGAAAGGCCAATCCCTTCGGCACCACGCCGAGCGGTTCCTGGCCCTGACGCACGGTGAATGCGGAGCCATGAGCTATCGGGAGATTCACGATTTCATAACGTCCTTATACGGAGCCGCCGGGATGACCGCAGGCATGGACGTGAAGGAACTCACCGAGGCCCGCGTCGAGGCGGTGTTCCTGTGGCTGAAAGAATCGCCCCTCACCGCCCCGACGAAGAAGAAGCGCTGGGGATTTTTCAAGCGGTTGATACGCTACTGCTGGGAGACGCGGGCCATCGAGCTTCCCCGCAACCTCGACAGCCGGGCGTTCAAATTCAAGGTGCAGCCGAAAGCGGTCAAGACCTACGCCGCCACGGAGGTGAGGGATTGCATCGATGGCCTCAAGCCGCGCCTGCGGCTCTACGCCTTGCTCGGACTCAATTGCGGCATGACGAACGTGGACATCGGAAGTCTGCGGAAAGATCAGATAATCGGCAACCGCCTGGTCAGGAAACGGGTCAAGACCATGCGGCATGAGGAGGTGCCTACCGTCAGTTATGCTTTGTGGCCGGAAACACAGCAACTAATAAAAGAATGTTTGTCTGACGATCCCGAGCTGGCCCTCACCTCGTCGGACGGCACACCGCTTTACAACTCCCGCTTTGAAGGCATGGGCACCCGCAAGAAAGACCTCCTGGCGCTGGCCTGGAAACGGGCAAACGTGACCATTCCCCTGAAGGCGTTTCGCTCCATCTCGGCCACGCTTTTGGAGTCGCATCCCATCTATGGCCGGTACAAGGGCCATTTTTTGGGACATTCCCCCAAGAGCATCGCCGACAAGCACTACGCGGCACCCTCTCCGGAGCTGTTCGACCAGGCGGTCGGCTGGCTGCGGGATCAGATCTTCAGGAACTGAGCCGCAGGAGATGAAAAAGGCGCAGTTGCTGGATTTCCATGTCGGGGCCGAACTCGGCGATGAGTTGCTGCAATAAAGGCAGAACCGACCGATCCGCCCTGGCAGCAAACATCCCCAGCGTCGGCTGTTTCCGCCAGGGGTGCCCTTTCCGATACCACTCCGTAAGCAACCGGCGCAGCAACTCGATGTCGTTCACGGACACACCTACCTCTCCATACCCCTGCCCTGATCCTCGCCGCCGGCTCGTGACGCCGCTTCCTGGAGCATTTCCTTGTAGGAGCTTTGCGCCGCCGCCGTGTCGATCAACCGCGACCTCTGCGAGTCGCTGATCTTGCCGGGGTCGATTTCGGACAGCAAAATGGTGGCCTGGTCCTTATTGGTGATGCCGGACCAATCGACGGCATCTTGCAGGATCGCCAGCTTGCTGGGCTCGGGCAGCTCCTGCCAGGGGCGATCGACGATACGATATCCTCCGTTGTTCTCGGCGGAATTCCCCATGATGACCGGGTAATCGCCCGATTTGATCCGCTGGATATGCTGGTAAACCTGTTTCAACTGTTTTGGGTCGCTTGCCACGAATCCACCCGCCTTCCTAAACGAAAACGCGCTTGTTCAGGCCCGAAGCGGCGGCCCCCGCTCGCGTTGCCCAGCCGCCTGACGGGCTTTCCGTTGTCCCTGACACATTGACGGTTTGCAAAAATGTCGCCGCATCTCCGCTTCCCGGACTCTTGACGATGCTGATCGACGATTTGGCTTGGCATCCGTGTTTGCTTGCAGGTACCGCGATATCCGGCGGCATGCCTGCCCGTGCCGGCCGCCGCCATGGTGCGGCAACTCCGGCACGGGCAGGATCGCTCGCGTCAGGCATCCTTGCAGGGCACAGGCCGGCCGCGGCCAAACAACCGCCAGCGGGCGGCCGCCAGCAGCGCCGGAGCGGCGATTGTTGCCAGGAATACGAGCGTCCAGTTGGTGTTGCGGGCGACCTCGGCGGCACCCTCCCTGGCGGCGATCGCGGGCACGTCCGCGATCGGCTTCACCACGGTCTGGGTAATCTCCCTGGCACCATTGATGAACGGCTCCGGTTCGGCCAGGAACGCAGCCAGCGTGGCAGTGACCGCCAGCGCCCCTTTGTGAGTCCAGATGAATTCCATCGCCTTGTCGCCGAACTTTTCGATGACGGCGAGAACCTCCGCCGTGCGACCGATCCTCGCCAACTCGCCGCCGTCGGCAGCCATCATGGCCAGGCGTCTGGCATTCTGCGGCGAGCCGACCGCCTGGAAGGCGCGGATAGCGGGCTTGCCGAGGGACTCGACGGCCGGCAGGGCCACGCCGCGGGATTTGACCAGTACGGCCGCGGCATCATCACCGTGGCGGAGGACAAGCTGCATGGCCCTGGGCTTGGAAGCTACCAGAACCGCTCCGTGCTCGCCGTAGGCGGCGAGCAGGCGGGCGACCTGTTTGGAGTGGGCACCGGCCTCCTCGATCAGGTGCAGGCCGCGCGGTCCGGCCATGCGGACGGCCTTGAACACGTCGTCGCCGTGGGCGATGGCCGCCTGCTCGATGCGCCGGGCCAGGGCGGCGGTACCATCCCTGGCCGCCTCCCTCCCGAACTTCCGCATCACAAACTCGGCGGCTTCCTCGGCCGCCTTGGTTCTGCCGCCGGCGATTGCCGGCAGCGTGGCGGCCGGCAGGGAAGCCAGTGCCGCCAGGATCGAGGCCCACAGTTTCTTGCTCATGTCGATTCTCCTTCCGCTGGTACCTGGGTTTGGCGACACGAATCACTCCGTGGCCCGGGTGAAGGTGACGAAGTTCCCGTCCTCTATTTCCAATTTGTCTCCGATCAGGTGGTAATGGAACTCCCACCGGCCAAGAATCCCTTCGTAGTTCATCTCGATGACATCGTTGGACAGCAAGCGGTAAGTGCCCTGGGTGCTTCCCAGCACGGCGACCCGCTTAAATGTCCCATCCGCGTTAAAAAGGGTATAGGTGCCGTCGGTCCACGGATGATTCCAACGCCCGACAATGGCTTCCTGGTTTGCTGTCTTCCCGCTCTGCCAGGTGCCCCATTTTTCCTGGGCATGGTGAACGGCTTGCAGCCGTTCGCGTGGGTTGTCGCTCGACAGCGACGGTGCGGACTTATTCTCGACACAGCCGCTCACCGACAGGGCGGTGACGGCGATGAGCAGGAGAGAAACGAGGGTGCGTGTCATGGAATCACTCGCTTTCGTGAATGAGGCGCCGCAGGGTCTCCTTACGCAAGGAGGCGCGGGCGGCGCTGATCTTGGATAATTCGTGGCGCAGGCCATAGAGCTGGGTGCCGGCCTCCAGGCTCCGGATGGCCTCGGCGCACGCAGTGCGGACTTCCGGCTCAGCATCGTCGCGTTGCATGGTTTTGAACTTTTCCAGTGTGCCGCGGGCTTCGGGATCGCCGTCGCCGATGGTGCGGCCGAGGACGCTCAACGTCTCCTCGACCCGCCGGGCGATTTTTTCCTCCGCATCGTAGCCGGCTGCCTTTATGATCTGGTTGACCACGGCGTCGAGCACAAAACCGACGACGAGGCCCACGCCCAGCGTCTCCCAGGTCGAAGCGGCTCCGCCCGCGAGGATGGTGCTGGAGATGCCCATGCGGGCGGCGATAGCCGCTCCGGCCTGCATGGTCAGCTCGGCGGCGACGTTGCCTGCCTGCCAGAGGAACAGCTCGCGGACGGCGACGAAGGCCAGATCGGTGCGCAGGTCCTGGGCCACGCGCCGGCTCAGCTCGCGGTAGTGGCTGCGGAACGCCTCATCGGAGCCAAGCGCGGGAATGACGGTGCGGGGCAACTCGTCATCGGCCAGGTCGGCGCGCAAGCGGACGAGCAGCTCATCATCGATGCTTTCCAACTCGGCCAGGTAGGATCGGATAGCGGCTTCCACGACTTTCTCCAGCTCTTCCATCGGGAAGAGGTGCTCGGCGAACACCTCCTGGAGGAAGACGGCGTAGTCGCTCGCGTTACCGATCCCGGATCGCACCAGCTCCCATTTGCCCCGGAGGCTCATGAGCTGCTCGGCGAAATCCTTGCTGCCGGCCTTATGTTCGTCCAAAAACGTGTGGATGGAAGCCAGGTGCTTATCAAGGGACAGGGCCGCCTGGCGGTCGGCCTTAGAGAGCAGCGGCTCGGTTTTGTCCCAGACGTGACTGCGGACGGCCGCCGGGGCGGGCGGCGGGGCTGCATCGCGAATGTCAGCAATCAGACTGCTGATCTGGAATACCAGGATGACGATGAGGACGGCCAGCGCCACCATGCAGACAGCAGCCCCGATCCGGTTGCGGACAGGGAGGGCTTGCCAGTATCGAATCAAACGAGTCATGCAAGTAGCCTTTCATGTTGGAAGGAAAGGCCCGGCCAACTTCCGGCTAAAGTCACAAGACGGCCGGGCAAGGTTTCACCTGGCGATCGGTAGTGTTCGCCGCCGATCGCCTATGCTGGTTTCAGGACCGCTGCTGCCGGCGCTTTGCCGCAACCGGCCGCCGCGAGAAGCAAGGGAAGAAGCGATCGTTTTATCGGACCCTCCTGAACTGGGGCACCAAGCGTGATTCCCGCCGAGGGAAGCAGCAATGGTGCCGTCGCTTACTTCGTTTCTTTGAATTCCGGCGTTTCTTCGGGGTCACCCGCCAAAAGCGGTGCGATGACATGTTCGGCCACCAGCCTGGCGGCTTCGGGGTGCTTACGCATATGGGCGGTGATTTTCTTCCATGCGAGCCACATCAACACGCAGCTGCTGCCGCAAAGCATCAGCAGACAGAAAAAAGCCCAGATCATATCGCATTCGCCTCCTTTGGACTCCATGGGCCGCAGGTTCAAAAGTTCCACGAGCGTCGCATTTCTTCCGCAAACGGAGTGGTCGAACCCCGGATTGCTACTTGCCGAACAAAGCCTTCAACAACGCCGTGAAGCCGAGCTTGGCAGCCCCGTTGACCGTGCTCTTCGGCAGGAGCACGAACAGCGCTGCCATCATCAGGACAAAGATTCCCAACTGTTCGGCGAGCCAATCGCCGAATGTCTGTGCAAACAACATCGTTTCTCTCCTGTGTGATGGGCGACCTCGTTATCACCTTTCCATCCCGCGATCCGGCTCCTGCCCCCCGCGCTGGGACGCCTCCCGGAGCAGATCCTGGTAGGTGGCCGCTCCCATTTCGTTGGTCACAATCTGCGGGGTCGGATTGCCGAGCAATCCCGGCTCCTCAACATGGTGAATCCCCTGGCCGGGGAAGGCTTCTAAAGCCTGGGCGAGTTCTTTGAACCCTTCCCGCATCCAAGCCATCAAATGGCCTTCACCGTACTTGCGATCATCCGCCATGCATCACCTCCGGTTTTGGAATTCTTCCATCAACATTTCCTGGTCCAGTTTCGCGTCGATCATTCCCTGAATCCGGCGCTGCCAAATCGTTTGCTTGACGCTCTCGACGAACGGCAAGGTGACCACACCGGCCAGCAGGAAGTAGGGCAAGCCGGTGGGCCGCCAGCCGTTTTCGGTGTAAAACCAGTAAACCGTGCCGCCGAGGATGCCAACCAGGACAGGCTCGACAACCATCTTGGCGGTCTTCTCATTACCCGCGAACTTCATGGCATCGGAGGGCCAGCCATCATAATGGCTGTGGATCCGGCCGGAAAGCTTCACGCCCTCGACGCGGCGCTTGACGAGGCACAGCAACCAGAAGCCGATCCAGTACATCATGCCGGGGTCGCCGCCAGTCGCAACGTACCAGAGTACCATCAGGCCGAGGGCGAACAGGCAGGGAAAGCCAAGGGCTTGCGTGCCGTAATTGTTGCGCATCGGCACGGTGAGCGCCCGCTGGTGCATGGTGAACAGGGCATGCGTGAAGTTGAAATTCTGCTTCCACTTCCCGAACAAATCGTCCTTCTCTTGCATTGGCAGTACCTCCATACGGGGTTGAGTGTGTGCTTCACAACGCATCGAGTACGGCTTGTATCCTCCGGGCAGCCTTCATCGGCTAAGGGGCGAAGCCGCCGTGGCATGCGGTCAGCCTGAAGCTCGTATGCTTCGATTCCCGCGGGGCAGATTTCGTATATTCCAGTTCCGGCCTGTAGCTTTTCCTCTTCATCGAACACATTGGCCGACAGTTCGAATGCAGTGCTGGGAAATCATCAGTGCGACATCGTGACAAAGGCGCTGATTCATGGCTCACCCTTTCTCTTCCTCCCAAAACTCCGCGTTCCTTCACGTTTCGCCGTCTCACCCATCGGGGCGCAATGTGACCTGGGCCCAGTGCCGTCCAATCACCTGCTGCAGACGCGGCATGATGACGATTGCCTCGGCCTCGTTGTGTGGCGGTTCCGGCTTCCGGAGCCGGACGAAGTGCTCCGGCCGTACTACCGGCTGGTATTGCTCGGACCAGTTGGAAGAAGAATTGGCGTTACCAAACAGACCGTCGTAGACCGTCCTTTCACCACTACTGCTGGTTCCCCCTGACCCGAGCAGTTCGATGCCCATGCCACACAATTCCGAGGCGTAGGTATTCGAAGCCCAATCGGAATTCGCCCCGAACACCTTGGCGCCGAACAGTGCGACCAAGCTCTTGACCTGAGCCTCCGCTGCCTGGCCTCCGCCGAGGACCGAATAGAGGCCGGTGATGTTCTGGGTCGCCGCCCAGGTGCAGCCCAACTTCGACCGTGTGACCGCCTGGTGGTCCCGGTCGGCCGTGACGAGGATGGCTTGCCATTCGTCCCCCGTCAGCGCGACCGCCCGCGAGTCAGCGTCGATGCGCCGCCGCTGGATCGTGCGTTGCGCCAAATGTTTCGCCGTCACGAGCGAGTAGGTCCCGTACTCGCCGTACTCCAGCGGAGAGGTATCGAAATACAGCCACATCCCATCGAAGGCATCCTGGAATCGGACGGTGGTAGTGGAGGACCAGATTTCAGCCATCCAGCCGCGTAATAGCTTCGCCAGCATGGCGGAGGTGGTGCTTACGATACTGCTTTTTGTACGCTCGTTGAGCGCGCATAGCTCCCGAAGCAGGTAGAGATTCGCGCTTTCGTAATCGGCCGCCTCGCGCGGCGACTTGACAGCCTGGAACGCCTTCTCCATGCATTTGTTCGCGTCTGATGTCGCCTGCCAGCCGGCGTCGGCGAGTTGGGCCGGCGTCTGGGGAAGGCTCACCAGAAAGCGGTAGATGTTCGTGGCCGTAATCAGCGCGCCGGCGAGCCGCAGGCAGGAGAGGATCGCTCCCAGCAGGCGTTGCCCGTGCGTAATAAAGAACTGGGTGTCCTCACCGCCGGACTTGGACGCCGACCGGCTCTCGATTTCCAGCAGCGAGGTAAAGAACCCGATGATCTCCTCTTCTACGCTGTCGGGTGGCACGATGCTTGCCAGCGCCTCGAAACAGTTGATCCGGTGGCGGTGCCGCGGGCCGATGACCACCAGCTTGTGCGCCAGGCCGAGTGCCTGGAACAATCGCTTGACCGTTGCTAAATCCTCGCTTTTCGCACCCAAGACATATCCGCCCATGCCGGCGCGGAGGTAAGCCTTCAAGGCCCGCTGGAAGACCAGGAAAGTCTTGCCCCAGCCGAGCTCGGCGCATACGAACATGCCCTCTGTCGCCATCTTGCCGGTGAAGGGAATGCCGCCCAGTTCGAGGATCGGGCGGTCGAGGAAACCCGATGCCTTGGTCCGGGACGGCAGCGTGGCACAGGATGTCTTCATTTGGCCTCGCCTGCGCCTCATTAGCCCAAGCAAGAGAATGACCACCAGAAGGAAAAGCGGGACAGCCGGGTATTGGTCAAACAGCGTGAATATCTCATCCATTGGCAGCCAGTTCTCCTTGCTCCGGGTCCGTGAACAGCCCTGACAACCCATGCCAGGCTCCGGGGGGAAGCATGTTCACTGTAAAGTCGCGTTTCGCCTTGGCTTCCTCGCGTTCGGTCATGGTCAGCTCAATAGCGGTTAGCCTCCCCGTGATTTGTCCTTGCATACCCGTTCAAATGACTTTGCAGATAAGCCCGACTCCGCTGCCTTGCGCGCCTCCTTTAACCATTCGGCGACGATGTCGATAGCCAGGGAGAGCGAGATGTCCTGCCCGGCGATGGTGATGGTCGCCTTCCGTCCCGGGACCTCGCATTTGATGCGCGTCACCTTGACCGTTTCATGGTCGCCCTCCCCGCCGTTGCCGTGGCGGGCTTTGCGAACGCTGGCCGCGAAAGCATCGCGCGTCATGCCGGCCGCGGCTTTCGCTAACTCCCGTTGCTGCTCGAAGTCCTTGGAGGCCTGGGCGATGAGCGAACCCTTGGACCACTCCAGCGCCCCGGAGTTGACCAGCTCCTGAAGATCGGGGGCGAGATCGGTGAGCGGAAGAAAGCGGCTCAGCCAGGATTCCGTGACCTTCAGCTCCTCGGCTGTCTGCTTGCCGTTGAAACCGCGCTCGGCCATGATGCTCCGGTAGAGCCGTGCGCGGTCCACGGGCGGCAGGTGCTGCTTGTGCAGGTCGATGGACGCCTGCGCCAGCAGCAAATCCCCTTTGGTCGGCTCTTTGCCCAGATCGAGGGCCAGCAGCTCACGGATGCCCGCGAGCTTGGCCCCCTCCAGGCGGCAGCCGCCGTCGGCGAGCTGGAAGCGCTTGCCTACGAACCAGCCGATCACCGGCACCTTCTGGCCGTGGGCCTGCATGTTCTCGCCGAGTTGGCGGCAGTAGGCGCGGACGCTCTCCGTCCAGGTCCGGGGCTGCATGGGGTAATCGCAGATGGCTGTCAGAACCGTTACCAGGTTCATGGTCTGGTGTGTCATTACAAACCTCCGGCAGCGCGCAGCATCCAATCAAACGCTGGATGCGTGCAGGTTGAGAGCGATCATCTCAGTCTCGGAGGGCGATGCGGGGTGGAGTGCTGAATTATCCCTCTAATTATTGAAAGGCGCTTTTCCATAGTGAACGGGCGTTCTGAAGAGGTTTTTTCTCAGAGGCGTTTCAAGAAAGCAACTTGCGGAGTCTGCGAATCGCTCTGGCCACATGATCGGCCACGGTTTCAGGCTTGCACCCCAGGCGCTCCGCGGCCTCCAGACGCGTCATTCTCCGCCAGAAGACCCAGTATAGCGCCTCACGTTGTCGATCGGTGAGTTGACCGATGGCTGTATGCAAGGCGCTGATGCGGGAATCTTCTTCATCGCTCCGTCGGCCAGTACGAAGAAGCGCGACCAATTGGCCTGGGTCCAGCGCTTCGCACGACCGTTCGCGATAGGCTAGTGTCGGTCGGAAATTGGCCTCTTTTTCAGAGTGCTACCTTGTCCTGACATCCAGTGACATGCCCTTGTCCATTCGGAATGCCCCTCCGCTCCCAAATTCCGGTCACTCTATCGACCGCAAAC
>JAJXWW010000050.1 GCA_021781415.1 Planctomycetota bacterium
TCGGTGGGGCGATCGCCGCATTTGGTGGGTGCCGCTGTTCGGCGCGATCGTCTGGCAAGGTTGGATGACGCTGACATTGTTCGGCGGTCCTCAGCCGTGGAAGGTGTTGTTGGACGAACGGCCGATTCTGTCCGGCCGGCATCCGCTGCACCTGTATCACGGCTACCTCGGTGCGCGCGCGCTGCGCGAACATGGCAGCCTGTCCTGCTACGATCCGAGCTTTCACGCCGGTTATCCCAAGACGCCGGTTTTCGACAACGGCAGCCGACCCGCCGAGTTGCTCCTCTTCCTCACCGGCGGGCGCTATTTGCCGTCGGTCTATAAAATCGGCGTCGCTTTCGTGTGCGTCCTCGTCCCGCTGTTCGCGTTTGTGGCGGCGCGGGGGGCGGGATTGAGCCGAGCGACGAGTTGTGCGGCCTGTCTGTTCGCCATATTGGTGTGGTGGGGGCAACCTTGCCGCGATGCCCTCGAAGCCGGCGAGGTCGATTTGCTTTTGGCCGCTCTGCTGTTGCTGATGCAATCGGGTTTGCTGCTGGGGTATCATCGCGATCCGAGTCTGCTCGGTTGGCTCGGCATCGTTGGAGCCGCGCTCTTGGGTTGGTTTGCCCATCCGCTGTTGATGGCGCTGTCGGTGCCGTTGTTTCTCGTCTATTACCTCAGCGTCGGCGCGCGGCATCACCTCGCCTGGCATCTGACGCTGTTGGGCGGATTGCTGGCCGCGCTGGGGCTGAATTGTTTTTGGTTGATCGACTGGATCGGCTACTGGTGGATTCGGGTGCCGATACACGGGCAGCGCCTCGCGCTGACCGAGCTGACTTGGGCGGGCGTGTGGCAAGCACCGATGTGGGGTGGGCCAATCGATCGTACCGTGGCCTGTCTTCTCGTTGTGGCGGCGACGGTGGGATCGCTGATCTACAACCAAACGGGTCGGCGCGAGGCGGCGCGCTTGCTGGGTCTGATGTGCGGCGGCTTGTTGGTGTTGGCGCTCGGCGGATTGATGTGGGAGCCATTGGGTCGATTCGGTTCGCAGCGATTGTTGGTACCGGCACTGTTGTTCGCCACGCTGCCCGCGGCGGCGGCACTCGGCTCTCGGCTCTCGGCACTCGGTCTCGGTCTGGCGGCAGCCGGCTTGTTGCTCTGGTCGATACCCGAAGGCCGAAAGCCGATGGTCGAATGGGCCATGCGCTGGCGCGGAGCCGAGCCGTTTCAACTGGGACTCGACGACGATCGGCAAACTATCGTCGAAGCGCTACGGCAACACACGACGGCCGAGGCGCGAATCTTGTGGGAAGATCGCGTCGCCTCGCCCTTGTCTCCGCACTGGACTCCGTTGTTGCCGCTGTGGACCGAGCGCGCCTATATCGGTGGATTGGACGCCGACGCAGGCATCGAACATGCGACGAATGGTCTCCTCGATGGTGTTTTAATGGCTCGTCCGCTCGGCGATTGGAGCGACGACGATCTGCGCGAATACTGTCGGCGCTACAATGTCGGCTGGATTGCTTGCGCCTCGTCGTCGGCGCGGGAGCGTCTGGAAAAGTGGCCGCGCGCCAAGCGCTTGGCGGTGCTGCCGCCCAGCGAATCGGGGCGAGGGTCCACTTATCTTTTCGCCGTCGAGCGCGACCGCATGTCGTTCGCGCTGACCGGCTCGGTTCGCCGGTTGGAAGCCGACTCGCAGCGCATCGTCCTCGGCGATGTAACCCCGCCGCGCGAAGGCTCGGACGTGCGCGGCCGCAAGCAGATTCTTCTGAGCCTGCACTATCAAGCCGGCATGCGCGTGGCCCCCAGCCGCGTCACTTTGGATTCGTACACCATCGAACGCGCCCACTCTATCCCCGGCGACGACCGCCCCTTCGTCCGCCTCTGGCTCGACGACCCCGCCACGCGCGTCACCATCACCTGGGATAAACGATAAGGGACTACCAGATCGATTCGATGACCCCAACGTTCTTTCGAGATACCGGTGGAGGGTACGGAACTTTTTGGGCGCTCGCAGGTCTGGTAGATTATCCGTTGTCCAGCATCTGTCCCTATATCCGTGTGAGGCGGCCATGATTCGGTCTGTCGAAATCAAGAATTTGCGCGGAATCCGCGAAGGGAGCCTCTCCGACCTGACTCCTCTCGTTGTGCTGGTCGGCCCAAACGGGGCGGGGAAAAGCACGATCCTCGACGCTCTGTTGATTGCCGCGAACCCACGGCCCCCCGATGCCTTCGGGCAAGCCGTACAGCGGCGCGAGGGAGTGAGTATAGTTGCTGGCGCGCGTTGGCTTTTGTGGAAAGCCGGCCAAGAAGGCCAGACGGAGATCCATGTCGGGACGGATTCTTACACAAGGGAATGTACGTTCTCGATCGCCGGGTCGTCCAAGGAACACACGGCGATTCAGGGCGCGATCCGAGACCAGGATGCCGATGGCAAATCGCAACAGACACCGATCCAGCTCGGTTTTCCAGCGGGACAGCTGCCCGGACGTTACGGCTTTTTCAAGCCGTTGGGCGACGTGCCGGAGGTGCGCTTCCTCGATCCGCGTTCGGTCGGATTACGGACGCCGTTGCATCAACTCTACACGAAGGTCGTCGAACAAGGTCTAATCCAAGAGGTCATCGCCAACATCCAAACGCTCATTCCGGGCGTTCAAGACATCAAGATCCTGGCCCCCGAAGATGTGCCGGTCGTCTATCTCATTTTCGCCGATCGCGCCGTGCCGGCTGCTCTCGCCGGGGATGGCATCTGGCTGCTGCTCCATCTAACTTTTGAATTGGCGGTGCAACCGGGTGGGCTAGTGCTGATGGAAGAACCGGAGGCCCACTTGCATCCCGGTGCCATCCGCCAGTGCGCGCGTGCGATCCTCGCCGCGGTTCGCCGCAATGTTCAGATTGTTTTGAGCACCCACAGCCTGGAACTGATCGACTTTCTGCTATCGGAATGCAGAGACGACGATCTCGATCAACTGAGTGTTTATCAAGTGCGGTTGGTAGAAGGGGTATTAAAGTCATCGCGTTTGCCCGGGCCGGATGTGGCCTTTTCTCGCTCTGAAATCGAGGACGACCTGCGATGAGCGAATCGGTGATCCTTTGCGAGGGGTTCCACGACCGAGCCTTCTGGGATGGATGGTTGACGTACCTGGGCTGCAAGAGCGACGGCTTCAAGCCGGGGACGACCGGATACCCCGCATCCGACCCTTGGGGAGATAAAGTGCGGGGCGGGCAGTTTGCCTATCGCTCGAAGAGCGACCTTTTCATCCGGCTTCGCCCCTGCAACGGTAAAAGCAATCTCCTCCGTGAGATACGCGTTCGACTCAGCCAGCGGAGTACGAAGCCGTTGCGACGACTGATTCTCAATGTGGACGCAGACACCATCGCGGTTGGCGCGCCTGTAATGGCCACCGGCCTGCGGCAACAAGGTATACTCCATCGAGTTCAGCAACTCGATCCCGGGGCATCCCTGAACGCGGAGGGGCATATCGAGGTCGATGGCGGCACTGTGAATGTCGCCCTCATCCGATGGGAGACGACCGATCCGCCGGCTCCCGGACTTCCGGATCAGCAAACGCTTGAGAGGCTCGTCTGCGCCGCCTTGGCTGCCGCGTATCCACAGCGGGCCACATCCGTGCAGGATTGGCTCGACAAGCGTGCAGACCGACCACCGCTCGATCCGAAGGAACATGCCTGGTCCTACATGGCCGGCTGGTACGCCGAGCACGGCTGCGAGGACTTCTACGCAAACCTGTGGCGCGATGCCAAACTCGCCTCAGAACTGGAAGCTCGGTTGCGCTCGTCGGGAGCGTGGCAAATCGCGGAAACCCTGGCCGGATAAGCATGAGCAGGCTATGTTGTCGCCCGCGCCAATTCGCGTAAAGCTCCCCCCTCCCCCGCCCAGAGTACAGGAGAGAGGGGCTTTTAGTGATAGGCACTAACAACAATCGACCCGGACAACGGTGGCAGCCGGCCTTGCGAACCATTCGTTCCAAATCGGAGGCTGGTACCGCCTGCTCGCCACTGCCCCTCTGACGATCACTTTTGCTTGACCTGGCGATCCACGGTAAGCGTAGTGTGGATGCCGTCTTCGCGGAAACGGAGGTCCGCTCGGATGGTGCGCAGTTGTTGGAACAACTGCTCGATGGGGGCGTTGTCGGCCGGTTTGGGAGGCGTCCTCGGTCGCGCCGTTGAGCCGTGCCGTTCGTTGCGCACTTCGTCGGTTCGCGGATCGTAGACGTAGGCTGCGTCGTCGGGACTGACGGGGACGAAGCCGAAATAGCGGTCGGCCAATGCCTTCGCGGCGTTGGCGTCGGCGTCCGGCGCGAGTAGGCCGCTGCTATAGAGCGGATACCACATCGGAGCGCCGGCCAGCGCTTGTTCGTGGATCTGTTTGTGCAGATACTTCACCAGGAGGCCGCGCGTCAGCTTGGCCGCTTCGGGCGAGAGGTACAACGAGGTGTTGACCCGCACCGTCCGGGGCTTGCCTTCACGCTTGGCTTTCGCGCGGTCGATGAAGTCGCGCAGCGTGGCCTCGTTGAGCGTGACATAAAAAGCCCCATCGAGGGTCGCGTAATAGACTGCGGGCTGGAAGCGCGTCCGCTGAGGTCGCGATCCGACGACTTGCTGCACTCCCGATTCGGTGGCCTGTATCCGCACGATGGACACGCCTTGATACGGTTTTTCCAAAGGCTCCCAGGTCAATGCTCCCGGCAGCGCTTTCATCACGCTCGTCCGAGCCGCCGTCAGCGCCGCGGCGAAGGTGAGCGGGTTCTTCACATCCATGCCCACCATGACCGGCATTTGAAAGACTAGGCGGGCGATGCGCTCGACATCGACATTTTCGCCGTTGTCGTGCTTCTCCAACAGCTCGGCCAGCTGACCGTAGACGGGGCTGTCGTCGGCGCGCACCAACGCCCATTTGCCCACGGGATCCAGCGCCGCCGCCGCGAAGGCAAGAAGATCGTCCGCGGCTCCGCCTCTCGAACGTCCGATTCCAAGCAAACTGCCTCGATCGTCGAGATTCGGCGACAAGTGCATCAGGAATTGGCCAATGGTCTGCGGCGAGATGGCGTCCAGATCGAGCGTCGTCTCGCCGTCGCCGGTGACGCGGCGCAACTCGTTGTAGCGACTGTTGGCCACCAGCGGCAGGATGTAGGTATCCAGCTTGACGCGGCGGTCGTCCAGCGCGATGCGCATGCCGATGGGATCGAAGTATTGCCGCCACAGTCCCAGATATTCCAAGCGAAATTGGCGATAGGCCTGCGCCTCGGCCTCCGTGACCAGTTCGAGAGGCAATTCGATGAGCGGGGTTGCGAAATGGAGAGTGTTGTACACGTCGGAGACGGCCGTTTGCTTACCCCCATCCCATTCGAGCGGCTCGCCCTCCGGCAGATAGATCTCTTCGCTCTTCAACCCGGCCATTGCCAGCAACGCCTTGCGGTCGGCGGGGGGCTTGCCCGTCTCCCAGGCGTGGTAGAGCGCGCCCTCGGTCATCATCTGCATACTGGTCAGCGCTTCCAGGCGGCGCTTTTCCTTGATCTTGCTGGCCGGGCCTACCAGTTGCCGGATGAAGGCGTCGGAGAGATAGGCGAAACCGGCTTCGTTCTTGTCGTCGTAGCGGAAGATGGTGCGCATGTACTGGAAATCGCGCGCCTCGGCCAGGGATCGATGCCTGCCGCGATAGGAGTCGAGAATGCGCTGCAAGCCGACGCGGGAATTGGCGTACACGACGTACTCTTCGACTACCGCGCGGTGCAAACTGACTTCGCGCTGCGGCGTCACGAAGCTTTCGATGAGAACGCCGTCTTGCTCGACCTTGCTCACCTTGAGCCGATCGCCGAACTGCTGTCGGGCTTCGTCGATAAACGGTTGCACCGCGCCCAGGAACAGCGAGCGATTGACGACGTGAAACACGATGGCGACATCGGAACCTTCGCGCAGATAGGCGTCGTTTCCGGTGACGGCCAAGCCGCGCAGCACCAGTGGCCCAAACTTTTTGCCCAGTTCCGTGCTGCGCAGACAGAGTTGGCGTTGATAGCGCTCTTTGAGGCGATAATCGCGGCTGTGAACCTCGTAGGCGCGGATGAGGTTCGTGCCCCATTGGTCGAGCAGTTCGCTGAACTCGATGAACTTGCGGACATCTTTGAAGTAGAGGTAGTAGTTGTCGTCGGGGATCAGTTTCGCCATCGGTTCCCATGCGGCCTTCTTGTCGCCCATCATTTTATCCCACGGATGCTCGGCCACATCGATGCCTTCGATCTTGCCGATGGGGATGCTGCGTTTGCGATTGTCGCGGAAATTGGCGTTCAACATCCGCTGCCATTGCAACGACTCGGCGATGGCCGCAGCTCCGGTAGTCGTCTCGTATAAATCCCGATCCACGATGCCATTGCGATTCGGCCCTCCAGGGAGGTTGCCGCGTCTCCAGGCTAGTTCCGGCCGCAAGGGGACACGATACTTGCGTGCGGCAGTCTGCATGGCGAAGCCGTAGAAGCCGAACTCGTGAACGTCGTTTTGCAACCGTGCGAACTCCTCGCCCAAGGCCACGGCCCACAAGCCTTCGAGATCGTCGCGCACCGGCCATTGGGTAGCCTCCGGTCTCGCGCCGAGTTTGCCTTCCTTCACCTCGCGCCGTTCCTTGGCCTCGTCGGGCAGGGCGATGGTTTTGGCTTTGTCGAAATCGAGAGTTAACGGAGTTTCCATCCAGCGAACCCGCGGCCGGGCGCGAATCAAACCGAGACGGTCGAGGCGCGAGGGACGGGGTTCCGTGGTGTATACCAGAACGAATGCCGTCTCGCCCTTGCCGTGCAGCCGACCCACGAACTCGATGCCCCGGACGGACACGGGAGGGCGCGGAGCCTTCGGAAGTCGAGCGCGCGGAGTCTCGATTTCGGGTTTGACGTCTGGTTCTTCGATAGGTTGGCCGGGGTCGGGCGGTGGAGGTCCCATCGCGGCTGGCCGATCTTCTACGCGCCGATAGACGTGGCTGGCTCCCTTGTCCTGCGGAACCAAACGCGCCTCGCCGTCGTTCGCCATATCCTTCGGCCTGGCAAAACGGACGTGGAAATAGGTGGTGTCGCCGACGCGCTGAACGCGCAGCTCGTTCACCTCCGGCGCTGCCGCCGATAGGAATGTCGCGGACAAAAACACTCCTAAAAAGACGGCAAGACCAAAACCCAGCGAACGCGGATGCAAACGCTCCATGTGCAGTCTCCTTTCGTGTATGCACGACGAACGGTCCCCTGAGTTGGGATCGCAACCGTACTCCTCAAGGCACGAATACTCGTCGTCCGTCACGCGGCGAGTCGAAAATAGGAAAGGCTCGTGGGAGGATACCCACGAGCCTGATCCGATGTTTCGTTCGTAAGATGGAATGAAACGAAGTGAGAATCGTCGAAAGCCTCAAGTATTCGCCGACCGTTGAGCGACTATGTCCCAGGCTCTCCCGATCCGAATGGAGACCCTTCAAAAACGACTATCAGGGCAACAATTGGCGAAGGTCGTCGAGCGTTGTCACCGTCTCGATGGCCTGCTTAATGCGACGCAACGCGGCGATGTCCACAAGCCGCTGAATGGAGGACAAACATTGCAAACCCTCCA
>JAJXWW010000079.1 GCA_021781415.1 Planctomycetota bacterium
GAGTGACGTGCGGGTTCCGTACAGACTTGCATGGCACAGCCTCCTTTGGGGAAACGAACCACGGACAGCCAGTCCCCAGCATACCCAAAAGTCAGCTGACATTCACCCCTTTTCGGGATTGGACCCAGTGGTATGTGTGTAGCAAATGGTTTGTTCAATCTCTTCGATAGGTATGCCGATGGAAGATGTATACGGGAACAATATCATCAGCATCACGGGATTCTCATTTATCATGCGGGCGATTGGCTTCATGGCTGGATTGCGGAGAATCTCATTGGGTCGAATGGCGATGACCCCGTCTGCGCAGGAAGGCACATAGGTGAGATCGAATGCCGGCCGGTCTTTCTCGGGAGTGATTGCTCCGGCTTTCGGCGCAACCTTTGTCGGCAATTTGGCGTCTTGACTGCGGCAGACGCCCGGTGGTAAAAGCAAGGTCAGAAACAATCCAACCCCTGTAATTTTCATCATACATCCGCGCTTACAATCGACCCTATTCTCCATATTCCGATTCTCCTCTGCCGGGATTCGTTGGGCGAAAGTCGGTTAAAACCAGCCAGGCCAACCGAAGCCGGGAAGATAGTCTTACTGGCGAATGCTGTCAAGACATTCCGAGCAGCTAACACGACCGATGTGCTTGACACTCGCTCCGCGTCCTATCAAGATAGGGATTGCAAAGTTCGGGCAGGAGAGAGTTCGAGTTATTTCTGACGTGAGGAGGCCATTCCATGAAGATACCGCGTATCAGCCATAATCCAGCCGTCATGGGAGGAAAGCCGTGCATCCGTGGACTGAGGATCACGGCAGGTACCATCCTGGGATTGCTCGCATCTGGTGTTTCCCGGGAGCGCATTCTGCAAGCGTATCCTCATCTGGAGCCAGAAGACATTGATGCTGTGTTAGCTTACGCCGCTTGGCGACTGGAAGAACGGGAAGAACCGTTGGTGGTCGCATGAGTATCCGAATCCTGGTTGACATGAATTTGTCCGTGGAATGGATTACGGAGCTTGCCAAGCACGGTTGGTCCGCGACTCACTGGTCCGCGGTCGGTGATCCGCGAGCCGAAGATACGGCACTCGCGGAATGGGCGTTAGACAATGGATATGTGCTATTCACCCATGATCTGGATTTCGGCACTCTGCTCGCCTTGACTCATGCCACGGGCCCCAGCGTCCTGCAAGTGCGCGGGCTAAACGTCTTGCCCGATTCCATGGGGCCGATGGTGGCCACGGCCCTGCGTCAATATGAACACGAACTCGCGGCGGGCGCTCTCGTCGTCGTCGAGCAGAGAAAATGCCGGGTTCGAGTGCTGCCGTTGAAGTAGGATCAAACGAATGATCGAGATTCAGTGTCCGCGCTGCAAGCAGTATTGGTACAGCAACGAAGACGAAGGCAAAGTTCGTTTGTGTTCGCGCTGCGTCGATCATCTGCGCCAGAAGCGCGGGTCTCGCGGCGAGATGGACCTCGTTTTTCTGTTCGGTCTTGCCATCGCCCTCTTCTTCGATCTTCTATTGATTTTGCTGACGGCACTGATGCCGGAGATATTCGGCAAAGCCTGTATGATCCTCGCCCTGGTGATATGGGCCGCGGGCGTGATCGTACTTCGCTTCGCCTCGGGATTTGGCGGATGGTCCGTTTGGGGCTTTCCCTACGATGGAGATTTCGATTGGCATCTCGGTCGTTGGGGGCTGTTGATGTTTCTCTCGGCGATGGTTCTCGGGGGAGCCTGCGGCGCTCTCATGGGGTTAAAGCTTTGAAAGCAACCGAAGTCCGTGCCACACCGGAAGGCAGCCGGTGAAAGGACTCCGAGAAGCCGACGAACGGAAAACGTGGAAGGAGTAACGATGCTGCGCTTGGAAGATAAACGGGGCGTTGCAACCTGCGACGGGCTGACGCGGCGCGATTTTCTGCGCGTCGGTGCTTTGGGAGCGGGAGCGGTGGGTCTCTCTTTGGCCGACGCGCGGGCGGATAACTCTAAAAAGGACATCAATTGTATTCTTCTCTTCCTCGTCGGCGGACCCAGCCAACTCGATACCTGGGATTTGAAACCGGACGCGCCATCGACCATTCGCGGCCCCTTTCGGCCAATAAACACCAACGTGCCGGGCATATCCATCGGGGAACACTTTCCGCGCATGGCTCGGCAAGCGCACCGCTACGCCCTCGTGCGCTCGGTCCACCACGACGAAGCGCCGATCCACGAAACCGGACAGCAGTTGATGCAGACCGGCCGCGTCTTTCGCCATGAGCAAGAGTATCCTCATTACGGATCGGTTTTATCTCAACAAAAGGGTCAGCGCGTCGAGGGAGTGCCGCCGTTCGTGGTGTTGCCTTCGCCGTTGGGACACACCGGCGTCAACGTGTCGCACGGCCAAAGCGCCGGCCCGCTCGGCTTGCCTCACGAGCCGTTCGTTCTACGCGCCGACCCGGCACGGTCGCACGGCCCAGCACTGCTCGATGCCCTCGACCGTGCCCACCGCGCTTATGACGCCGGGACGAGCGATGTCCCCGCATTCCATCGTCTTTTCTCCGCGCGAGCCAAGACGGCGTTCCATCTGGCGGCGGAGAGCGATGAGTTGCGGGCGCGCTACGGACGCAACACGTTCGGCCAATCGTGTCTCCTGGCGCGGCGCTTGATTGAAGCCGGGGTCCGCTTGGCTACGGTCAATATGTTCGACACCGTGTTTGACGGCATCACCTGGGATTGCCATGCGGATGGCGGGTCGTTGGCGACGACGCTCGACGACTATCGAGATACGCTGTGTCCGATGTTTGACGCGGCCTATGCGACCCTGCTCGACGATCTGGCCGCGCGCGGATTGTTGGAAACCACACTGATCGTGGCGATGGGCGAGTTTGGACGCACGCCGTTGCTCAATCCGCGCGGCGGACGCGATCATTGGCCCGGAGTTTGGTCGATTTTATTTGCCGGCGGCGGCGTGCGCGGCGGTCAAGTCGTCGGCTCCTCGGATCGCAACGGCTCCGAACCGCGCGATCGTCCCGTGACGCCGTCCGAAGTGGCCGCCACCGTCTACCGCCTCCTCGGCGTTCCGCAGCCTCCGTTCGTCGATTCCGATCCCGTGGAAGAGCTTCTATCGCATTCGTGAAGCGCTTCGTCGCCTTCGGAGGACCACCAGCCGCAATGGATTCTTTCGCCGTAGAGAAAACGACATGACACCCCTGGATTATCTCGTATTGGCTCCTCATCCCGACGATGCCGAGCTGGGCGTCGGCGGCACCATACCGCTGTTGCAAGCCCACGGGGCGCGCGTCGGCGTTCTCGATCTGACCGACGGCGAACCGACGCCGTTCGGCACTCCGGAGATTCGTCGGCGCGAGACGGAGGAGGCCACGGCCATACTCGGTCTCGCCTGGCGCGGCAATCTCGGTCTGGTCAATCGACGTTTGGAGGCGACGCTCGAAGCGCGGGCGCGCTTGGCCGGCGTCCTGCGCGAACAACGTCCGCGCATCCTTTTCGCGCCCTATTGGGACGACGCGCATCCCGATCATGTCGCCGCCAGCGCGCTGGCCGACGCAGCGCGTTTTTGGTCCAAACTGACGCGCTGCGACCTACCTGGCGAGCCGCACTATCCGCAAAAAATCGTCTATTACTTTAGCATTCACCTTCGCATTCATCCGCGTGCTTCTTTCGTGGTCGATATAACTCCACATCTCGAAACGAAGATGCGCGCCGTGTCCTGCTATCGCTCGCAATTCATCGAAGGCCGGCCAACCGCGCCGCCGACCCTGTTGGACGACGTGAGGGATCGCGCGCGCTATTGGGGATGGGCCATCGGCGCGGGGTACGGCGAGCCTTTCGTTGTGCGCGAAGAAGTGGGTCTGCGGAGTCTGCGCGATTTGCTCTGACCGAACGCTTCTCGCGGGCGGTTTGTGGCGACGAAAGGGCGCTTTTTGGGCATTTTCGTCGCAGACCCGCGTGGCGGAAGACGATACTCCTGACGACTATCCACCGGTAGACGCAAAGAGAGGTGGAGCGTGGGTCGGGAATTCAACGTCTTGGCGCTCGTCAAAGGCGAGGAGCGCTATGTGTATGTCTACGAGGACTCCAATGGCGAGGCGCTGCTGGAAGCGCTCCGCGCTCATGCCGCCGATCCGGATCTGACTTTCAACTGGTTCGACGCGGCAGTTTTAACGCAGAAGGCGCGCGAGCAGATGGCCCATGCCGACACGATGACAGCGCAGCCCATGCCGCGCTTTTGAGAGGACCGACCGTGGAAGAAGGACTCGCCGACTATCTGCGCCACCTCGCTCTGGAGAAGAACGCCTCCGAACATACGGTCAAGTCGTATCGAGAGGATTTGACGCAGGCCTTGGAGTTCTTCCGCTCTCGTCTCGGCTCCCAATCGCCGCGCGCGGATCAATTGACGACGCGCTTGTTGCGCGCTCACCTAGCTTGGCTGAGCGAGCAAGGATATGCCCGAACCACCATCGCCCGCCGCCTCGCGGCCGTCCGATCGTGGTGCCGCTTCTTGTGCCGTCAGGGGACGCTGGCTGCGAATCCCGCACTTGGTTTGCGAGGACCGCGTCAGAATCAGCGTTTGCCGCACTTCGTCTCCCGTGAGGACATGACTCGACTCCTGGAGACGCCTCCCTCCGAAACTCCATCGGGACGGCGCGACCGAGCGATTTTGGAAACGATCTACTCCGCTGGACTGCGCGTGAGCGAATTGACGGGTCTCAACGTCGAGGATGTCGAACTGGCCGACGGCATCGCCACGGTGCGCGGCAAGGGACGCAAGGAGCGCCTCGCCCTGTTGGGACCGCAAGCCGTGCGCGCCATCCAGTTGTGGGTTGGCGAAAGGCAAAATCTAGCGGGGCCGCGAGCCGTGCAACAGCCGGCGCTGTTCCTCAACCGCAACGGCACACGGCTCTCGACGCGCAGCGTCGGACGGTTGCTGGAGAAGTATCTCGCACAGGCCGGACTCGATCCGCGCACGAGTCCGCATACCCTGCGCCACAGCTTCGCCACCCACTTGCTCGACGCCGGCGCGGACATTCGCGGCGTCCAAGAGCTTCTCGGTCATCGAAGTTTGGCAACCACGCAGATTTACACCCATGTGAGTACGCAACGCCTGCGCGAGAGTTATCACAAGGCCCACCCGCGCGCTTAATGTTCCGGAGGCGCGGCACGCCGAAATACTTCGAGAGAATGCCGCTCCCCAGCGCCCCACGCCCGCAGGATGTCTTACGGAGTCGATTCCCATGACGACGCGATTCTACCTCCCCTCGTTCAGTTTGTGCGGGGTATTACTCTTGATGCCTGCGGCCGCGACGGCCCAAGAGGTCGAATGGCGTTCGGATTACGGCAAAGCCTTGCAAGAAGCCAGTAAAAAGAAGCGCCCGCTGTTCATCGACGTGGGCACCGAAAACTGTTTCTATTGCAAGCAGCTCGACCGGCGCACGTTCAAAGACATGGCTCTGGTCACGATGCTCAACGAGCGCTGCATTCCGTTGCGCATCGATGCCGATCAGCATCCGCGACTGACCGAGGCATTGCGCGTCCAACTCTATCCGACCTTGGTATTCGCAAGTGCCGACGGCAAGATTCTCGGTTTCCAACAAGGGTTCATCGAAGCGGGGCCATTGCAAGAGCGGCTGAACGAATTATTCTTCACTTCCAAATCGATTGCGGGAGCGAACAGCAACTCGGCCCAGAGCCACGAAATCGAAGAAGCCAAGCGAGCGGTCGCCGCCGCCGACTATCCTCGTGCCTTGACTCTGTTGAAACCCCTTGCGGAGTCGTCCAAAGATGCCGCGATTCAAACGCAAGCCAAACAATTGCTTCAAGACGTTGAGCAGCAAGCAGCCGGCCGATGCGCCGAAGCACGCCAACTCGTTGAGAAGGGCAAAGTTCCCCAAGCCGTCGAAACCGTAACGGAGTTGGTGCGCGTCTACCCCGGCACTCAGGCAGCGCGGGAAGGTGGAAAACTGTTGGTCTCGTTGGCCAGCCGGGTTTCGCCGCACGAAGATTCCAAGAGCCTCGTTGCCCGCGAGATGCTCGATCTGGCCCGAGAAGACTATCGCCACAAACAATACCTCTCTTGTCTGGATCGCTGCGAAACGCTCATGGCCGACTACTCCAGCCAGAGCGAGGGGACGGAAGCGAGCAAGCTCGCCGCCGAGATCAAAGACAATCCCGAAGCGTCCAAGCAAGCCTGCGAGCAACTCTCCGAACGCCTCAGCGGCATGTATCTCTCGTTGGCCGAGACTTGGCTCCGAAAAGGACAACCGCAGCAGGCCATCTTCAACCTGGAGCGCGTCGTCAAAGCATTCCCCAATACTCGCAACGCCGAGATCGCCCGCGTTCGCTTGGCTCAGATTCAGGGTCCGAGCAGTATGCTGGAGTTGAAGAAGTAAGAAAGTGGCGGCTCGCACTTGAGTCTTCGCCTCCTTCGCTGTATCACCAAAGGTGAATCGTTCGCATCCACCTTTGGAGGTTCCAACAATGTACCGTCGTCTCTCTCTTCGAGGTGCGGCTCTTCTCGTCTTCCTCTCGCCGTTGTTTGCCTTCCTGCCGGACTCGTCGCCAGCAGCGGAGGAGAAAACAAAAGGTATACCGGACTTTCGCATTCAAGAGATCGCAAAAGATCTCGGTGTCGGCTACGCGGTGTTGCTCGTCGATGTCGACGGGGACGGCAAAAAGGACATCGTGGTCGTCGATCAACGGCGCGTCGTCTGGTATCAGAACCCGACTTGGCGTCAGCGAAACATCATCGAGAATCAGACCGCGCCGGACAATGTTTGCATCTCGGCGGCGGACATCGACGGCGACGGCAAGATCGACTTCGCTCTGGGAGCGGCCTGGAATCCGTCGAATACGAAGTCCGGCGGCACGCTGCAATGGCTGCGGCGCGGCAAAACGCTCGACGAACCGTGGAGCGTTCACCCCATCGGCGAGGAACCGACCCTGCACCGCATTCGTTTCGCCGATCTCGACAACGACGGTAAACCCGTCCTCCTCGCCGTTCCGCTGATGGGACGCGACAGCACGGGTGGCAAGAATCATATGGATGGCCAGCCGGTGCGCGTGCTGGGCTATCAAATCCCCAAAGATCCCGTGCGCGATCGTTGGCAGCCGATGGTTCTCGATGAGTCGTTACACGTCGTTCACAATTTCGAGGCGATCGCGGAGCCGCGAAGCAAAGGAATGAGCATCCTGACGGCCAGCTATGAGGGGGTGCATGTCCTCAAACACGACGGCGACAAATGGAAGCGCCGCCAACTCGGAGCGGGCGATCAAGCCCATCCCGACAAGAGCCGCGGTGCGAGCGAGGTCAAACGAGGCAAGCTCAGGAATGGTCGGCAATTTGTCGCCACCATCGAACCGTGGCACGGTGACAAAGTGGTGGTTTACACTGCCCCAGCCGATGCCGGCGCGCTGTGGGACCGGCACGTTATCGACGACAAGCTAAAGTGGGGCCATGCCGTCTGGTGTGCCGACCTCGACGGCGACGGCGGCGACGAATTGATAATCGGCGTGCGCGATCACCTAAGCGACAGAGCCGGCGAGAAAAGCGGCGTTCGTATCTTCAGGGCAGCCGATGAGTCGGGGAAAAAGTGGGAGCGTCATTTGCTCGATGAGGGCGGAGTGCGTGTGGAGGACCTGGCCGCCGCCGATCTCGATGGCGATGGCCGCGTCGATCTCGTCGCTGTGGGCCGCGCTTCGCACAATGCCCGCATCTATTGGAACAAGGGAGTGAAGTGACGCCGCCTTTATCGGGCGAGCGAAACCAGAGGAAACCCGGCGTCGCGCCAGGCATTAAACCCGCCTACCAATGCAACGGCGCGATAGCCCTTCTCGTGGAGTAATTGCACCACACGGGTGCTGGTTCCCTCATCGGGTCAGGCACAGTAGACGAGGATTTCCCGATCGTGTGGCAACTCGTCTGATCGCTTGACCGCATCCTCCGGAGGCAGCCAAATCGCATGGGGCAGCATGTGCGGTTCGGCCTGTACCTCGTCCGCGCGACGCACATCAACGAAGGCAAGGGGATCGCCGCGATCCAGTCGGGACTTCGCCTCAGCCAACGCAATGCGGCTCGGTTGACGCAGGGAAAACGGAGCGACGCGCCCTTCGGGGCCAAGTTCGGGAACATAGCATTCGTGGCACGAGGGCAAAAGACGCTCAAAATCGGCGAACAACGTGGAATGTTCGACTTGCCGTACTTCTTCCACCAAGACCCGAATCTTCCGCCAGACGGCGATGGCGTGCGGCCCGATGGTCACGAGAATCTCATCCTTGTTCACCAATCCCAAACGTACCAGCGTCCCCACCCGGTCGTAGAACGAACCGACGCGGTGGAAGGCCGACTCGCCGAGATCGGCGCGATGATTGCTTACAAAATCCGCCCAATTCGTCTCCTTCAAGCGATGCAGCAACCAGAGCTGAGCCTCCATAAACTCTTTACTCTGCCAAATGTTGAACAACTCGTGCGTGACGGTCAGATAGCGATCCTTGTCGAGCGCCTTCAGCTCGGCTCGAACGTACAGAGCCGTCAGAATGAAGGCGACCATCGAAATCACCGTGGCAATTGAAGTAACGGCGTCCCAAGGCATTCGCGTTGTCCTCTCGCATTGTCGTCCCGTCCCTATCTGAAATCATCGTATTCATCCAGACGCACTCGTCGCCCGGCGGCAGGTGTTTCTCCGTCCGATCCAGAACGGAGGGATACAGTCACCCGACGCGCTTCCCCGCCAGCATGGCAAAGCCTACGGTGTCACTGGCGTAAACTTCAGTCCTCCTTGCTCCAGGTGGTAGTCGATGTGGATCGTGTCGCCGTCGCGGACCTCGCCCTTGAGCAACAGTCGCGCCAGTGCCGTCTCGATCTCCTTCTGAATCGTGCGCTTCAGAGGTCGCGCTCCGTAGGCCGGATCGTAGCCGACTTCGACTAGGTGCGTCCGGGCGCGGTCGCCCAATTCCAGGCGAATGTGCCGCTCTTCCAATCGCTGCCGCAATCGGGAAAGTTGAATGTCCACGATCTTCTTCAGATGCTCCTCGCTCAGGGCGTGGAAGACGATGATCTCATCCACGCGGTTGAGAAACTCCGGCCGGAAGTGATGGCGCATCTCGTCGAGGACGGCGCTTTTCATGCGGTCGTAGACTTCACCGACAAACGATCCCTTATATTGCAAAATGCGTTGGCTGCCGATGTTCGAGGTCATCACGACGATCGTATTCTTGAAATCGACGGTTCGCCCTTGTCCATCGGTCAGACGGCCGTCGTCGAGCAGTTGCAGCAAGACGTTGAAAACATCGGGATGCGCCTTTTCGATTTCGTCGAAGAGGAGGACGCAGTAGGGCCGTCGCCGCACCGCCTCGGTCAACTGCCCGCCTTCCTCGAAGCCGATGTATCCAGGCGGCGCGCCGAGCAGCCGGGAAACGGTGTGCTTCTCTTGATATTCCGACATATCGATGCGGATCATGGCCCGTTCGTCGTCGAAGAGAAACTCGGCCAACGCGCGCGCCAACTCGGTCTTGCCCACACCGGTCGGTCCCAAGAAGATGAACGAACCGATGGGGCGATTCGGATCTTTCAGGCCGGAGCGCGCCCGCACCACCGCCTCGGCCACCGCCGTCACCGCCTCATCTTGGCCGATGACCCGCACGTGCAACTCGTCTTCCAACTGGAGCAGTTTCTGTATCTCCCCCTCCAACAGTTTGGACACGGGGATATGCGTCCAACGGCTGACCACCTCGGCAATGTCCTCCTCGTCCACCTCTTCTTTAATCAGGCGCGGCTTGCCCTCGTGCAACGACTGCGCGGCTTCGATGACCTTGAGCTTACGCTCCAAGTCCGGGATCTTGCCGTACTTCAATTCGGCGGCACGGTTCAACTCGCCGGCGCGTTGGAACTGATCCAGTTCTTGGCGGGCCTGCTCCAACTCGGCGCGCATCTCGCCGACATTCTGGACCGACTGCTTTTCCTCCTGCCACTGAGCGGTAAGGCGGTCCTCATCGGCCTTTAGGTCGGCCAGCTCCTTCTGAAGCTTGGCCAGCCGTTCCTGAGACGCGGAGTCCTTCTCCTTCTTCAGCGCTTCGCGCTCGATCTCCAGCTGCATGACGCGACGGTGCGCCTCGTCGAGTTCGACGGGCATGGAGTCGATCTCGGTTCGCAGTTTCGCCGCCGCCTCGTCCACCAGGTCGATTGCCTTATCCGGCAAAAAGCGATCGCTAATGTAGCGATTGGACAGCACCGCAGCCGCTACCAATGCCGAGTCCTTTATCGTGACCTTGTGGTGTACCTCGTAACGCTCGCGCAAGCCGCGCAAGATCGAGATGGTATCCTCGACGCTCGGCTGATCGACTAGCACCGGTTGGAAACGCCGCTCCAGAGCCGCATCCTTCTCGATGTGCTTGCGATATTCGTCGAGCGTGGTCGCGCCGATGCAGTGCAGCTCGCCGCGTGCCAGCATCGGTTTCAGAAGATTGCCGGCATCCATCGCCCCCTCGGCCTTGCCCGCGCCGACAACCGTGTGCAATTCGTCGATGAAGAGAATGATCTCGCCCTGCGCCTCTTGCACTTCCTTCAGGACTGCTTTCAGACGCTCCTCGAACTCGCCGCGAAACTTGGCCCCAGCGATGAGAGCGCCCATGTCCAAGGCGACGATCCGTCGCTTTTTCAATCCCTCCGGCACATCGCCGCGCACGATCCGCTGCGCCAGCCCTTCGACGATGGCCGTCTTGCCGACACCGGGTTCGCCGATCAGCACCGGATTGTTCTTGGTGCGGCGCGACAACACCTGAACGACGCGGCGAATCTCCTCATCGCGGCCGATGACCGGATCGACTTTGCCAAGCCCAGCCATCTTGGTCAGATCGCGACCGTACTTCTCCAATGCTTCGTAAGTGGCTTCGGGATTCTGTGTGGACACGCGCTGGTTGCCGCGCACCTCTTGCAGCGCCGCCATCAGTCGATTGCGGTCTACGCCGAACTCCTTTAGCAACCGTCCGCTCGTTCCCGTGTCGGCCAGGAGCGACAACAGCACATGCTCGACGGAGACATAATCGTCCTTAAGTTGCTTGGCCTCATCCTCGGCTTGCATCAAGATGCGGTTCAGCCGATTGCTTATCGACTCGCCGCTCCCCCCCGAGACGCGCGGCAGGCGTTCCAATTCCTGACGCAATCGCGCCTTCAGTCCGTCGAGATCGACGTTGGCTTTGCGCAAGATCGACGCGGCCAGTCCAGGCTCCTGATTGAGTAGCGCGGCGAGCAAATGTTCGACTTCGATATTCTGTTGCCCGCCGCGCGCGGCCAAGCGCTGCCCCTCTTGCAGGGCTTGCTGTGCCTTCTCGGTAAAACGATTGATGTCCATTCCGAGCCTCCCGTTGAAGTCTCGCCGACGTGCCGCTCTCGGTGGAATTCGCGCGGCCAAGAAATCGGCCTCGATGCCAACAATGCCAGCAAGTGGAGTGCCAAACGTTCGCCCATTTGCGAGTTCTTTCCTTAACCGACTGTATCTTAAGGAGTTGCCGCGAAACTCTCCGCCTCGGAATCCCGGAGATCGAGCAAGTCCTCGTGCCTACCATGCGTAGCTGACAGCCGGATCGTGTGCGGAAAGGCAAAATGGCAGGCGTGGAATGAGGTCGTTTCGGATTCGGCTCCGCGCCAGCGCAGTCAACCGAGTCAATGGTTCTCGTGCCGCCCTGAAACGACTCGACCAGCTAATTCCGGGACAAACCTCTCGAACGTATCGCGCGACCTATCGAGCGACGCGACTCTTGGCCGCGATGGCTTCGCGGGTCAGACGCGCGCCCTCGGCTCCTTTCGCCCATTCGTCGAGGAGATGGATGGCCTCCGGCGCGCCGATCCATTCGAGTATTTCCACGGCACGGACGGTTCGCAATGCTTCCGGCTTGTCGCCGAGGCCGTCCAAGATGTGTTGCAATCTCTTGCGAACCTCGAGCGTCGGCTTTTCTTTCGCCAGGATCTCGCGCAACAGAGATGCGGCGGCATCGGCTTGTTTCTCTAACTCCTCGGTCGCTTTCTGTCGGATGGCGAAGTCATCGCTATCGAGTTCTTGCACCAGTTGCCCCATACGCTTTGGATCGGGCGCGGGTACCGGCTTGAGATGTTGGAACAGCAACGGCAGCGTCTGTTCGGGAACGGCGGCGAGACGGCGGATGGCCTGGAACGCGGTGATCGCATTCTCGCTCCGCAATTCGGACCAACTACGGCGCAATTCCTTCGGCGATAGGGGATGCCTCGCTGCTTCGAGGGTGTCGAGTACATCCCAGACGTAGGCCGGCGCTTCCGGGCTGGCCGCTGCCAACAAGCGGCCATGCGGCGAAAAAGCGAGAGAGGAAATGACGCTTTCATGGCCCTTGAATTGATGGCGTAAGCGTCCACTCGCCAACTCCCACAACAACAGCGTGCCGTCCCAACTGCCTGTCGCCAACATGCGGCCGTCCGAGGAATAGGCCGCGCGGAGGACGGTCGCCTTGTGACCTTCCAGCGAACGCCAGCGTATGCCATTGGGTACAGTCCATACCGTGACCTCTCCAGGACCAAAACGAATTGCTCCCCCCACGCCAGCCAAGAAACGGCTATCCGGCGAAAAAGCCAAGTGATAAAGGAAACGACTCCGTTGCGAAGGAAAACGCGCCTTCTCCTGCCCGGAAGCGAGATCCCAAAGATGGACTTCTTGACGCCGTGGACCTCCGCCATCGCGGATCGAAGCGAGCCAACGACCATCCGCGGAAGCCGTCATACATCTCGTGAGCGGACCACCGCTCTTCCATTGGTGGGCGCATCGGCCCGTCTTGACCTCCCAAACGCGGATCATCTCGTCGTTGCCAGTCGAGAACAAGTGCTGTCCATCCGGCGAAAAGGTCACACAATTGATTCCTTTTTCATGCCCTTTCAGCCGTCGCACTTCGCGCCCCGTCGTGGCATCTCGTAAATGAATCGCTCCCTCGTCATCCGCTTCGGCGAGAAGCGATTCGTCGGGGGAAAGGTAAGCGGAAACGTAGGGATAGGGCACCGACCATTTGGGCGCGTCGGCGAAGCGGCGAATCTCCCGTCCGGTTCGCGGCTCCCAGGCGCTATAGCGGCCCGCGATGCCGAGTAGCCGGCGTCCGTCGGCGCTGAAGCGGAGATCGTGGATTTCGTCGAGTTTCGGATCGGCGGATACCGGCAGGATTCGTCCCGTCGCGGCGTCGCGGAGTTGGATCGTGCCGGCCCCCGTTAGCGTGGCCAGGCTTTTGCCGTCGGGCGAAAAGGCGAGGCTGGAAATGCTGCCCTCGGAAGAAAGGCGGATTTCCTTGGCCGTCCGCGCGTCCCAGAGAAGAATTTCCTTATGGCCTCCCCCCGCCGCCAGATCCTTGCTGTCGGGCGAAAACGCGGCGCAGTGAATCCTGCCGGACGGCATTTTCAGCCGATGAATCTCCTCGCCGTTCTGCACATTCCAGACGCTCATCTCCGCAGGAGGTTTCTCTTTGCTCTCCCGTTGCTCGGAGATCGATGCGAGGAGCCGACCATCCGGCGAAAAGACGAGTCGGAAAAAGTTGCTCTTGTCGCGTTTGAGTTCGCGCACCCTTTTCCCGGTGGCGACATGATAAAGACAAAGCGTATCCGTCGAATCGCTAACGGCGAGGGTTTTGCCATCGGGGGCGAAGGCCAGATACCACGGCCAGTTGCCGGGGAAGGAGATGCGCCGCGTTTCGCGCTCCGCCTCCAGTTCGAAGATGCGCACGGCGTTTTTCTCAGGGGCGTAAGCGAGCCGTTTGCCGTCGCGGGATAAAACCGGGTCGGCAACCCTATCCGACTCCGGCAATTCAACCTTGCGGCGAACCTTCCCTTGGGCCGCATCGAAAACATGGATTGTCAGACCTTTCTGCCCGTGACCGCTGACCACGGTGAGCGTGTCGGCGTGGAACACGAAATCGAGACAATGATCCGTGATGCCGTCGAAGGCGAACTGCCGCCGCCTTTTGCCCGTGGCCGCGTCCCAGATACGGAGACTGCCGCTGCCGCCGGAGACGATCGACTGGCCGTCCGGCGCGAAGGCCAGGGGGCGGGAAGGATAAACGCCGAAATGCCGCATTCGACCCGAACCCAGGCGCGCCACGACGCCATCCGGCAGCGGATCGCCTTGCAGATCGAGCCTCGGCTTGCGCGGCTCGCCGACCGCTGCCGGGACCTTCGACGCTGGTTCGGTTTGCTTGGCGGGCGAGCCGGTGCTTGCCATGTGATGACCGACGGCGGCGGTCAAGCCGAGCGCGGTCAGCAGTGTCAGCGTCACCGTCCATTTCATCACGGCCGATCCCTTGGCGAACCCATCGGCGAGCGCGACTGTTGCCGTTGCCGCCAGAGTTTGTCCCGTCAGCGCTTGCACGGCCAAACGCACCGTCGAAAGTGTGAGGACGGTGGGGAGCGCCGCGTTCGTCGTCGCTTCCGTCAACAACACGGCCAGCAGACCGGCGGGAGCCGTGAACCCGCGTTGCCGCAGCCTTCGCTGCAATAATTCCCTCGCTTTGGCCAGGCGCATGGTGAGCGAACTTTTAGGCCAACCCAGTTCGAGGGCGGCCTGTTCGTGTGTCTTATCCGCCACATAGCAAAGGACGAGCGGCATTCGATATTTGTCCGGCAGACGCTCGATCTCCTCATCCAACACCGTCCGCAGTTCGGCGACGGCCAGCGTCTCGCACGGATCGTTGCGGACAGTTGGCGGTAGGATTTCGCGTTCGATCGTCCGTTGCCTTGTGGCACGCATCGCTGCCTTGCGAGAGAGGCGAACCGCGACACCATGCAGCCAACTGGCCAACGAGGATTGTTTGCGGATGGCATCGGCGCTACGAATGAGAACGAGAAACGTGGCCTGAAACGCATCTTCGGCTGCGTGCGCATCGCCGAGGATGCGGCGGCAGACGGCGAGAACCATCGGTCCATGGCGCTGCACCAACAACGTGAAAGCGGCCTCCTCGCGGTGGAGGCGGAAGCGTTCCAACAAGTCGGCGTCGCTCAGTTCGCGCTGTCGAGCGGGATCGACCAACCGGCGCAAATGTCCGAGGAAGCCTTGAAGGGGGGAAGCGTGCATGAGTTTGTCCCTCGCCAAGTGTTCTCCATCACTATAGTGCCGAGGTCCAAACATTTGACCGGAACAATTCCTCGAAAACTTCCGGAATTGTAGGTCAGGCTCTCCAGCCCGACCTACTTTCATGCGAGGCCAGTGCGAGATTATCGCTCTTTCTCGCGCTCCAAGGCGATCTCGGCGTCCAGATGCTCATATTGAGCCTGGGCGAGCGCCGCTTCGCCCACTCTGCCTACCTTGTATTGCGCCTCGGTAATGTCCGCGAACTTCTTCGACAGCTTGAGATGTCTCTCGTAGGCGGCCAAACGATCTGCCTTTTTCTCGCTCAATTCCAGTTCGGATCTCAGCAGACACTTGGAGGCAGCGATCAAGAGAGTAAGGGTAACAGGAGTGCCCGTTCCCGGTTCGTTCGCTCCCGCTCGGTACAGATCATAACGAATTGTCAACTGCTTCTCCGCCCGTTCGCGCCGCTGCTTGAGGAGTTCCTTGAGTCGCTTATTTTCTTGTTTGCCGGGCGGCTTGGCCGGTGCCGCCGCCTTCGGAGAGTTGGCCGCCTCCTTTGCCTCGCGCGCCGCTCCTTGCGCCTTCAGGTAATAGACGCCGCCGACGCCGCCCATCGTCGCCAGCATCAGCACAAACGCCGCCGCCGTCTTGATCTTGGTCAGGTACATGGCGTGCAACACTCCTTCCGTCAAGGTGGTGATGGAAACCGAAGCCGTGCCGGTCAGCGCGGACTTCGCCGTCTGGGCGAGCAACAGCGGCGACAAGGCCGCTGACAACGCATTGTCACTCAGCGCCGCCGTTATCGTTGCCGCCGACAGCGCGATGCCGCGCCGCAGCAGACGCGAACGCAGTCGTTCGCGCCCACGCGCCAGCCGCGTGGCAACGGTGCCGCGCGGACAGTTCAGCAGCTGCGCCGCTTCGTCGTTGGTCCGTCCTTCCAGATAGCAAAGGACAATCGGTAACCGATACTTCTCCGGCAAACGCTGGATCTCTTCATCGAGGATGGGCCGAACGTCCGATGCGACCGTTTCATCGTGGTTGCTGCGAACGGGTGTCTCTCGTTCGCGGCGGCGGCGCAGTTGTTCGCGCCGACGGGCGCGCACCGCGACCCGCAGAGCGACGCCGTACAACCAACTGCGGATCGACGCTTTCTTGCTCACCGTCTGCGCTTGGCGGACCAGTACCAAAAACGTCGCCTGAAAAGCGTCCTCGGCGGCGTGTTCGTCGTCAAGGACACGGCGACAGACATTCCAGACCAACGATCCATGCCGTTGCAACAGCGTCTCAAACGCCGACTCGTCGCGCCGGACGGCGAAGCGTTCCAACAACTCGGCGTCGCTGTCGTCGAGCTGCGGAGGACCGCACAAGCGGCGAAGGTAAGCGAGGAGCGTCGATCGCTGTCTCTCGGACATGCGCATTCTCCTCTCGAACCCTTCCTCTTTATAGTGCGGCCAGACAGCGTTTTGCTTTCACTTATTCGAGAGAAAAATTATCCAATCGCGTACTCATCCTTTAGGTTCCGAACTTGTGGCGTATGGCGTCTCGCGTTAGAAAAAAACAATGTTATCCGTTATCTGCGTCTCGTAGAAGCGTCGGCTCGGAGCTTCTACAAGACGCAGATAACCGATGTCTTTTCTAATGCGGAATGCTTTAACGAGACAAGCGCCGTTTGGCCGCGATGGCTTCGCGGGTGAGACGCGCTCCCTCGGCTCCCTTGGCCCATTCGTCAAGCAACCGCACGGCCTCCGCTGTGCCGATCCATTCCAGTATCTCGACGGCACGCACAGATCGCAACGCTTCCGGCTTGTCGTCGAGGCCATCCAAGATTTGTTGCAATCGCCGCCGCACTTCCAACGTCGGCTTCTCTTTATCGAACATCTGCCGCAGCAAAGGAGCGGCGGCATCGGCTTGTTTCTCCAATTCTTCGGTCGCTTGCTGCCGGGTGGCGAAGTCACCGCTGTCGAGTTCCTGCACCAGTTGCCGCACGCGCTTGGGATCGGGCGCGGGCACGGCTTTGAGATGTTGACGCAAAAACGGCAGCGCCTGTTCGGGAACGGCAGCAAGACGGCGAATTGCTTGGAAAGCAACACTCGCATCTTCGCTCCGCAATTCGGACCAATGACGTAGCAATGCCTCCGTGGTCAGGGGATGCCGCGCTGCTTCGAGGGTGCCGAGTACATCCCAGACATAGACTGGGGCATCGACGCTGGAAGATGCAAGACTGTGACCGTCCGGCGAAAAGGCGAGTGACCTTATCCACGATTCATGTCCGACAAAACGATGACGCTTTCGTCCGCTCGCTAATTCCCACAGGAACAACTCCCCTTTTTGATCTCCCGTCGCCAGCATCCGATTGTCGGGAGAAATAGCGACGCTGAAGACCCTGCTCTTGTGACCTTGCAAGGATCGTCGTTGCTTGTTGTCGGTCAAATCCCATACCTGGACTTCACCTTCGTTGCTAATCCCCCGCCCGCCGCCTACAGCGACCAAAAGGTCGCCGTCCGCGGAGAAGGTCAGTCGATTTGCCGAGTTATTCTGGATCATAGAGAAGCGTCGTTTCTCCTCACCCGTCGCAAGATCCCACAGGATCACCTCATAACTTTTGCCCACTTTGAGTTGCCCAGTCGCCACCGCCAACCAACGAGAATTCGGCGAGATTTCAACGGCCGTCGTGGATGGAACACAAGGCATCGTGCGCAACTCTTTGCCGGATGCCACGTCCCAGACGTGGAGGACGCCACCCGATCCGGTCGAAACAAGTCGGTGTCCATCGGGTGTGAAAACCAGGTGTCGGATCCATTTGTCGTTGCTCGTGAAGGCGCGAATTGCGTGTCCCTCCTTTGCATCCCACAAACGAACGGTGTCTTTATCAGCAGTGGCGATAAGCGACTCATCCGGCGAAAGAGTTGCGGTCCAATATCGATCCGAAACGCGAGGAAAGCGCCGAAGCTCCCGACCGCTGCTCGTCTCCCAGGCGAAATGGATGCCGGCGCGGCCAAGCAAACGTCGTCCATCGCGGCTGAAGCGAAGATCGTAGGCCGCGTCGAGAAACGGATCGGCCGAGCCGGGTAGCACGCGGCCCGTGGCCGTCTCCCACATGCGGATCGTCCCAATGCCCGACGATGCGGCGAGTCGTTTGCCGTCCGAAGAAAAAGTAATCGCGCCGAAATAGGCATCGGAAGGAAATCGGCGAACTACCTTGCCTTTCTCGACATTGATGAGCAAAAGCTCAGAATGTTGACAACCCACTGCGACGTACTTGTCATCCGGCGAAAAAGCGGCCGAGAGAACGTATCCATTCGTGCCCTTGAGGCGATGGAGTTCTTTGCCCGTTTGCAAATCCCAAATGCTGAACTCTCCCGGATTCTGTTCGTCGTTTGAGGGAAGGGAGGCCAAGTAGCGTCCTTTGGGAGAAAGGGCGATTCGAGTCACACGGTCGCCCTTGTGTTGAAGGCGACGGGCGCAGTCGCCGGTGGCCCTATCGTAAATGCAAATCGTATCCGAAGAGTCGCAAAGAACGACGGTTTTATTGTCGGGAGCGAAAACAATATCGCGCCCCGTCGGCAATCGCAGCACCTCGCGCCCGCTTGTCGTATCGTGGAGCCGTACCTCGTTCTGGCTGCCATACGCCAACCATTTGCCATCGTTAGAGAGGACGACATTGCCAACGACCGCCCGATCCGACAATTCGAGGCGGCGACGCACCTTGCCGCTCACGGGGTCGCAAACTCGGAGGGTAACGATCCTTTTCTCAAACTCGGCACTGGCGATAAGCATTCCTTCGTTCGTGAAGGCAAAGGAGAGAGTCCAACTACTGGGAACATCAAATTGCCGGCGCAGTTTCCCTGTCGCCGCGTCCCACATACGAACTCCGTTGCCGTCACTATACAGAGATTTGCCGTCTGGCGAGAACGCCAATCGGTGACGGATCACGCCGTAATGTCGCATCCTCCTCGATCCCATGCGGGCCAGCGCTTCGTCCGGCAACGGATCGCCTTGCCAATCGAGACGCGGCTTGGGCGCTTCGGGTTTGGCGTCGCGCGGCGGTTCGGTTGTTGGTGACGGCGTGCCTGTCTCCGCTCCTCGGGTTAGGGGAGCGGATGCGGATGAGAGAGCGGCTAGTAGCATCAGATGGCAAACAATGCCTTGAAAGTGGTTTGCGCGCATCGGGTAGCTCCTGGCTATACGTTCCCTTTCTCTTTTATATGGAGCAGCGGAGCGAGCGCTCGACCAAAGGAACGCGATTTTCAACGCGCGTTCGATGGATCGTTTCACGGGAAGCGATCCATCGATCGTTGAGCTTGCGGCCGAACCTCTATCGCGATTTTGAAATCGAATGAATATCCTCGCCTATCCATACCGATGTACAGTACGGGAGGCGAACATGCGATTGAGCGACAAAGAGACAGATATTGTGCGGGCATGTTTGGATTGGTTGGCACTGAATCGCGTTAAGGCGTGGCGGTCGAACAATACCGGCATTTTCGATCCGGTAAAGAAGATACATCGGCGCTTCAATGGGTTGCGCGGCGTGTCGGACATTCTCGGCATCTTGCCTCAGCGTGTGCGTTTAGACGATGGGGAACTTGTGCTGTTCGGCAACTTTTTGGCCGTGGAAGTGAAGAAGCCGGGCGAGAAGCCGAGGCCGGAACAGGAGACGTTTCTGCAAGACATTCGCGTCGCCGGTGGCATCGCCGTCTGCGTGCATTCCTTGGCCGAACTTGAGGATCAGCTGCGGCCTTTTCTTTGTTATTCCGAGCCGGCGGCGTAAGCGAGGGGAAGAAGTATGCCATCGCTTACGCTTCCGGCTCCGAAGGAGGGCAATTACTTCTTGTCCTTTTCGGGCGCGGCGGCCGGCGACTTGGTGAAGTCCACGGGTTTCCAGTCGTTGGCTTTGACATCGACCGTGCGGGACTGTTCGACCTTCTTGCCGTTCTCCATCCAACTCGCTTTGACCTCGTAGCTATAGGTCTTGCCGGGCGTCAGAGCCGGTGAGACGAACTCGCGTTCCTTACCCGTCTGTTTGGTTTTGGTTCCGTTAAACCACAACTCGGCATTCTCTGGAACCACGACTAAGAGATGGGCCATGTCGTCTTTCGCTGGTGCCGCGACCGGCGTAGCTGTGGCGGGGGTATAGTAGAGCGAGTAGTTGATTATCGGTGTACTGCTCGTAGCGGAGGGATAGGGACCGTAGTAGTTGTAATAGGTTCCGTAATTCGGATACCCAGTTCCCAACGGGTAACCGTATCCATAGTACGGATAACCCACTCCGTATCCCAGTCCATAGCGGCTTGTGCCATAGCCCAGCCCATATGGGAATCCGCCGCCGTACAGACCGTAACCCGCGCCATAGCTCAAGCCGTACCCAAGACCGTAGCCTAGCCCGAAGCCATAGCCTGGTCCATAAAAGCCGCCGTAGCCGGGATGGCCATGATAGGCGGCGACATAGTGGCCCCCACCTGCGTAGTGCCCTCCGCCACCGTAGTGACCACCGCCACCGTAGTGACCGCCGCCACCGCCGTGACCACCGCCACCGCCGCCATGTCCCCCTCCGCCACCTCCGCCGTGCGCCCACGCCGCGCCCGACGCGAAGACGGCGCATGCCAACGCCAGCAACGACGTTTGCAACCAGGAAAAGCGATGACTCTTCATGATTTGTCCCTCCCTTTGGAGTCGGGTCGCTCCCGGTCTTTGTTGTTAGACTCGTGGGACAGGCCCGGCCACCTCTTCGGACCAGGGCGAACGATTGAAATGTCTTCCCTCTTTGTTATTATACGCAATCCACGGCTTCGATGCGAACTTTCCACGAAATCGAGAAGAGGCGATTCTCTTTTCATAGGTTCATCCCAAGAGCGGCGCAGAAAAGTGAGGCGCGTCGCACAACGCTTGCCTTCGGGAGTGATCTGTCATGGCGATTCTGGTCGTCGGCTCGCGCAATCGCAAGAAGCGTGAGGAAATCGTGGAGATACTCGGCGATCTCGGTCTCGATCTCCGCGACTTGACGGGCTGGCCGGACGCTCCGGAGGTCGTCGAAGACGGCGCGACGTTCGTGGACAATGCCCGCAAGAAAGCAGTCGAATTGGCACGCCATCTTGGCCATTGGGTCTTGGGCGAGGATAGCGGCTTGGTGGTCCCGGCATTAAACGGTCGGCCCGGAGTGTATTCGGCACGCTATGCCGGCAAGCAGGGTGACGACGCTGCGAACAACGCACGGCTGCTGGCCGAGTTGGCTCCGCTGCCCGACGACCGCCGTGCCGCCTACTACGTCTGCACCGCCGCCCTGTCCGATCCCAACGGCGAAGTGCGCGCCGTCGTCGAAGGCCGCTGTCACGGCGTCATCCTCCGCGAGGCGCGCGGCGAGGGCGGCTTCGGCTACGATCCATTGTTTTTAGTTCCCGAATATCACAAGACCTTCGGCGAACTGAGTTCGCGCGTGAAGCATGCGCTCAGCCACCGGGCGCAGGCACTAGCGCAGCTGCGACCGATCTTGCGCATGTGCATTCGAGGTTAGCCGCGACGCGCCAGCGGAGCGCGTTGATGTGATGCCGACGCGCTACGCTGCCGCGTCGCGGCTAACCGATTACTTCGCTGCCGGGCGCTCGAGGAGTTGGCCGCGCATTTGATAGAGATGGATCAGCGCGCGATCGACGACTCGCTCGCCCGCGCCGATTTCGGCACTGGAGACGGGTGGTACGGTTCCGTAGCCGCCCTCGCTGGCCGCTTCGATGGTGGGGAAGTATTGCTGATAATCGTTGCAATAGCCCAAGAAAAAGAGATGCTCCAAACGGGCGCGGCGCTTCAGACTCAGCGAATGGCCACAGAAGAATTCGCCGGAGACTCCAACGAAACCGATGTTTTCCGTCAGCAGCGCCGCCGTCAGATGAGGGCGGACGCCTTCTCGATATTCGCGCTCGTAAAAAGCGATTAAATCGGGGAAGAACGCCCGATTCAACGTCAGACGCACCAGCGGATTCGAGAGATTCAGACGCGGCTTGAAGACGAAATCCTCTTCTCGTGTCTCAAAAGTAGTTTTCATCTCGGCACGGCGGATGTTCTTCGCCAGCGCCAGCACCTCGCGCCCCAACTCTCGACCGAACTTGTCCGCGTCGCCTCCGGGCAGGTTGGCCGACAGATCGCCGGCTGCGCCCTGAAAAAAGAGGCACGGCGCTTTCGTCTCTTTCTCGATGAGTTCGGCCAAAACACCGGGATAGTCGGCGGAGAACTTGCGGTCGTTTCCATCGCGCAGGGTGGGATGGGCGGCGAAGTTAACCGCGTGGGCGATGGCCTTGCCGTCTCGATCTTCGACGCGCAGCACCAATAATTCCCGATCCACCGAGGCATCGTCGCGCTTCGATTGACGATTGCGATTGAGTTTCGTCTGCTTCGAGGCGATGCCGATTCGCGCCGGTTGCAGCGCCTTGGCCGCGTTTCCCATAGCATCGCCGATGGTTCGTTCGAGCTGGCGGACATAGGATTTCTCCTTGCTCGGCCAATTGTCCAATTCGAGAACGGGGCCGTGATGGGTGTGCGAGTCGACGAGGAAAACGGTGTCGATGCCGACGCTTTTGGCGCGTTTGCGAATCGTCTCCATGGAAGAGCGCGTGGGCGCGCGACCGAGATCGAGGGAAACGAAGGCGATGCGTTTCTTATCGGCGGCCAGCACCAGCGCGCGGGCGCGGAGCGGATCGCGGACGCCGACGCTCGGCTGATCTCTTCGGGCCGCGTAGCCCCACATGGCATAGCCGACGGGCGGCGTGATGTCCGCCGTGGCCGCGCCGGCTTGCAACGACTCGGCGGCCTGGATGGTCGGCACAGTCGTCAGCAACGTCAGACAAAGCAAAAACGGTTTCATGGCACTCCCTCTCCCGTCGATCGAGTCCGTGCGATAGGATGACGACGCGAATTGTAAAGGCTGGCCGCGTCGCGCACCAGTCAACCCGTTGTCAGGAGACGAAGATGATTCGACCGACCACCGTGCAAGACACGCCGCACTTGCTCAAACTGACCGACGAGACCGGCGTTTTCAAGCCCCACGAAATCGAGGCGCTCAACGAAGTTCTTAGCGACTATCACGCCGGCACGAAGGAACACGGCCACGTTGCCGTCACCTTCGAGGACAACGGCCACATCCTCGGCTACGCCTATTACGCCCCCGCCGCCATGACGGATCGCACCTGGTATCTCTACTGGATCGCCGTCAAGCGCGACATCCACGCCAAGGGCATCGGCGGCAAGCTGCTGCGCCACGCCGAAGCGGACATCCGGAAGCACGATGGCCGGGTGCTGTTCATCGAAACCTCGTCGCTGCCGCACTACGAGCTGACGCGGAAGTTTTATCTCAAACACGGCTACGAGATCACCGGCGTGCTGCGCGATTATTACAGCGACGGCGACGACATGGTCGTCTTTCGGAAAAGGATAGCTTAGCCCGCGTAGCCGCGACGCGCAAGCGGAGCGCATCGGGATCGCCCGCGCGTCGCGGCCGCCGATGTTTATGGAGATCGAGAGGCCGAGGGTTTCCGTTTTCTCTCGCATTTCCACTCGAACCCCTATCGCGGATCGCAAGTCCGACTATGCTAGAGGGTATGAATCGACACTACTATCTCTTGGTTATCTCCTCGTTGTTTGGCGCGTTCGGCTCGGCGCGCGCCGTTGGGGCAGCCGAGACTCCGCAGCGGGAATCGAAGACTAAATTGGTGGAGAACGCACGGACGGTTCTCGATGCCTTGGTGAAATCGGCGGAGGAGAATCGGCGACTGCCGGAGCGAGACGCCCCAGGAGCGAGCGCTCCGTTTCATCGCACCGGCGATGACTTGACAGTCTACTACGTCCGCGCGGCGGCGACGGCAGCACGGCAACTACCGGAGCATGAAGGGGCGTCGGCGTTTCTTTTGGCACTCGGCATCGGTCTGGACGAAACCTCGCTGCTGCGCTCGAATCCAATCTCGGGCGGGCTGTGGCGCAAGGTCGAACCGGAGGAGGCGCGCAAGCGGCGCGTGGCCGTTCTCGGTTCGCCGACGCTACACGGACGGCACGATTTGGCGCAGCATTTCTCGGTGTCGGCGGGGTTGACGGCGGCGCTGGGAGCGCCAGCCGCCGAGAGCGCCGGATTGCTCAAGGAAATGCTCGACGCGCGCGGCGGCAGCGGCTTCAGCTTCGCCGACCTATCCGCCGATTACGCCGGGATCGCCTTCGCGCGCCGCCTCCTCGACAAGCCCTCGCGCCTTGCCGATGTCGAGAGACGCTTCCGTATCGGCGACTACGCCATCTCGCCGCGCGGCTTGCCCGAAGGCTTGAACGCCGAGCAGTTCGAGAAACGATACGGTTCCCTCCAAGACGATCGGTTCAAGCGCCTGCAAGCCGACATCCGCAAACGTATCGACGGCCTACCCGGCTACTGCGATACCGACAAAAAGTGAATTGGGTACAGGACGGCGCGGGCTTCCCGGCAATGATGTGGTCGAGGCTATCGATTATCTCAACTGCGAGGTCGGCGGGCGACTGTCATCCGGGCGAACGCGCCTTGATCGCTTATGCGGAGCGATTTATAATTCAATTATTCGCAATTTCAGACATGGGAGCGCCGCGGATGACCGTCCTGCCGATGTCCTGGAATCTGACCGTCGCCAGCGATCTAAGGTTGCTGCCGCTGATTCGCTCCTTCGTGGAAGGCGTTTGCCGGGCGAGGGGCTGCGATGCGCGGACCACGGACGCCGTCGTGATGGCCACCGACGAAGCCGTAAACAACGTCATGCGCCACGCGCACCGAGGTCGGCCCGAAGCCAATTTGCAAATCCAGTGTTTTTTCCACAGCGATTGCCTCGAAGTGCGGCTGCTCGATGAGGGCGCTCCGTTCGATCTCGCTGCCGTGCCTCGACTCGATCCCTCGGAGTTGCGAATCGGCGGACGCGGCGTATTCCTCATGCGTTCGCTGATGGACGAACTGAGTTGCCAACCGCGCGGCGAGTGCGGCAACATTCTCCGCATGGTCAAGCACCATCGCAGCCCCGTACCTCTCTTGCGCGGGGCCTGATCTCGCGTTCGAGCCGCTTTGTCCGTTTTATCCCTCTACCCCGTATCGCGCCGCTTTCCCGTTGCGGACGAATCGGCGAGCATTCTCCATCCCCCGCAATTTCTCGGCTCGTTCGCCGTTGTACCGGGCTTACGGCACACGCTTCGACTGAATCTTCGCCCGTCATTCGCCGATAATAGTAACGAGGCTTGAGAGGCACGCGCTCGATCGGGCGCTGCTTGCTCTACCGCCCTCGTGGGCGCTTTCGTCGAGCCGGACGTTCGCTCCGAAGCGACAAAGCAGCGCCGGGGGTTCGACCCTGGAAGATTCGGTAAGCCCGTCGAAGTCGGGTCTTAGGTTTCCTATCACGAAGGCCCGTGGGTTGATTCCTTCAAATCTCAACCGTTATGATGAGCCTGGAGACGTGGCACGGTGTCCCGTACAAATCCCACGCCGACAGGACAGAGAGGTTCCGATGTACCGATATGTGCAAACCCGTCCGCAAAACTCCGCTACATCCAATCGATTGCACTGGCTGTTCAATCCCTCGGCTGAGCCTGAGACCGAGGAGTTCCGTCACGATTTGGTGGCGCGCATCCGCCGACAAATCGCCGACGGGGTCTACGAAACACCGGAGAAATGGGAAGCGGCGCTCGACCGCTTGGCCGAGGAATTGGTCTAAATAGCACGACAAGGCGAACCGGCAGCGTAAGCTGCCGGGTACATGGCGAACCGGCAGCGTAAGCTGCCGGGTATATGGCGAACCGGCAGCGTAAGCTGCCGGGTATATGGCGAACCGGCAGCGTAAGCTGCCGGGTATATGGCGAGCCGGCAGCGTAAGCTGCCGGGTACATGGCGATCCGGCAGCGTAGGCTGCCGGGTACATGGCGATCCGGCAGCTTAAGCTGCCGGGTATGGCAAAAATACACCCGGCAGCTTACGCTGCCGGTTCGCCTTTCGCTACAAAATAACCGGTAGCCCGCGCTGCCGGTTCGCCCTTACCCTACGAGCGGACAACCTTGTTCCTATCGGTGACACCCCATGAGCGATCGACATTTGCTACAAGTGTTGCACCCCCAACTCGATGACCTCCGCGCGCGAGGCTTGTACAAGCACGAGCGCCAACTCGAAGGGCCGCAGGGTGCCGGCATTCACGTCAATGGCCGAGAGGTTATCAACTTCTGCGCCAACAATTATCTCGGCTTGGCCAACCACCCGGACATCGTCGAGGCGGCTCACGAAGGGTTGCGCCGGTTTGGTTACGGCATGGCCTCGGTGCGATTCATCTGTGGAACGCAGACACTGCACAAGGATTTGGAGAGCGCAATTGCCCGCTTTTTGGGCAAGGACGATGCGATTCTCTATAGTTCGTGCTGGGACGCCAACGGCGGACTGTTCGAGACGATCCTCGGCGAAGAGGACGCAATTCTCAGCGACGAATTGAATCACGCCAGCATTATCGACGGTATTCGCCTGTGTAAAGCGCGGCGTTTGCGCTACCGCCACGGAGACATGGGCGAATTGGAACACGGCTTGCGCGAGTCAGCCACCAGCCGACTGCGCGCAATCGTTACCGATGGTGTGTTCTCGATGGATGGCTCGTTGGCGAAGCTGCCGGAGATCTGCGATCTGGCGGATCGCTATAACGCCGTCGTGGTCGTGGACGATAGCCACGCGACCGGCATTCTGGGAGCCGGCGGTCGCGGCACGGCGGAACATTTCGGCGTGCAGGACCGCGTGGACATTATCACGAGTACACTCGGCAAGACGCTGGGAGGCGCGTCCGGCGGATTCACCTGTGGCCGAGCCGAAGTAATCGAGTTTTTACGCCAGCGTTCGCGGACATATTTGTTTTCCAACGCCCTGCCGCCGCCGATCGTTTCCGCCGCACTCAAGGCTTTGGAACTGGTGGGACAGAGCAGCGCGCTGCGCGATCGGCTGCACGAAAACGCTCGACGCATGAGGGACGGTTTGGAATCGGCAGGATTCTTGCTCAAGCCGGGACAGCATCCGATTATGCCCGTCATGCTCGGCGACGCAGCCCTGGCCTCGGAAATGGCGGATGCGCTGCTGGAACGCGGCATCTACGTCATTGGATTCAGCTACCCCGTCGTGCCACAGGGACAAGCGCGCATTCGCATTCAGATGTCGGCCGCGCACACGGCAGAGCAAATCGACCGCGCTCTAGCGGCCTTTACCGAGGTCGGCGAGCAATCGGGTGTCCTCGGCAAGTGATTTCTCGGTGGCGCGAACAAAAAAAACCGGCTGCCTCAAATCCATTTGGGCAACCGGCCATGGCCTCGATCATCCTTGCGGGCCAATTCTCTCCGCTATTCGTCCAAGACCATCGCAGAGAACGGTAAAACCTCAGCAACCAACAGCACCACTTCTGAGGAAGGCATTTCGATCGCACCTACCCCCCGACCCCAACCTGTCCTGGTCGCTTATCGCGGGCCATCCTTGGCCCGGGCGGATGCTGTTGGAGTGCTGAAGTCTGGTCCCTCCCTATCCGCTCGGCGCGCACCGCGAGCCGACAAAATCGAGTTTGCACGGCGAGTCAGCTTATCGTTTCAGTAAAATACGATTGAAGCGACGGTTCCCTAAACGGTTCGCAATCGAACGCCTATCCCAACTGAGCGGCGACCGTTGTTCTGTCTGCGCTCCCCTGTTGGCGAATCCTTCTCTCTTCCAAAAAGAAGAGATGAAGAACGAGAGCAATAACCACGAGGGACAGATTAACGACTTCTCCACCGATGTCAACCTTAAAATTTATTCACATTCCTCCGCCGGCTCGTCGTGGTCGGAACCCATTATTTACCAATGTGAAACGGCGTTGAGCGACGAGGAGAGTCCTTGGCTTTTCGAGGACAAAAAAGACACACATAAGGGCAATATCCAGTAACTCGATTTCCACAACTCATGCTGTACTTTACCGTTGCGACCAGTCTCTCGTCGATTAAAGACAAATCGTGGGCGTTAGAATTATCCAAAGAAAAACATCGACTCCGGACGATCGAGCGCGGCCGGCGCGCAAAAAAACCTCCACCTGTGCCGTGTCGGCGCTTTTGAGAACCCGCAATTGACCAGGGGGTGCCTCAGGGCCGGTTTTCGGATCCCACTGCAACAGGTGGGCTTGCAAGCCCCGACCTCACTATTGGCTCCCAGCGGGTACTCCATCGGTTCGTCAAAAGCATCGCCGGTTCACGAACACCGCAGAGGTTTGTGGGATCGTTGCCGATCTCACTCCAACAATCTATCACGCCTCCCTCCGCGATGCAAGTCGGTCGAAAGCGCGTGGCCGAGGACGGGGGAGCGAACTAAGATGAAAGAAACGGCGAAACGGGGCCGTTGTTCTACCCTATCCTCATCACGGGAGTCGCCGCGTGCCGGTCGTATCGATTATTTTTGGTCTCTTGCTGATCGCGTTGGGAGTGTGGGGGCGATTCGGCGGCGCGCTCGGCCTGTGGGAGCCGTTGGGATTTGCCGCCCCGGAACACCTCAGCGCCACGGCCCTCATTCCGGCCGCTGTAGGGAGCCTTTTGGTTCTCCTCGGGCTGTTGGCATTCAAAGAGAAACTGCTCAAGCACGCCATGCATGCCGCGTCCATGATGGGCCTGCTTGGCCTCATCGCTGCCTTGGCTCGAATTTTCACCACCGGCAACGTCCGGGGCATTGGTGGCGTCAGTTTGACGGCGATGGCGCTGTTGTGCGGCGTTTTCCTAGCCCTATGCGTCAACTCGTTCATCCAGATTCGCCGTCGCCGCCGCGCTGCCGCTCCGTGACGACTCGTCCGGAGTCAACCAAGCGGCCGATTCCTCGTGCTTGGCGGGAGGATGATCGTGAGGGGGCGGAAGAACGAAGCCGCACACCGCGATGGAGCAACCGAGAATCGCCGAGGCCAAACCGGCGAACCAGAATCCTCGATTCTTGGTGAGTAAGGAGATCGAACAGAGAATGAGAGACAATTCGACCCCTAATTCACCGTAATCGAAGAAGTTGGCCCGATGGTGATGGACGTGAGCTTGTTCCGCGAATTTATCGATCTCTTTCGTTAATTCGTGTCCGTTGGACTCGAGTTGTTTGGCGTCGTTCTTCCATTTTTTGGCGTTGGCGCGCCAACGTTCGAGAGTCTCTTGGCGCTTCCCCTTGACGAACGCGACGCCTCCCTCCCCCTCGAATGACTCCAACAGTTCGCCGAACGCCTCATCCATCAGTTGACGGTTTTTCTTGGCCTGATAGTGGGCGAAGACATTGGCGCGCTCGGTGATTTTGTCGTTGGAGTTGATCTGGTTTTGCAGCGTCAAGTTGTGGGCGCGGTGGCTGAGCATCGTGACGCAGGCCAACAGGGCGGCGACAATGGCCATGGTCAGCGTTACCCGGCGGTCGAACGGGCTATGAGCGGAGTGTTGGGCGTGTTCGGCTTCTTCGAGATGATGTTCGGGTCCGTGCGGCATGGTTGTAGCTCGTGAGCGGTGGTGGAAATTCGATAACACTGTCATTGTGTATACGACGGGAGAGGACGAACGGCATCACCCAAGGCAGTGGAGGCCATTGCGATTTCGTTGAGACTTTGAGGCGTTTGTCGGGCGGTCGAAAACCATCTTGTCGATCCGCTACTCAATCTGCAATCATTGAGAAGCGAACGACGACGATGCCGTCGCGTTCCTCACCCCATTCGCGCACCGCGAAGGAGACCGTCGATGTCGCAGCTTTCGGATTCGCCCGCACAAGCTCAATCGTCCTCGCGCTCTCGTTGGTGGATAGTTGCCATCGTGCTATCGTTGTCGGCGGGGCTTTCTTGGTATTGGTTGACCCAAGGGGGAACGAGTGGTTCAACTGCCGAGGCTCGGCATCCGAATGAAAAGGGAACGCCCGAAGACGTTCGCCCGAACGGCTTGATGGCGGTCGAGGCGGTGAATCGACAGCCGCCGGAGAAACCAGCGCCCGACGGCAATCCACGCCGCATCGAAGCGCCGGAACTAACCGGAGGCGTCGCTTGGCTGAACACCGCCGGGCCTTTACGATTAAAGGATCTGCGGGGCAAAATCGTCGTTCTCGATTTCTGGACGCTGTGTTGCATCAACTGCATGCACGTTCTGCCCGATCTCGCTCGCCTGGAAAAGAAGTATCCCAACGAGCTGGTCGTGATCGGCGTTCACACCGCCAAGTTCGAGAACGAAAAAAACACCGAGAGCATCCGCAAAGCGGTTCTTCGCTACGAAATCGGCCATCCCGTCGTCAACGATGCCGAACATGAGATCTGGGAGAAGTACGACTCGCGTTCGTGGCCGACGCTATGCTTGATCGATCCCGAGGGCTATCTGGTGGCGCGCGGTTCCGGCGAGGGGTTATACGACGCCTTGGACAATGCGATAAGCCGTCTCATCAAAATCCATAAAGAGAAAAAGACCCTCAACGAAAAGCCTTTGAAGTTTCAGTTGGCCCGCTTCCAGGAAAACGGTACCAGTCCGCTGTTCTTCCCTGGCAAGGTGTTGGCCGACGCCGCGAGCAAACGTCTCTTTATCGCCGACAGCACGCACCATCGCATCGTCGTTACCGATCTCGACGGCAAGAAGATCGCCGTCGCGGGCAACGGCGAGCCCGGCAGGAAAGACGGAACCTTCGTCGAAGCGCAATTCAACGACCCACAAGGAATGGCTCTCCAAGGCGATCTCCTTTATGTGGCCGACCGGCGCAACCATCTGATCCGCGCCCTCGACCTGAAGGCTCAGACGGTGAAGACGTTGGCCGGAACCGGCGAACAAGGTCACGATCGCCGTCGGGGCGGCGCGGCTCTGGAGACGGGATTGAATAGCCCGTGGGATCTGTTGCTCGATAAAGATCGTCTGTTTATCGCCATGGCCGGCCACCATCAGATCTGGATGCTGGACCTGGCCAAGAACAATCTCATCCGTTTTGCCGGCAGCGGCGCGGAGAACATCGTCGATGGCCCGCCGGCGCTCAGCAACTTCGCGCAACCGAGCGGCTTGGCCAGCGACGGCACGACGCTCTGGGTGGCCGACAGCGAAGTCAGCGCTATCCGCGCCGTTCCACTCGACGGCCAAGGCGCGGTCAAAACGCTGGTCGGCAAAGGTCTGTTTACGTTCGGCGATGTGGATGGAGAAGGCGGAGCGGTACGATTGCAACACGCACTTGGGGTTGCGTACCACGAAGGGAAACTGTATGTCGCCGACACCTACAACAGCAAGATCAAGATTCTCGATCCGGTGAAGCGAACGTGCGCGACGTTCCTGGGTGGCGAACCGGAAGGCTGGCTGGCTGGGCCGCTTTTCCGCGAGCCGGGAGGCATCAGCCAAGCCGACGGCAAACTGTACATCGCCGACACCAACGCCCACCGCATCCGCGCGGTCGATATAAAGACGAAGAAGGTATCGACGCTGAAACTCCAAGGGGTCGAGGCACCGAAAACGCCCCGCTGAGTTATCCGTGCGGTTAGATCGGATACTAGCCCTCGCTTGCGCTTCGGGCTAGTATCCGATCTAACCGCGTTAGGAATAGGTTGCCCTACGAGCGATTGCCATGAAACGAATGGAACGTCGTTGGTTGTCTTACGCGATCGGCATTCTCCTACCGCTGGCCGGATTGTTCTTCGTCCCGCGCGCCCGGTCGCAGCCGGGGCAGGTTGGCCACATCGACTTTACGATCGCCCTTCTGCCGACCGATCCCTTTTCGGATGAAAACGCCCTCTCGAACAGCGACAAATTTCAGGTACGCCGCGGCGAGACCTTCTACGTCGTTCTGCACGGCATACCGCAAGAAGGCTGGCATACCTATCCACTGTACAAGCACACCGAATCGCAAGGCACGGTGCAACTGGGCAAGGTGCGTTTGAAAGACGGCAAAGAGTTCGCCGATCTTTGGCCATTGACGGAGAGCGAGCCGGTGCTGGCGACGCCCAAAGGCGCGACTGGCCCCGAATACGAATACGAGAAGCCTTTCACCTGGACGATGGAAGTGCTGGTGCGTCCCGATGCTTCGCCCGGCCCGCGCCAACTCGACATCGACATGCGCTTGCAGGCCTGCGACATCAACGCCTGTCGCACCGAAAAAAAGTCTTTAACCATCCCCATTGTCGTTTCCACAGCCGACGCTTCGCCCCTGTCCACCGAGACGCGAAAGCTATTGACGAGCTACGATGAAGCCCACGCCAAGGATAAAGCGACCGCGCGAACCGCGCCGTCGTCTCAGTCCGGAAATGAGTCGATATCCGCCGAGCCGTTCGATTTGGCTTCGTATGAAGTCGTCAAGGCGGAATCGTTCGAGAGCGCCGGCGGAAACGGGAGCAAGAATGCGGGCTTGTTGGGTACGATTATCACGGCGGTTCTCGGTGGCTTCATCTCGTTGTTGACACCGTGCGTTTTCCCCATGATTCCCGTGACGGTCAGCTTCTTCCTCAAACAGAGCGAGCGGATGCACTATCGCCCGATGACGATGGCGGCGGTTTACTGCGCCACCATCGTCGCCGTGCTGACGGCCGGCGGCATCGCGCTGGTTCATGTGCTTCAGGTCATCAGTCAACATTGGATCACCAACATCTTTCTCACAGCCGTGTTCGTTTTCTTCGCCTTGAGTCTGTTCGGTATGTACGAGATCGAGTTGCCGTCGGGGCTGGCCAATCTGACTGGCGCGCGTGAAGGCAAGGGCGGCTTGGCCGGCATTGTCTTCATGGCGTTGACGTTCAGCATCATCAGTTTCGCTTGCGTCGGCCCCATTTACGGCGCGTTCATCACGTTGGAGGCGTCGTCGTCGGTGACGGGTTGGCTACAGCGGGTGCTAGGCCCGTTCGCCTTCGCGCTGGCTTTCTCCTCGCCGTTCTTTGTGCTGGCCCTATTTCCCAGTCTGTTGCGGACCATGCCGAAAAGCGGTTCGTGGATGAACTCGGTCAAGGTGGTGATGGGTTTCCTGGAGTTGGCCGCCGCCTTCAAGTTCGTTCGCGCAGCCGAAGTGAATCTGCTGGCGGGCAGCAAGTTCTTCACCTTCGATCTGGTGCTGGGCGTTTACATCGCTCTGTGCGTGGCTTGTGGGTTGTATCTGCTGAATCTCTACCGTCTGCCGCACGATCACGAGGTGGCCGAGTCGATAGGCGTGCCGCGTCTGGTTTTCGGCTTGGTATTCCTGTCGTTCTCTTTCTATCTGTTGCCGGGCCTTTTCAAAGACGATAAAGGCAGGGGTCTGAAACCCGGCGGTGAGACGTATCAATGGGTTAGTTCCTTCCTGCTGCCGGACAACACTTCCGATTGGCATTCGGATCTGCGCGAAGCATTCGCCCGCGCCGAACGAGAGAAAAAGCCTCTCTTTATCGACTTTACCGGCCTGGGCTGAAACAACTGCAAACTGAACGAGAGCCGTGTGTTCTCGCAACCGAGCATCGAAGGCATCTTTCAACAATTCGTCACGGTTCGCCTGTATGAGGACCGCGTACCGGAGGGTGTGACGCAGCTTCCCGACGCCGACGGCGTCCAGGCGTTCGCCGGTGAAAAACTGGGTAACTACGCGCGTCCCTATTACGTCGTGCTGACCGTGAAGGGCAAGAAACTGACCAAGATCGCCGAGTACGACAAAGGCATCATCGGCAGCACCGCGGAGTTCACCGGTTTCCTCAACAAAGCCCTGGCGACGGCGAAATAGTTCGTTCGGTAGGATGTTAGGGCATTCCCTCTGTCGTGGATCGGAGAGACGTTGCGACGTGGGCGATGCGTGAGATAGTCATGCAAATCTTAAAGAGGATACATCTCGCCGGCTGGAAGTCGATCCAGGATCAGACGCTCGATCTGACGCCGCTTACCGTGGTGATTGGAGCGAACGGGTCGGGCAAGTCCAACTTGCTTTCGTTGTTCAAGCTGCTAAATGCGATGTTTGCCAGGATGCCGGGCTTTCGGAATTACGTCGCCCAGAGCGGGTATGCCGACAGTTTATTGCATTACGGAGTCAAGCAGACTCCGGTCGCCGAGATGGAATTGACGTTCGGCACAGACACAGGCGACACGACCTACTTCGCACGTTGGGCGGCAGCCGCTGGAGGAACCTTGATCTTCACCGAAGAACGGGTGACGTTCCAACGGAGTGGAGTAGCCGAACCAACGATTGTCGATCTGGGAGCGGGACATGGGGAGACAAATCTGCAGCATGTTGCCGACGACGGCAATCAAACCGCGGCGGTCGCATTACGGCTGCTGCGGTCGTGCCGTCTGTTTCATTTTCACGATACGTCCGAAAGCTGTGCCGCTCGCATGCCGTGCTATGTCGAGGCGAATCGGTTTCTGTACCCGGATGCCGGAAATCTCGCGGCCATGCTGTATTTGTTCCGTGAGCGGCACACAACCGCATATCGGCGCATTGGCGCAACCGTGCGTCAGATGGTTCCCGATTTCGATGGATTCGTGCTGGAACCAAGCGGGCTTAACGAAAAGTCGATTCTTCTCAAATGGACGCACAAGGGACGAAGATACGAGTTCGGCCCGCATCAGCTTTCGGACGGTTCGCTTCGATTCATCGCGCTTGCCACACTACTCTTGCAGCCCGAAGAGAAGTCACCGCTCCTGATCGCGTTGGATGAACCGGAGCTTGGACTGCACCCAGCGGCCTTGGAGATACTTGCGGGGATGGCGACGGCGGCGAGCCGCCATTCTCAACTCGTTCTCGCCACGCAGTCTTCCCTCTTTTTGGATCATTTCGAGCCGGAGAACATCGTCGTGGTCAATACTCGCGCTGGGACTACGGTGTTCGAGCGCCTCGAGGCCGATCGACTGGCCGCATGGCGAACCGACTACACGATGGGAGAGATTTGGGAGAAGAATATAGTTGGTGGAGGGCCTTACGGTTGAAACGCCTCTACCTTACGGTCGAAGGACAGACCGAGGCGGCATTTGCCAAGGCTGTTCTCACGCCCCACCTAGCGGAATTCAGTGTGTTCCTGACGTCTCCACGGTTTACGGGGCTACATAAACGTCGTCGGGGACGAATTCCGCAGGGCGGAATGCTGAACACATTTGGACATGCACTCGCCGACATGAAAACGTGGCTCAAAGAGGACAAGACGCCAGAAGCTCGGTTTTCCATGATGGTTGACCTCTATTCGTTGCCGAGTGATTTTCCCGGTTACGAGGAGGGCATGACAAAGCCAACGGGAAGGGAGCAGGCGATTGCGCTGCAAACTTCGTTGGCGTTAGAAATCGGCGACGCCCGTTTCGTTCCTTATCTGCAAGTTCACGAGTACGAGGCTCTGGTCTTGGTGGACCCCCGGCGAATCTCGTCGATCTACGATGTACCCGAAGCTCTGATGAAAGCCTTGTGCCAAGAATGTGACGGCTATGGCACGCCCGAAGACATCAACCACGGCCAACATTCTCATCCCAAGCGTCGGATTCAGCAGAAGGTGCAGCAGTACGACGAGAACGTCGCAGGCCCGTTGATTGCCGAAAACATCGGTTTGCCGACGTTGAGGGTTCGTTGCCCGCACTTCGGCGAGTGGCTTACAACCCTGGAACGGCTCGATGCCGGCGTGGGCTAATCCGCGACGAGGAGGCCATCCAATGAAAGTAATGCCGCGTTGTACGCGGTGGGATAAACTTACTTTCTCGCTACTACAGCGAAACTCAGAGGGCGGTAAAAGTGGCCGATAGTCAGCAAGGGCAAAGTTTCACCCGCGAGCAATGTCTGCAACGTCTCCGCGCTCAGGTAGCGGCCGGTAAGCCGATTATCGGCGGGGGAGCGGGGATTGGTCTGTCCGCCAAATGTGCCGAGGCGGGCGGCATCGACTTGATAATCATCTACAATTCCGGTCGCTTTCGCATGGCCGGACGCGGCAGCCTCAGCGGGATGATGCCTTATGGCGACGCCAATCAGATCGTCATGGACATGGCCCGCGAAGTGTTGCCGCTGGTTCGAAATACTCCGGTGTTGGCCGGCGTGTGCGGCACCGATCCGTTCCGCCACATTCCGCGCTTTCTGCGCGAGGTGCAGGCAGCGGGATTCAGCGGCGTGCAGAATTTTCCGACCGTCGGACTCATCGACGGCACCATGCGTCAGGGGCTCGAAGAGACCGGCATGGGGTTCGATAAGGAGGTCGAGATGATCGCCGCCGCGCGGGAAATCGGCCTGTTGACGTGCCCGTATGTGTTCACCGAAGACGAGGCGACGGCGATGGCCAAAGCGGGAGCCGACGTTCTTATTCCGCACATGGGCTTGACGACGAAAGGCACCATCGGAGCCAAGTCGGCGTTGACATTGGACCAGGCCGCCCAGCGCGTGCAAGCGCTCGCCGACGCCGCCAAACGCATCAATCCCGACATCCTCGTTCTCTGCCACGGCGGACCCATCGCCGAACCGGAAGACGCGTCCTATATCCTGCGGCACACGCACGGCATCGTCGGCTTCTTCGGCGCGTCGAGTATCGAACGGCTGCCGACCGAAGTGGCGATCTCCGACTGTGTGCGACGGTTTAAGAGTTGCGTTTAGCCGCGGCGAAACGAGAACACCGTCACGTTCGCTTCCTCGTAGGCGCGGTCGCTTCGTGCTTGAACGGTTGCAAGATGGGCCGTTGTTCCTCATCCACGCCGGTTAATAACTGAATACGTTGCTCTGCCTGCCGCAACTGTTGATAGCACGATTTGATAAGACCGACGCCCTGTTCGTAGCGCGCCAGCGCATCTTCCAACCCGAGACGGCCATCTTCCAACTCGCGCACCATGCGTTCGAGTTCTAGCAGCGAATCCTCGAACGATCGCCCTTTGTCAACTTCGCTCATCGCCTGGCTCCTCCCCTCGGATTTCTTCGACGCGGCTGACGATCTCGCCGCGTTGCACCCGCGTCACGATGCGTTCACCGGAATGCAGACCCGCGACGTTGTGCAGCAATTGCGTCTCGTCTTCTCTGCGCGTCAAACTGTAGCCGCGCGCCAAGACGTTGAGCGGACTGAGCGATTCCAGCCGCGCGGCGTGTGCTTTCAGGCGTTCGTGCAGCCTATCGAGGCGGCTCTGCACGGCGCGCTGGAGCCGCTCGTTCCAATCGTCGAGGTCGCGCTCCTCTTGTCGGATGCGTTCGAGCGGCCGGCGAAAGCAAGGTCGCCGCGCTAGTTCTTGCAGCGACGCTTGGGCCATCTCCAAACGGCTTTTTAGATCCTTGCTGAAGCGCGCTTCAAGCTCTGTCAACCATTTGAAGACGGCTTGTCCATCGGGAACAATCTTCTCGGCGGCTTCACTGGGCGTCAACGCCCGCACGTCAGCCACCATGTCGGCGATGGTTAAATCGTCCTCGTGGCCGATGCCGGTGACGACGGGAATGCGCGATTGATGGATGGCCTCGGCGACGCGCTCTTCGTTGAAGGTCCACAAGTCTTCCAGGCTGCCGCCGCCGCGTCCGAGAACAACCACATCAATGGCCGCGCCGCGGGAAGCCAAACGATTCAGGGTACCGAGCGCTTCGGCGACTTCCGCCGCCGCTCCGTCCCCTTGCACGCGAACCGGCGTGAGCCACACCTCCGCCGCCGGCCACCGTCGCCCTAAAATCTCCAGCATGTCGCGCACCGCCGAGCCGCTCCGACTCGTCACCAAGGCGATGCGGCGCGGAATGCGCGGCAGCTTGCGCTTCCGTTTCGGATCAAAATACCCTTTGAGGGATAGTTTTTCTTTCAATTGTCGAAAAGCCAACTCCAAAGGACCGATTCCCTTGGGCTGAATCTCCTCGACTAGAATCTGATATTCGCCGCGCGGCATGTACAGCGTCAGCCGTCCGCGCGCCACCACGCGCAAGCCATCGGCCAAATCGTACTTCATGCGTAGGGCGACGGCTCGATAGAGGACGGCGCGGAGAGGCGCTTCGTCGTCCTTCAGCGTGAAATACTGATGCCCATAAGCGCTCGGCCGCGACAGGTTCGACACCTCGCCTTCGACCCAAACACTGGCATACGCTTCCTCGAGAGTACCCTTCAGCGCGCGCGTCAATTCGCCGATGGTGAGGACACGAACGCCCGGAGGTGGAAAAGGAAGCGGCATGGATTCGATCCGTGGGCAAACCGAGAACACAATTCAGAGAGGGTACAATAGTTCACATTATGAGGCAAGAGCTTCTTGGCCATCCGAAGAAGAGCCATGCGAACAAAACGAGCAATTTTTGCCGCGATCGTTCGATAAGGAAAGCATGAGGCGATTTCATTTCCGTCTGGAGCGCGTGCTTGCCGTTAAGAAGCAACGCGAGAAACTGGCGGAGATACGGCAACAGCAGGCACGGGCACGTTGGGAGGAAGCGCGAGCCGAGTGCGCTCGGATCGAGGAAGAGTTGCTTCACAATGCCGTCGAGTCTGCGGCGCGTTTGCGACAAGCGGCTGCCTTGGGGACGTGGCAGGCCCACTACGAACGCGCGGCACAGCTGGAGGAATGGCTGCGGGCGGCCCGGCGGATCGCCGATGAGGCCGAGGCGCGATTGCGGGAAGCGAATCGCCTGCGTATACAGGCGTCGCTGGAGGTCGAGGCGCTGTTGAGCTTGCGGGCGCGCGAATGGGAAACCTATTGCCGCGACGCAGGACGGCGGCGGCAAAACGATCTGGATGAACTGGGGATGCAGCGCTGGTTGGCGCAACGCGCGGCGAGTCCATTCGCCGTCCGCGAAGGAAACGAGGAAGACGAATTATGAAAAAACTGCTGATCGTCGGCGTCACGAGCCTGCTGTTGTTCGGCATCTCGGCAGGCGCTTCCTATTTCTGGCAGATGAAACAAAAGAGCGGCCACGCAACCGAGACCGAACACACCGACGCGGCGCACAAGGAAACGGGAAAAGTGAAAGCGAAAACGGACAAGGAAGAAAAAGACTCTTCTTCTCACCATTCTTCCTCCGCTCCCAGCACGAGGGCCGCCGCGCGCCCTGCCTACAATCCCAACACCGAAGAAATCGCGCGTATGACCAACGAGTTGCGCGCGCGCTTGGCGGCCGTGCGCGAGCGCGAAGATCAACTGACCGCCCGAAAGAAACAGATCGAATTGATTCACGAAGACATTCGCGGCGAACGGTCGAGCCTCGATGAACTGCGGACGCAGATTCAGAGCGAGATGGATTCGCTCAACGAAGCCATTCAGGGCGTCGAAAAGCAGCGCGGCTCGCTGGAGGAGGAACGGCAGAAACTCGGCAAGAACACGAAGGAGATGGAGAGCCGGGTGATGAAGTTGGAAAAGGAAGAACACGAGAATCTAAAGAAGATGAGCGGAATGTACAATTCGATGACGCCGGAGAGCGCCGCCAAGATTCTGCAAAATCTGGCCGACACTGGAAAGATGGATACCGCCGTCAAGATACTCGGCACGATGCAGGAGCGACAGGCGGCGAAAGTGCTAACGGAGTTGACCGATCAAACCCTGGCCGCGCAACTCGTCGAGAAACTTCGCGGCCTGCGCCGCACACCGGCAAGCCCCGATAGCGCTCAGTAAGCCGTATGTCAAAGCCGCTGTCCCACGCACGGGGGAGAGCCGAATCGGAGCCTCCCCCACCTCGAACCAAGGAGTTTGTTGGCAAAAGAATCGATACAATCGGAATAATCCTCAAGGCTTGCCCAGATTCGGGACGATAGTCTGCACACACGCGGTTTGTGGATGAGGCTCGGATCGGAGCGCTCGTCCGCGCCGATTCGGAGTATGCAGACATGGCCCCATCCCAGCAGAACGCGGCGCGCAAGCCGTCGTTGTTGAATTGGCTGATCGCCGGTGTTCTCGGCGTCGTTGCCGCCGCCGCCGGTTTGCTGCTGCCGCGCAGCTTACAACCGCTCGCGGAATCGTCTTCCGTCTCCGCTCCGCTTCTTTCTGCGACGGAAGAGCAATCGTCTCTCGATTACGAGCCGCCCCCTCTCCCCGATCTCCCTTCTCCCAATGCGATGTTTCTCCGCCTCGGATTAGGCACAATTTTTGTACTTATACTCTGCGTTGTCACACTCTGGATCGGCAAGCGTTGGATTCGACCGTTTGCCGCCGCGCCGAACGCGAACGCGCAACTGCGCCTGCTCGAGACACTGCCGCTGAGCGGTCGCTGCGCGGTCTATCTGCTGCAGGCCGGCGAGACGAAGGTTTTGGCCGGAGTCGATGCGGCAGGGATCAAAGCGCTGTTGCCTTTGCCGCAAGAGTTTGCGGGAACCCTGGCCGAATTGAGCGTTGCGACAAACGAAGCGGCCTAACGGCCCGGAGCATCGCCCCTCTCCAGCGAACGAGGCGGAGCGGGGAATGCGGGAGGTGGCGTCATGGCGGATCCCCTGTCGATGGTGCAGCGTTTGGGCGAATCGGGCAGCGTGCAAAACCTGTCCGCGCCGCTGCAAACGGCTCTGTTTCTCGGCGGCATGGTGTTGTTGCCGGCGCTGCTGGTGTGCCTGACACCGTTCACGCGCATCATCATCGTGCTATCGTTTGTGCGCCGTGCCGTCACATCGCAGGACATCCCACCCAATCCGGTGCTTCTGGGACTGTCGCTCTTTCTGTCGCTGTTCGTCATGGGACCGACTCTCGACGAAGTAAATGCCAAAGCGGTGACGCCGTATCTCGATCAAAAGATCGGCGGCGTCGAGGCGGCGCGGGTCGGAGGGGAGGCGCTGCATCGATTTATGCTGCGATCGACGCGGCGTCAGGATCTCGCTCTTTTCGTCCACCTGGCCGGGTTGAAATCGCTCCAACAGGCGAGCGATACGCCGTGGCACATTCTCGTGCCGGCGTATGTCATCAGCGAGTTAAAGACGGCGTTTATCATGGGTTTCTGCATTTACATACCGTTTCTGCTGGTCGATCTGGTGGTGGCCAGCATTCTGACGGCGATGGGCATGATGATGATGCCGCCCGTCATGGTTTCCGCGCCGTTCAAGATTCTGTTGTTCGTGCTGGCCGACGGTTGGCATTTGGTGGCCCGCTCGCTGAGCGTGAGTTTTGGATAGCGATCGTTCTCCCCTCTTCCCCGAGTCCAGGGAAGAGGGGAGTAACGGAAAGAGAGCAACCGACATGGAGATGGAACAAGTCATCGAAATTGGCCGCGATTTGCTGTACACGGCCATGTTGCTGGCCTTGCCGACGTTGGCCGCGAGTTTGATCGTCGGCCTGCTCGTCAGCATCCTGCAAGCCGTCACTAGCATTCAAGAACAGACGCTGTCGTTCTTGCCGCGCCTGTTGGCGGTCGGCTTGGTGTTGGTCGTGGCCATGCCGTGGACGATGCAGTTGGCCGTCCATTTCACGATGCGCATGATGGAACGCGCCGCGGGGGTGGGACGATGATCGAGTCGGCGGTGCTGTCGTTCGCCTTGATCTTGGCCCGCACCGGCGCTTTCGTCGGCGTGTTGCCCATGCTCGGAACCCATGCGACGCCGCGCACGGTGAAGGTCGGTTTGGCCGTCGCCTTGACCGTGTTGTACTTTCAAATGCTCGGCGGCTCGGCGACTCCGGAATGTCTCACGACTAACGGCCCGGTATCTTGGCTGGCCTTGATCTTGGTAATGATGAAGGAAGCACTGCTCGGAGCATTCTTGGGATACGCGATGGGGTTGATTCTCTTGCCGATACGCATCGCCGGAGAATACCTCGGCGCGGAAATGGGATTGGCGATGGGCGCGCAAGCCGACCCGACCGCGCCGAACCCCTCGGTGGTGGTGACGCAACTGTTCGAGATGTTGGCCGGCGTGCTTTTCTTCAGTCTCGATGGACACCACGTCTTTTTTGCGGCGCTGCACGGCACGTTCCTGCGCATCCCTCTGGGCGGCTGGTCGGGACTGTCCGCGATTGGCCCCATGACGGCGGGGGTATCGGCGGCGCAGGAATGGGGGTTGATGTTGGCCGCGCCCATCGGCGCGATGCTGTTTCTGTCTTCGGTCGTCCTCGCCCTGATGACTCGCGCCGCACCGCAGATGAACGTCTTCGCCTTCGGTTACGCCGTGCGCATCGCCTTCGGTCTGATAGGTCTGTTCGCGTTGATGCCGGGATTCGTCGCAGCCATCGTGCGCTCGCTCGCGCACATGGGCGAATTGCTCGAACGATTGGTGTGAGACATGGCGGAAGAACAAGGGCAAGGAACAGAGGCCGCCACTCCGCGCCGGCGCGAAGAAGCGCGCGAACAGGGTCGCGTCGTCTTCAGTGCCGAACTGACGGCCGGGTTGTTGCTGCTGGCGGCGATCGGTGTCTTGTGGTTTGCATCGAAGGGGATCGGCGCGAGCTTTTCCGAGGCGCTGCGCCACGCGATTCGAGGCTGGCGAATGCACGAGTTGAGCATGGATCAGTCGCGCGAATTGCTGATGGGGTTTCTGTCGCTGGGCCTGCGGATCGTCGGGCTTCCGTTGGCGCTGTTGTTCGTGGCGTCGTTGGGGGTGATGGTCGGCCAAGTTGGCTTTCGCATCGTGCCGTCGCTGGCCACGCCCAATTGGGAGCGGCTCGATCCGGTAAACGGTTGGAGTCGCATCCTCTCGTGGGCGGGGATACTGCGAGGGGCGACCTCGCTCGCCAAGGTGGTGGCTATCGGCGTGTTCGCGTGGATGATGCTGAAAGGGCGCATGGGGCGATTGGCAATGTTGGATCGGCAACATTTGGCCGGAGCGGCGGGGCAAACGTGGGATCTTGTGTTGCGATTGGGGCTGATGGTTGCCGCCGCGTTTATCGTCGTCGGCGTCGTCGATTACCTGGCCCAACGCTTCCGCTTCGAGATGGCGCTGCGCATGACGCGCGAAGAAATCAAGGACGAGATGAAGCGCGAGGAAGGCGATCCGGCAGTCAAAGGGCGCATCCGCAAGCTGGCCCGAGAGCTGAGCCAGCGGCGCATGATGCGCGATGTGCCCAGTGCCACGGTCGTCGTAACCAACCCAACGCACCTGGCCATCGCCCTGCGCTACGATAAGGGATCGCTGGGCGCGCCCAAGGTGGTGGCCAAGGGAGCGGGTCACGTCGCGCGGAGGATCGTCGAAACGGCGCGGCGGCACGGCGTACCCGTGGTGGAACGCAAGCCCGTGGCACGAGCATTGTTCAAAGCCTCGACGATAGGCAAGGAAATCCCGGCGGCGCTCTATCACGCCGTCGCCGAGGTGCTGGCATACGTCTATCGTCTGCGAGGGATAGCGTAATCCCCGTTAAGTAATCACCCACAAGCCCGGAGCGCCAGCGACGGGCGCATTCGCTAGCACCCGTCGCTGGCGCTCCGGGCTTGTGTCGGTGAGATCGTTGTCACACGAGTGCGTTTATGTCGAATGCAACGGCGCTCTCCGCCGATTCCAATTTGTCGTTCGGGCCGCGCAGCGAATTGGTGCTGTCCGTGGCGCTGCTGGGCGTGCTGGTCGTCCTGCTCGTCCCGCTGCCGCCGCCCTTACTCGATCTGTTATTGGCGCTGAATCTCGGACTCACCATCTTGCTCCTGCTCGTCACGCTGGCGGCCACCAAACCGCTCGATTTCTCGGTGTTTCCGTCGCTGTTGCTGCTGATGACGCTGTTTCGCTTGGCCCTCAACGTGGCCACCACGCGGCTGATTTTGCTCAAGGGCGGCGCGGGACACATCGTCGAAGCGTTCGGCGGATTCGTGGTCGGAGGAAGTCTCGTTGTCGGCCTGGTGATCTTTCTGATCCTCATCGTCATTCAATTCGTGGTCATCACGAAAGGTGCGGGGCGCGTCTCGGAAGTGGCGGCGCGATTCACGTTGGATGGGTTGCCGGGCAAACAGGTGGCCATCGACGCCGAATTGAACTCTGGCTCCATCGACGAAGCGGAGGCTCGCCGCAGGCGTCAAGCGCTGTTGCGCGAAGCCGAGTTTTATGGCGCGATGGACGGTGCGAGCAAGTTTGTGCGCGGCGACGCCATCGCCGGTCTCATCATCACCGCCGTCAATCTCGTCGGCGGCTTCGTCCTCGGCTTAACGCGCAACATGACTCTGACGCAATCTTTTCGGACTTATTCGATCCTCACGGTGGGCGATGGCTTGATTTCGCAAATACCGGCTCTGATTATTGCCACGGCTTCCGGCATGCTCGTCACGAAGGCGACGACGCAAACCAGTTTGAGCGTGGAAATCGGCTCGCAAATGGCCATGAATCCGCGCTCGCTGTTCGTCGGCGCGCTGATTCTGTTGGGGTTGTCGCTGGCACCGGGGTTGCCGATGTTGCCGTTCGCCGCTCTGGCGGGATTTCTGATCTTCGGAGCGAGGCGGCTATCCAAGCCGGCCGATGCTCGAAGCGCGAGCGCGCCGGCGCAGGGAGCGGGGCGGACGCCTTCGGACGCGCCGGCTAAATCGACGCCGGAAACGAATCTCAACGACTTTTTGCAAACGGATCGCGCCACCGTCGAGATCGGCGCTCGGCTCATCCCCTTGGTCGATCCGCGCCGCGGCAACGGCCTGCTCGATCGCATCAGCGGACTACGGCGCGATCTGGCGCGCAAGAATGGCATCTGGGTTCCGCCCATCCGACTGCGCGACAACATTCAACTCGATGCCGACGCCTATCGCATTCTCATCGGCGGACGCGAGGTCACGCGCGGCAGCTTGCGCACGGATCGCCTCTTGGCCATCGAACCGGCCAATCCGCCCATCAAGGTCGAGGGAGAAGCGACGAAAGATCCGGCATTCGGCTTGACGGCGCGCTGGATTCACGAGAACGACCGCCAACGCGCCGAGCTGGGCGGCTACACCGTCGTCGATGCCCCCAGCGTACTGATCACGCATCTGGGCGAGATTGTTCGCAAACATGCCAGCGAGTTGTTTAGCCGCGAAGATCTCAAATCGTTGCTCGACAAGACGCGCGAGACCAACGCCTCGGTGGTCGATGAACTGTTGCCCAACGTGTTGTCGATGGGAACGCTCCACCGCATTTTGTGCCTGCTGCTCGAAGAACACGTTCCCATCTCGAACCTGCCGCGCATCCTCGAAAGCCTCGCCCATCATGCTCCGGCCACAAAAGATCCAGTCGAATTGACCGAGCGCGTTCGCGCCGATTTGGGACGCGTCATCTGCGATCGATTCCGCGATGCTCAGGGCCGGCTGCACGCGGTGGTTCTCGATCCTCGCGTGGAGATGGAATTGCGGAGGAATCCACACGACAAGACATTGGCCATCGATCCAGGACGGCTGGAGAAATTGATCCTGTTTTTGCTCAACGAATGGCGCAAGGCGACGGCGCGCGGGCAAGAAGTCGCACTCTTGACCGACGCGAGCTTGCGTCGCCCGCTGCGTCACGCCATCTTGCGCGGTCTGCCGGACCTCGCTGTGATCGCCTATGCGGAAGTGCCTAACGATTTGTTACTGGAGCCGGTCGCCATGCTTCGCCTCGAGGATCTGGCGAATGGGCGAGCCGAGCGGGCGGCGTAAGGCCTCCCGATGGGGAAGCACGATTTTGGTGGCCTCTGGCCCCGCTCATCGGAGGGATGTCGATGCAACTTGCGACGCAAGCATACGGAGCGGTCGCTCAAAAAGAGCGGCGCGACCGGATGATTCTGGAACATTTGCCGTTGGTGCGCCATCTCGTCGGCAAGCTGCTGGCCGAGTTGCCTCCCGGCGTCGATGAAGAGAACCTCGAATCGGCGGGCATTCTCGGCCTGGTCGAGGCGGCGAATCATTTCGACCCGGAGCGCGGGGCGCAATTCAAGACGTATGCCTACACGCGGATTCGAGGTGCGATTCTCGACGAGCTCCGTCGCAATTGTCCCCTGCCTCAACAGATGCTCCAGCGGGTCGCCCAAGTGCGTCGAGCCTACGACGAACTGCCGCCGCCGGTGACGACGGAGGCGCTGGCCGCCGCCACGGGGCTGAGCGAGGAGGAAGTCGCCGACGCACTGGCCGCGATTCGCATGACGCGCTTGGTGTCGTGGGATCAAAGCGGCGAACCGATCGGTACGCGGCTCGACGATTCCCAACGGCCCGATCGTTTGGTCGAAAAAGTAGAGCAAAAGCGTCTTCTCGTCGAGGCGCTCGAGGCCCTGGACGAGCGCGAGCGCACCATTGTGACGCTGTATTATCTGGAAGATTTACGCCTGAAAGAGATCGGTGAAGTGCTGCGATTGTCGGAATCGCGCGTGTCGCGCGTTCTCAGCGCGGCGCTGTTTCATTTGGCCGAATATCTGCGAACGCACGGAGGATAGCCATGCACCCCGAACGGGCATTGCCCGCGCGCGGCGAGTTTCACACCAGTTCGGTGATCCATAGTGCTTGTGTGCGCGTGGGAGACGATCCCGCGCGGATCGGCGTCCCCAAGCTGCCCGTCGCCGATGCCCCCGAGCCCTCGAAGCCCGCCTCGGAGGCGCGCATCGAGATCGTTCGCAGCGGCGAGATCATTCAAGCCATCGACATCTTTTGCGGATGCGGAGAACACATACGCTTGCATTGCCTCTACGCTTGAAGCGTGGAGGTGTAAAAAACAGTATGGAGATCGATCATGGTGTCTCGATGTCATCGCAGCTTTCTGACGGCACTGGGGCTATCGGGGCTTCTGCTTTCCAGCGGATGTTTTAACATCCCCAGCATGATGGGTACGTCCGCGCCGTCGGGCCAGCCGTCCCAACCCGGTGGGCCGAGCGCTGCGGCGCGTCCCGACGGCGGGTTCGGCCCGGTCGGTCGTGGCGGGCCGGTCCCCAATGGTGTGGGAGGCAGCCCGCCCGGTCCGGTCAATCTCGCCGGTTATAGCGCCTTGGCCGAGTATCAGGCCGCCGATATGTCTCAAAAAATTGCCGAACTACAGGACGAGAACAAATCCCTCGCCGCGCGGATGCAGGGCTTGCAAAGCCTGCTCGAAGAGCGCGAACGGGCCGTGCTGTCGTCCCGCGGTGAAGTGCAAGCGGCCTCGCAGGAAGTGGCGCGGGCCCGGCAAGAGATTGCCCGCTGTCGAACCGAAATCGCCGGCTTGCGCGAACACGCCCGCTCCGCCGACAAGGAGAATCAAGCCAGCATGCAAGCGCTCGTCAATGTGTTGGAGTCGATGGTGGAACACTCCGCGCCCGCGCCGACTGCCGCCCCTGCGAAGCAAAAAGAAACGGCGAAAACGGGACAAGACAAGCACTGAGTTCAGGCGGCGCGGCCGGGACGAGTTAGGTCGTCGAGCGGCACGTCGCTGCCCCATAGAGCGCGGAAAGTGCAGAGCCAGAGGATATAACAATAAAGCAACTGAACGCCCAGGAACAACAGATGCACGATAAAGCGGGGGTCGTAACGATTGCCCAGCACGAGGATCCCCCAGACGGCGGCCGTGAAGCTCAACGCCATGTTGATGGCGAGAGAGAGAAGTAAAGCCGCCGTCTTGCCGCGGGAGCCGAACAGAGCCTCACCGATTTCGACGGCGACGCGCCCGCCATCGAGCGGCCACAATGGGAGTACGTTGAGCAAAGCCCAGTAGGCGTTAATCCACATCAGCACCATGAGAACGGGGCCGAGCGACTCGCGCCAGTGCGGAGCCAGAGGCATCTCGGTTACTCCCCACAAGATGCCGAGAAACGCCAGGTTTGCCGGCGAACCCGAGAGCAGAATGACCACACGCTGCCACCGTTTGACGTGGTCCAAGCCGAGGACGTGGCCGCCGAGTCCCGACAGAACGGTGCGTATCGGCACTCCCAACAGTCGAGCGGTGAGAACGTGCCCGGCTTCATGGATCAGAAAGGATAGGACGACGGCAAAGAGCCACGTTCCAAACATTGAGACGCCGCCGGCTTCCGGATCGCGATAGAAGACGATGCCGACCAGGACGCTGGAAGCCCAGAAGATGGGACGGATTCGGATTTCCGCTCCCCAGAGCCGCGCGCGTAGATCCCAACGGCTCGATGGGGGTTCGGGTAGAAACATGGGGTTCATCCTTGGAATTGGCTGGAAATCATCGGCGGTTCGCGGAGCAACGAAGTCCGTCGAGAGATAGGCCGAATGGAAGCACCGGAAAGCCGTGCATCGACGACATCGCCCTCTCTCCAGCGGGTCTGCGGGAGAGAGGGCAACGGCGAGATCACTTCTTTTCGTTCTTATCCGCACCAGAGGTCAAAGACTTCCAATCTTCGACCAACTTGGCATCGACGGCTTGACCTTCCGTCAACTCGCCTTGATTGCTGACGATAACTTCTTCCTTGCCAGTCAGATCGCCTAGGCTGACGCCATCGTCGGTGAGCAACTCGATCTTGGCGAGTTTGCCGTCGTCGATGTTCACTTGGACCGGCTGCAAATGCGCTTTCTTGTCCTTGATGAGGTAGATGTAGGTAAAGCCGCCTTTGACGACGATTGCCGAGCTGGGGAGCATGAACACGTCGTCGAATTTCCTCAACACCAAGGTCATTTTGCCGAACATGCCGGGCAGCAGACGCATCTGGCGTCCCGGTTCCAATTTGCCTTTCACGTCCGGAACGACCGGCAGACCGTTGTTGGGATCGTCGGGCATACCCCTTTTGAGTCCCATCATAAATTTCTTACGAGACGCTTCATCTTTCATCTTCTCGGCAAACTTCTTCGCATCGCGATTCCAGAGATCGACTTCCACCAACATGGTGCGATCCTTTTCGGGATTGATCAACGATTCGGGATAGCGCGTGACCTTGCCGTGGATCTTGATGCCCGGCATGGTGGGCGTCTCAAAGACCGCCTCCGTATTAGGCGTAATGTAGGAGGAATACACATCCGGGACGCGAACGACCACGGTGACGATGTCGTTGCGTTGAATGACCAGAAGAGCCGTGGCATGGCCGTCCCCCGCGTTTTGGACGAAGAATCCGGGATCGACATTGCGGCGTGAGATTTGACCGTCGAAGGGCGCGATGATCCGGGCGTATTCGAGCATGGCTTTAGCGAATTCAACTTCGGCATTCGCGACGCCCACATTGGCCTTGGCTTCGTCGAGATCCGCGTTGGCCTGAACGACGCGTGCCTTGTAGGCATCCAACTCGGAAATGGCGTATGCCAAGTTGGCTTTGGTGGAGATTTCGTTATCCTTGGCCGACTCATTGCGATCCATCTGCTCGTCCACCAAGCGTTCATCGATGGCTTTCACCTTCACCAACTCTTGATAGCGCACCAATTGCTTGTCGCGGAATTCTCTGTAAGCTACCGCACTTTGATAGCGGGCCTTGGCGGCATCGATTTTCGCGGCCGCGGCAACGACATCGGCTTCGGCCGTTTTGACCGCCGCACCCTTTTGATCGACTTGAGCCTTGGCCCGGACCAAGTCGGCTTGGCGTCGCTTCTCGCTCGCCACCAGATCGGGCACGTCCACCAACGCCAATTGTTCCGATTCCTTGACCTTCGCGCCAACATCAAAAGGAATTTCCTTCACACGGCCCGTGACTTTGGTCTCCAGGCTGGCTTCGTAGTAGGCACGCACATCGGCGGGGCGGGTTACGGTGACGAGGAACGTTTTATCGTAATGGGGACGCACCATATTGACGGAAATGATGGCCTCTTCCGGCTCGGTCTCGTGGGGTTTGTGCCCAAAACCGCCCATGAAGTAGAACGCACCGCCACCGATAAGGGCGGCGCACACAACGAGCGTCAAACCCATGCGCAGGACGCCGCCTGCCGTTAATGTCGACTTCATTATTAGGTTCTCTCTCCTCGTTTACGGTCGCACCTCTCGTCGACGAGAGACCGACCCTTGCTACGGAATCCGCCGTTCTAATACTTTTTTCTGGCGCGAAGACAGCAGCCGAGCCGCCGACTCGCCTCCAGAGATTCTCGAACTCAAAAAGTCGATCGACGGTTTGCAAATCGAACGAACTGTCCGACGAGGCGAGTCATCGGCGTTCTCATTAGAGTAGTCGATTCGGGCGGAGAACGGAAGGGGGCAATCCCCAAGGCAGAAAAACTTCGCATCGCCGGCGAAACAGATACTCCAAGGCAAGCCAACATTCCTCACCCTTGCGTCTCCGTTGAATCCGCTACACGCCAACCGACTCGCATCGGGATCAAGTGTCCGGTTCGAGCGGGTTGCATCCGGCTGCTCGTACCGTGTCCACACACCTGTCTAGTGTATTCTACGATGCTTTCTTACTTCACGCTATGGGGTTTGGGATTACATTTCCGTTATGGAACTTCGGCAATTTTTTCTTCCCGCTCGGCGGAGTCGGAGCGTGTAACTCCCGATTCTGTCATTGGTTGAGTCTTATGAAGAAACGCTCTTTTCAGAATCGACGCTTGTGGAGTAAGATTCGTCCCGTTGGAACGAGTCGTCGGACTCGAAGCCAACGAATGGATTCGGGACGCGGACGCAACGGAACCGTCCGCGTTGGGCCAGGACGGCCAACGGAGAAGAGTTAGCAGGACGGAACGCCCGCGCTCCGTCCACCCATCAACGTACACCCTTCGAGCGCCTCCGTCCGAAACGGATCGCTGCCAGTTCGTGCCCGCGATAGGCCGAGAAAGCCCGCGGACATCGAGCGCGCACAAACGATCCGAGAACGATCCTTAACTAACGGAATGGAACAAGATGACTCGCGCTCCCATTCTTTTTCGCGTCGATGCCGCGCCGCGCCTCGGCTGGGAACACTTGTCGCGCTGCCAGACCTTGGCGGCGGCGATTCAGCGGCGGCGCAGGCCGGCCTATTTCCTGTCCCAACTCGAACCCGGCTCGCTTGGCTTGACCCTCAAGCGCGGCGGAAACGATTGGCTCGAAGCGTGCAATCCCGCCGGTTGCCCCGACGACCTCGAAGAGACCGTTCAAGAGATTCGCCGCTTGCGCCCCGCCGCCGTCGTCGTCGACTCGCCGGACATTAAGGAAGACTATCTCGCCGTTCTCCGCGACACCGGCGTTCTCGTGATCGCGCTGGACAGCGTGGCCCATACTGTATTTCCCTCCGGATTAGTAGTCAATCCGCTCTTGGCACCCGGAAAGGAAGCCTACGAGTTCGGACGGGGCACACAACTCCTTTTGGGATCGCGCTACGCCTTGGTGCGCTCCGAGATTCGCCGTCAACGACCGACTCGCTCCCAAGAACCGGCGCAACCCTTCCGCGCTCTCGTCGCCCTCGGCGACGACGATCCCCACAATCAATCCGGCGAATTGGCCAAACGCTTGCTCAATTGTCCCAAGGTGGGGCGCGTGGACGTACTCGTTCGTCCCTATCATCCCGACCTGGCCAATCTGCAAGCCTTGGCCGAGACTTGTCCGGATCGCTTGGAGATCGTTCACGAAACCGGAGAGACGCCGTTTCGCATCGCCCGCAGCCATTTCGCCGTCACCGGCGGCAACGCCTGGTCTCTGGAATTGGCTTGCGTCGGCATCCCGCAGATCGTCATCGTGCAATCGGAAACGCATTGGCCGACGGCGCAACGCCTGGAGGAAGAAGGGGCGGCCACCTGTCTGGGTTGGCAGGCCAATGTCTCGGCCCAAACCCTTCGCCAAGCGGTCGCCGATCTGCTCGCCGATCCCCAAGAACGGCAAGCGATGGCACGTTGCGGCCGACAATTGATCGACGGACGCGGACCCGACCGCCTCGTCACCGCCCTCGAAGTCATGCTGCATCCGTCGCGGCAGATCCATCAAGTCGCTCTCGCCGCGTGATGATCTGGACGGAGAGTAGAGGAGAAGGGGAGACAAGAGGAAAGAGAGCCGCTATGCTCTCCTTGTCACCCCTTCTCTTCGTCTTCTTCCACCGGTGAGATGCGTCGCATGGACAAACAAAAAGTCGCCGCCATTCTCGATGAAATCGGCACGCTCTTGGAATTGCAGGGCGAAAGCTCGTTTCGCTGCAATGCCTATCACAACGGCGCGCAGGCCATCGAACAACTCGAAGAAGATCTGGCCACCGTCGTCCGCGAGGGACGACTCGCCGATGTGCCGCGCATCGGCGACACGCTGCGCGAAAAAATCACCGTACTCGTCACGACGGGCCATCTCCCCTACTATGAGGAGCTGCGCAAGAAGACGCCGCCCGGATTGCTCGACATGCTCCGCATTCAAGGCATGGGACCGAAGCGCGTCAAACTGTTGCACGATAAACTGGGCATCGACTCGCTCGACAAATTGGAACGAGCCTGTCTCGACGGCGAAGTGGCGAAGATTAAAGGACTCGGCGAGAAAACGCAACAAAAGATCGTCGAAGGCATCCATTTCCTGCGCCAGATGGGTTCGCGCGTCCGCGTCGATCTCGCGCTAGCTCTGGCCGATCGTCTCCGCGAAGGTCTCGCCCAAGCGCCCGGCATCCATCGCATGGAGTTGTGCGGCAGTTTACGGCGGCGGCGAGAGACGATCAAGGACATCGACATTCTCATCGCCTCCGACGATCCCGCGCCGATCATGGACCGATTCGTGGCCTTGCCCGGCGTGGTTCAGGTCATCGGGCACGGCGACACGAAGTCGAGCATCGTGGTCGAAGGCGAAGGCCGCACCCTGATGAACGCCGACTTGCGCATCGTCAACGACGCGCAGTTTCCGTTCGCGCTGAACTATTTCACCGGCAGCAAGGAACACAACATCGCCATGCGCGTGCGGGCGCAGGAGTACGGCCTGAAGCTGAACGAGTACGAACTGTCCGGCCCCCATCGACACATCGCCGCCCGCGACGAGGCCGACATTTACAAGGCGCTCGATCTCGCTTACATTCCGCCCGAACTGCGCGAAGACACCGGCGAGATGGAGGCCGCCGCTTCCGGTCGCCTACCCCATCTGCTCGAAATCGGCGACATCAAGGGCGTCTTTCACTGCCACACCACCTACAGCGATGGCGCGAACAGCGCCGAGGAAATGGCCCTCGCGGCCAAGGCGTTGGGGCTGAAATATCTCGGATTGGCCGATCATTCGCAGTCGTTGACCGTGGCCAACGGCCTTAGCCCGCAGCGCGTCCGACAGCAGCAGGCCGAGATCGACCGCGTTAATGCGACATTAAAGGGATTCACGATCTTCAAAGGCATTGAATGCGACATCCTGCCCGACGGACAACTCGACTACCCCGACGACGTATTGGCGACGTTCGATTACCTCGTGGCCAGCGTACACAGCCATTTCAACCAATCGCGCGAAGAGATGACGGCGCGGATCGTCCGTGCGATCCGCAATCCCCACGTCACCATGCTCGGCCACGCCACTGGCCGGCTGCTCCTCAAACGCGATGCCTACCCGGTCGATCTCGAAGCCGTGTTGCAAGCGGCGGCGGAGACGGGAACGATGGTGGAAATCAACGCCCATCCCGCCCGCCTCGATCTCGATTGGGTTCACTGCAAACGAGCCAAGGCACTCGGCGTGAAACTCGTCGTCAATCCCGATGCCCATGCCGCCGACGATATTGCACTGTATCGCTACGGCGTGGATGTGGCGCGACGCGGCTGGCTGGAACGCGGCGACGTATTCAACACGAAGACGCTCGCGGAGACGACCCAAGCACTGGCCGCGCGCAGATCGGCCTCTCGATCTTAGCGGTTATCCGCAAATCCTCCGCTCCCCCTGTAGTCAGAGCGCGTGCAAACGAATCACCCATGGATTGCCCTCGTCTTTGCGGATTCGCCATTGTCTCTCATCGCATCGATAGTACGATGGAGAGTAGGGATGGCAACAGTCTTCAACGTCGGTGGGGTCGCGTCGGCCATTCCGGCTACGACGGGTAGGCGTTAATCGGTCATTTGGGGGGTTGTACAACGCATCTTCGAGGGATTTGAGATTTTGAGTAATCTATTCTGAATCATTTGCGCCTGTAGCTCAACTGGACACAGCGGTCTTCGGATTCAAGATATAGCAAATATCCTCAAAAAATACGCAGGTTTTCGATGTTTCCACCTCTAGAAGCCCCCACTCACCCTCTTGAACGGTTGTTGATCGGCCAATAGCGATAGACGTTTTTTTCCTTGACATCAGAGAGGCGAACGAGTGACATAGTAGTGACAGAATGCATTCGCCTAGTGAATCCTGGAGACGCCTATGATCCGGTATACGTCAGAAGTCCTATTCCTACTCGCTCTTTCTTTTTCACTATTACCGTCTCAGGCACGGGCTGGCTTTCTCTATGTCGATCCGTCGGGAGTGACTCCGGGGGGACAAACCGCATACACAACGATTCAGGCAGCAGTAAACGCTGCGCCGGCGAATAGTACGATCATTGTCGATCCCGGCAACTACACGGAAAACGTCACCATCAATCAGCAAGGAATCATCCTTGATGGAGCGCAGTCGGGCATTAATCCTGTACCTGGAAGGTCAGGGGCGGAATCTGTTCTCAACGGTACCATTACCGTTACAGCGGCGAACGTAACGGTCGATGGATTCACCGTCAACAACAACTCGCAATATGGAACGTCGCCCATTAATCTTAATGCCCAAGCAGACATTGCTACAGTGGCCGTGAACAGCGTTATTCAGAACAACATCGTTTTTAATACGACGCTCATCGCTACCGGCAACAACCCCATTGATATTCTGATCGGGCCGATAACCACAGGAAATCCGAACATTACGCCGCTGCCGTTGAATGGCCTCGTGCAAAATAACGTGGTGCAGGGGAACAATGGGAACATCGGCATCGACCACACAACGGGCACCACGGTCCAGGGCAATCTTGTCAATGCGTCCGCCAACCAGTTTGGAACTGCCATCGACATTTACTACTCGGACAACAACTCGATCCTCAACAATGAAATCAACAATGCCCCGGCCTCAACTTCTCCGTGGTACTTTTCCGCCATCAAACTGCGCGGAGCGCAAGGGAATCTGGTCGAGTCCAACTACGGCTACTTGGACGGCCAGCCTCCCATTCAAGAGTTGGAAGGATCCAGCAACAACACCATTCTCAACAACGATCTCAGCCCGTTCGCTGCTCCCGTGCCGGAACCCGCAAGCGCGGTGTTGTTGTTGACGGCAATGGTGCCTTTTTTTGCAATAACTACTAGATCGGGCTGGCACAAGCGAAGGGGGAGATAGCCCATGATCCGCTTTACTTGCCCAGCTTGTCGGAAGATCCTCAAGGTTAGCGATGAGGGCTCCGGACGCAAAATTAGCTGCCCCAAATGCGGCCAACGGATGTTGATTCCTACGCCAACAAAACCAGCAGCAACCAACCCAACCGTTTTGGGGGAGTTGACACCCTCTACACCTTCTGGGCCACCCCCATCCCTTTTTGCTGAATCCGACAGCCTGAAATTATTGGGACTCCGCAAGGATTCCGAAATGGAAGCGGGAGGCGAGGAACAGCCCGGTTACAAGCCGGCCCGGTCCTGGGCTGGAACGATCTGTGCATCGCTGGCTTTGATGTTGGCCATCGCCGCAATGCCTGCGGCTGTGGTCCATCATCCACTACTGGGAGCAAGTCTTGCTGCACTGGGATTGCTCTTCGGTGCCGTTGCTTTGTTACTCGCCCTTGTGCGTCGAGGCGTTGGTTGTGGCTTGTCCATTGTCGCCACAGCGGTCTGCTGCTCTGTCCTCTTCGCCGCTATCAAATTATTCAATAAAGACGCTATTCCCGATAACCGTCTCGCCGTGGTAGGTGCCGCCAACCAAGACCAAGAAGCAGAGCAGGAAAGGAAAAACCATCAAGACGTAGACAACAAAAACGAACACGAGTCACATACGAGCCAGCCCGATGGAGGCAAGGGATCGTCGGGGGACAAGGACAAGCATTCTTCCAAGTCTGTAGGTATTCGCATCTCCGGCATCCGAAAACAGAAGGAATTCTTGGGCCCCATCTCTAGTGACCTCGATATGTGGAAAACCAATCCGGTAGAGGCGGACTCTAAATGGAAGGGTAAAGTAGTCGAGGTAGAGATGAGTCTAAGCGACCTAGAAATTAAAACCGGGAAGGATGGTTTGGCTTTCCTGTTAACGATAGATAACGAATTCTGGCGAGCAGCCGGGGTTCAGCATTCTGCCTTTGTGTTTTCTGAGCAAAACCGCCGCCAGCTGGTCGGCCTGCATGAGCAGGATGGAAACATCGTTATCCGGGGCAGGTGTCTCGGTTTGGAACGAGGTCGAGTTGCCTTCGAGGATTGTGAAATCATCAAGAAACCAGTGCAAACGGCGAAGGATGGACAAAAAAACAAGAAGGATGATAGTCCACAGTTCGACCCCAACGATATTGAGCGCACAGTCCTGTGGATAGGAGCGGGAATCCAAGCATTGGAAAAGGAAAAGGATAACGGAGTCCGTTACCGGAAGGCGCAACAGAAGTTTGACGACGGGTTATGGGGTCACGGCGGCACGAAAATCCATTGGGCCTTGACGGTTGATGCCATTACCGAAAAGGAGGTGGTCCTCCAAGGCACCTTCTTTCCTCCCAATGGCCCGGCTGGCATCCTGGGTATTGGTAGAGCAGCGCTTAAATTGAGTATGGAAGGAGGGAATGAAACGAACCAACCTCCACAATTGCGTATCGGCAGCGACATCACAGAAGAGAAGGCTTCCCAACTCAAGCCCGGAGATAGCCTCACCGTTAGGGGTTTTGTGGTAAGGATCGCGCGAGGGGGCAGGTTACACGAAAACGAGGTCATAGTTATACTCAAGAATTTGCGGGCTGATTAACTGATATCCTTAACTTATGCCAAAACATAAAGTTGCGAAACATAGGTGAAGTCCAGAGTATACAGAGCAATACATTGGCATAGAGAGTCCTTTCCATAGTGACGCGGTGGAAACGTATACTCTGGGCCCCGCCCATTGATTAGCGGATCACCGATCCAACCAATCAAATCGCAACACGATTGCAAATGAGCACGGTAGAACCACACAGAGGAGCAACCCCTCATGATCAACGTTCTGCACCAGGTCCAAAATCATTTGGCGGAAATTACCCCCGGCATTGCGAAAGAATACCGTGGCAAGGTCGAGGGGTTGATATGGGAGTTGTTTCACTTCGCGCAAGACGCTGCCGGGGGCAGGGATGAAGCCATTGCTGCGAATCGTGCGCTCGAAGAGATGATGGGGGAACGGCAGCAGGAGCTAACCGCCTACAAGCTGAGACTGGAACAGATGGAAATCGATTTGGCCAATGCCAACGGGGAGACAGCCGTCTTGCGAAAGCAATTGAGGGATCACGAGCTAAGAATCAAGCAATTGGAGGCCAGCTTGGAGAAGGCCAAGAGGGACGCACAGGCGATGCGGGACAAGCTGGACGAGTGGATCAAGGCAATCAACTGGGCGGAGTTAATGGCCGACAACGTGAAAGGCTTCGGCGAAGTTCTTAGCAGCAAGTCACCATGAACGGCGGCAAAACCTATCTGATCACCTTGAGATCGGCAGGTGTCTTGAGAGGCGGTAACATAAACACTTGCTGTAATTAAGGGGAGAGTGTGCTTGAGCCTTTGAGCCAACGACCTTACGGGCGAGTACGCTCCTATTTCCGTTGAGAGGAGAAGAGGTTTACACACTGGAGTACATTCCCATACTTCAAAGAAACTGAGCCGCCTTCCCCCGTGGAAACGAATCTGAATCGATAGTGCCAAAAGCGCATCGGCGAACGTGAATCTCATTTTCCTGCGCGATAATCGGCTTCAGGTCAGTCATTTGGGGACGCAACGGTAGTAAACCTTTGAGTTTGAGCATATCTTCATCTGCACTCACCGGACGAATGAGGCCGACGGGAAAATCGAGCGGGGGCTTCTTGGGTCAATCCGCCTCTTTCCGGCGATGCCGCGTTCTCGTAGAATGAGATGCGACTGCTGCCGAAAGAAGATTGCAGGCGATACCTCCTCCTTAAGGCGACAGCTGCGGAGGTAGGTGGCTTGTGGGGTCTATCGGAAGGAAAGACGAGGACGAGATCAACGGCGAAGTCGATGTCAAGCATTTGAAGAACAATCATTTGCGCCCGTAGCTCAACTGGATAGAGCAGCGGTCTTCGGAACCGCAGGTTGCAGGTTCGAGCCCTGCCGGGCGTATTTTGCCTCTCCTTTAGTCGCCGTCGAAGGCGAGCGAGGTTCTCGTTCGCTCGCAGACGATTGCGTCTCTGGGCAAATCGCTTCCTTCCGCTTAAAATGTTCGTGTAGCATCGTTCTCGAATCGTTCGAGCCAAGCGAGGAGATTGGATCGTGGATTTGCCTGCCGTAGCCGTGTCGCAGACTCCGGAGGCGAAGTTCCGCGAATATCTGGCCAGCCGTCCCAAATCGCAACGCTTCACCGATCAACAGCGCGACATGGTGCAATACATCTTCAGCCAGCACCATCACTTCGACGCCGATCGACTCATCGACGACATGAAGCGCGCCGGGTTTCGCGTCAGCCGGGCCACGGTGTATCGCACCCTGAGCAAACTCGTCGATGCCGGCCTGTTGCGCCGCCTGGAGCTGGGGGCGCGCACCTTCTACGAACACGATTACGGCTATCCGCAGCACGAACATCTCCACTGCGATCAGTGCGGCAAGATGATCGAGTTTCAAAGCCCCGCCATTGAGGCCACGGTGCGCGAGGTGTGCCGCGAACACCAATTCCAGGCTGCGGGGCATACCTTCGTCATTCGCGGAATCTGCGCCGAATGCAACCGCTCCCGCACCATGAAACGACGTCTCGATCTCATCTGAACGCCTTGCCGCTCCACGTTTTTTTGGCTTCTCGGTGGCGAAAGCCGTCTCGGTGTGATAGGCTAATCTCCGCGCCCACCGTGGTTCCGAACACCTGTAACTCTCCCTTTGAGGATCGCACCATGTTCGCCGTGCGCTTGCTGGCTTTGGCCGGCTCTCTCACGCTGCTATCGAGCGTCTTGTTGGCGTCCGCTCGCGCCGATGAGAAAACGAAAACCGGCTTCCTCACCCGCGTTCACAAGGACGCCGACGGCAAGGAAGCCAAGTATGTCTTGTTTGTGCCGCACGATTATAAAGGCGATAAGAAATATCCGGTGATTCTGTTCCTGCACGGCGCAGGCGAACGTAGCGGCGGTAAGAAGCAGCCGGTCGAGGTCGGCATTGGGCCGGCGATCAAGAAGCGCGAGAAGAGTTTCCCCTGCCTGGTCGTGATTCCCCAGGCGGTGAAAACCTGGCAAGCGAAATCCGCCGACGCCGAGCGCGCCTTGGCCATGCTCGCCGAGGTTCAGAAAGACTATAAAGTCGATGCCAAAAGAGTCTATTTATCCGGCCTGTCGATGGGCGGCATGGGCACATGGAGCTTGGCCATCGCCCATCCGGAGAAGTGGGCGGCGATTGTGCCGGTGTGCGGCCGCGGCGACACAAAGCAAGCGGCGAAGATCAAGGATATTCCCTGTTGGTGTTTTCACGGCGATGCCGATACGGCAGTCAAAGTCGAGGGTTCGCGCAGTATGATCGCCGCCCTTAAGGAAGCCGGCGGCTCACCGAAGTACACCGAGTATCCTGGCGTCGGCCACAATAGCTGGGATCGCGCCTATGCCACCAAAGAACTGTACGAATGGCTGTTGCAACAGCATAAAAAGTAGCGGACGGATAGAATCGTGGATATTGGTTGGCCTTGCCGCGAATCGAAGCGCGGGAACGTGCCGCGCTTCCTTCGGCGGACGGCTAACGATTCGGGAGACCTTTTTCGATGACCAGAAAACGTGTGAATCGGCGCAATTTCCTGAAGACTACAGCCGCTGGCGCTTCGGCGTTGACGCTGGCGGCTTCCTCGTATGCCAAGGTGGCCGGTGCCAACGACAAGTTGCGCATCGCTTTTCTCGGCGTCGGCGGACGCTGTCAACAACACATCGATGTCGTGTTGCAGATGCAGAAAGAAGGCAAGGCCGTGGTGCCGGTTGCCGTCTGTGATGTGTGGGACGGCGACCCGCTGTTGGGCAACAAGAAAGGGCGCGGTCTGTATCCGTCGGCCAAGCGCTGCGGCATCAAGGAAGACGACAAGGAACACGTTTCCAAGGATTACCGCAAAATTCTCGCATTGAAAGACGTGGACGTGGTCAGCGTCGCCACGCCGGACCACTGGCATGCGCGCATGGCCATCGACGCCATGAAAGCGGGCAAAGACGTATACTGCGAGAAGCCGATGACGCGCACCATCGCCGAGGCCCAGGCCGTCGTGGATACGGCCAAGGATACGGGACGGGTGATGTCGGTCGGGGTGCAATCGATGGCCGATCCCACCTGGCGCGAAGCGCACAAGTACATTGCCGCCGGTAATATCGGCAAGGTCATGCAAGGCCAAACCAGCTACTATCGCAATTCCAGCGTCGGCCAATGGCGCTACTATCCGCTGAAAAAAGAGATGACGCCGACCACCATCGACTGGGAGATGTGGTTGGGACACAAGTTCGACGTGAACGGAGTTCCCCTCGGTCCCAAGCCCAAGGACATGCCGTTCGATCGCGCCGTGTGGGCGCAGTGGCGCTGCTATTGGCCGTTCGGCGGCGGGATGTTCACCGATCTGTTCGTGCATCAAACGACGCATCTGATCTCCGCGATGGGCGTGCGCTATCCGGCCCGCGTGGTTGGTGCGGGCGGCAATTACATGGAATACGATGGCCGCGACGTGCCGGACACGGCCACCGTCGTCGCGGACTATGGCGAAGGCTGCCAGGTCATCATCTCGGCGACCATGTGCAACGATACGCAGCTGGGCGAGTTGATTCGCGGTCATCTCGGCACGATCAAGTTCACCGGCGGCGGCGACTACATGAAGGGGTTCGAGGTCTATGCCCAGAACATCGCCGGCGGCCCGGCCAAGCCCAAGCAGGGATTCGGTACGCCGGTCCATACGTTCGAGAATCCCAAGAGCGGCAACGCCACCTACGCCTTGTACGAGAACTTCCTCGAGTGCGTCCGTTCGCGCAATCGTGAGACGCTCTGCACCCCGGAACTGGGAGCAGCGGCATTCACCACCGTGAACATGGGCGTATTGAGCTATCGCTTCGGCAAGGTTCTCTTCTGGGACAAAGAGGAGCGCAAAACGCGAGATGTCGATCCGGGTTGGGCGCGCGCTTGGGAGAAACGCAGCAAGGAGCGCGGCAAACCCAGTCACATCATCGGCTGGGAAGCCGGCGACAAGGGCAGCACTCTGACTCCACCGGACTACCAAAAGCTGGAAGGGCCGTGGAAAGACGGACAAGATCCGGCTGCCAGTAATTAGAATGGAGTAGTCAGCAGACAGTAGGCAGTGAGCAATAAGCAGAGATAGCGAAGAACAGACCGTTCTACCTTCCCGCTGCCTACTGTCTGCTGCCTACTGCCTACTGACCCGGGGAGGGAGTCATGCTTCCAGAAACGGCTGCCGACTCCTTCGACCTGACAGGTAGGCGCGCACTTTTGACCGGGGCGAGTCGCGGCATTGGTTACGCCGTGGCGGCGGCGTTGGCGCGGCGCGGGGCGGCGGTGGCTCTGACGGGGCGCAAGGCGGACGCGCTGGATGCCGCCGTGACGCAATTGCGGAGCCTCGGGACGGATGCGCGGGCGTACGTTTGCCATCAGGGCGATCCCGAAGCGATTTCCCAGTTATTCGAGCAACTCGATAGAGATCATTTTCCTCTCGATATTCTCGTTGTAAACGCAGCCACCAATCCCGTCTTCGGTCCCTTGCTCGATCTCGAACTCGACGCCTGGCACAAGATCGTCGAGGTGAATCTCACGGGGGCCTTGCTGACGGCACAAGCGGCAGCCCGAAGGATGCTTACCAGACAAAAAGGATCGATTGTATTTATCGCGTCGATTGCCGGCATCGATCCTCTTCCAGGACTCGGTGCCTACAGCGTCAGCAAAGCTGGAATCCTCGGCCTGATGCGAGCGCTGGCCAAAGAGCTGGGGTCGAATGGGATTCGCGTCAACGCCGTCGCGCCGGGATTGATCGAGACTCGCTTCTCGGCGGCGCTGTTTCAGGATCGGGCGGCTTACGATCGCATCGTCGGACAAACGGCCCTCCAGCGCCACGGCCAATCCGACGATGTAGCCGGCGCGGTGGTATATCTCGCGTCGGAAGCGTCGGCCTACGTTTCGGGACAAGTGCTGATCGTGGACGGCGGCGGACGCATGGGATAAGTCGATATCCGACGAAGTCGACCGATGAGCCGTGCGTCTGGTATCATATCTCCATGAAGCCAAAACACTCCGAGCCAAGAACGTACGTTCAACCGTACCGCTATCCGTCGCCGAATATCCCGTTGACGGCGATACGTCGTTTCGCGCACCGCATTGCCGAGCGATTTCAACCCCAAAAGATCATTCTCTTCGGCTCTTACGCTTACGGCACACCACACAACGAAAGCGATGTCGATCTACTCGTCATCATGCCCACCCGCGATACGGTCCATCAAGCCCTTCGTATCCGTCGAGCTTTCAATCGAGTTTTCTCGTTGGACTTGATTGTACGGACGCCCAAGCAGATCGAGCGTGGACTGCGCGAAAACGATTGGTTCCTTCGGGATATCGTCAAGAGGGGAAAGGTTCTCTATGAAGCGCGAGACGACGAGGTGGGTTCGCAAGGCGGAAGAAGATTGGCAAGGCGCAAACGCACTCGCCTCCCAAACTCCTCCCCTTCAAGATCTGGTCTGCTTCCACTGCCAACAAGCAGCGGAGAAATACCTCAAGGCTTTGCTACAAAACAGCGGAACGACGGTTCCCAAAACGCACGACCTAGAAGAACTCCTCGATCTGCTACTTCCGCATGACGCTTCACTCAGGCCGCTTCGAAGACTGTCGCAATCGCTCAGTCAATATGCGGTAGACTATCGCTATCCAGGAGAGCGTGCCACAACGCGGAGAATGAAGACCGCTCTCGCTCACGCGGAGCGCGTGCGGACGGAAGCACTTACGCGGCTTGGCTTGCCAGTCTAGTTTTACCTCGTGTCACGATCGGTCGGTGGAATTGAACTCCGAATGCCACGCCTTACAATGATCCTATCCACGCCCTACCATCACCCAGTTGAGGGAAGTCCCACATAATGCGCGACGGCGATGCCAAAGCCAACGTCCTTCTGGTAGATGATACACCCGCGAATCTCTTGGCGTTGCGAACGATTTTAGATTCGCTCGGCCAAAATCTCATCGAAGCAGCGTCCGGCGAACAAGCGCTGCATTCTCTTCTCAACGAAGATTTCGCCGTCATCCTGCTCGACGTGAGCTTGCCGGGCATGGATGGCTACGAAGTGGCACGGATGATTCGAGGACGCAGACGCTCGCGGCGCACGCCCATCATTTTCGTCACCGCCTACGACACGCCGTCCGAGCGCATGATCGAAGCCTATTCGCAGGGAGCGGTCGATTTTCTGGTCAAGCCGTTGGTCCCCGCCGTGCTGCGTTCCAAAGTGTCCGTGTTCGTTGAGTTGTATCAGAAGACGGAACAGGTCAAACGCCAGCAGGAGCAGATGCTCCTGCAACAGCGCGAGATGATGCGGGCGGGACACTTGGCCGTTGCCGGACAGCTTGCCGCTAGTGTGGCCCACGAAGTGCGGAATCCCCTGGCCACGATCAAGGTCTTGGTCGAAGGAGCGCTCCGCGCTCGCAATCCATCGCCGCTCTCTCCGCAAGAACTTACCGTCATGCACGGGGAAATCGCTCGGCTCGAACGCATCGTCCAAGAGTATCTCGATTTCGCCCGACCTCCCGAGTCGAATCGCAATGTCGGCGATCTGCGCGACGTACTCGATCAGACGGCGGCGCTGCTCCATTCCAACGCGCAGCGTCAAGGCATTTGTCTGGCCGTGGATTACCCCAGTCAGCCGGTTTGGGCCAAAGTCGATCACGATCAAATCCGTGCCGTACTCATCAATTTGTTGCTCAACGCCATGGAAGCCATGAAGCAAGGCGGAAACCTTCAAGTGAACCTGAAGACGACGCATCACGAAATCGTCATGTCGGTGACGGATAGCGGCTGCGGCATTCCACCTGAGATTCTCAAACGTCTGTTCGCCCCATTTGTCAGCAGCAAACCGAGCGGCACCGGCTTGGGGCTGTGCATCTCCAAACGCATCGTCGAATCGCACGGCGGACGGATCACGGCCAATAACCGTCCCGAAGGCGGGGCGGTCGTGGCTCTGACGTTGCCGCGACGGGACGAACGAGAGGATTCGAGTATAGGTAATGGAAAATCGTCGGCGGCGATCGTTCCCTGACAAAAGACAAAAGGAATCGACATGTCGAAATTGCTGATTGTCGACGATGAGGAGGCACTGTGCTATTCGTTCCAACGGGTGCTGTCCGCGCAAGGGTTGGAGGTGTGTACCGCGGGGACTGCTGCCGAGGGATGGAAGCTATTCGAGTCCGAAGGCGCGGACGTTGTAGTACTCGATCTGCAATTACCGGACAGATCGGGTATGGAATTATTTCACGACCTCCGTGCCAGCGATCCGCGATGTCCGGTCATTTTTATGACGGCGCACGGCACCGCCGACACGGCAATAGAGGCAATGAAGCACGGCGCATTCGATTATCAAGTCAAACCCGTCGATCTCGAACAGTTCACGCAGATTCTGGAGCGCGCCTTCGAGGCGGCGCGTTTGATGCGCGTCCCGGCGCTGCTGCCCCCGGATAGCGAGGGCGATCGCATCGTGGCTACCAGCCGCGTCATGCAAGAGATGTGCAAGACGATCGGCCGCGTCGCCCCGCAAGATGTCAACGTGCTTATTTGCGGCGAGAGCGGCGTGGGCAAGGAACTGGTCGCCCGCGCCCTCTATCAACACAGCCCTCGAGCCGATAAGCCGTTCCTAGCCATCAACTGCGCTGCCATTCCAGAAACCCTGTTGGAGAGCGAGTTGTTCGGTCACGAAAAGGGGGCGTTCACCGGCGCGGATCGACGGCGCATCGGCAAGTTCGAGCAATGCGACACCGGCACGCTCTTTCTGGACGAGATCGGCGACATGCCCTTGGCGTTGCAAGCGAAAATGCTCCGCGTCCTCCAAGATCAGCGCTTCGAGCGTTTGGGCAGCCATGAGACGGTGCAGACCAACGTGCGCGTGTTGGCGGCCACCAATCAGCATTTGAATCGCCTGGTCGAGGAAGGGCGCTTTCGTTCCGATCTCTATTACCGCCTGAGTACCGTACGCATCGACATTCCGCCTCTCCGCGTGCGTCAGGGCGATCTGGAAGAACTGGCGCACGAGTTTCTGTTCCGCTACGCGCGGGAAATGGGCATGGAAGTGCAGGGGTTCGCTCCGGAGACGTTGGAACTGATGCGTTCGTATTCTTGGCCCGGCAACGTGCGCGAATTGCAGGGGGCGATTCGTCAGGCTTTGCTCGCCGGTCGGGGCCACATTCTTTTGCCGGAGTTCTTGCCCGAACATCTACGATGTCCCCCCACTCCGAAAGACAGTTCGAGGGAGGCGATAACGTCCAAAGCGGGACTGGAGGCGTTGGCCAGAGCATTGATCGAAAAGGGAGGAAGCGATCTGTACAGTGAAGCCATAGCCGCTCTCGATCGCGCGATTCTGCCGATTGTATTGCAACACCACGGCAACCATCAAACTCGGGCATGTGAGATGCTCGGTATCAGCCGAACCACTCTTAGGCAAAAGTTGCGCACCCTCGGTCTGTCGATCGGTCTCACAGTGGTCGATAACGCGGCGGAAGAGGGGAAATCCAACGAATCAGGTGAAGCGTAAACGAGGATGCGTCGAGCGACGAACCTGCCTCATCGGCTCGCCCTCTCCCCCGGAGTACCGCGGGAGAGGGCGAGCCACCAATTTTACCGCTTCGCACTCTCGGATTATCGCACGATCGGCTCCTGAGCGCCGAATCGGCGCGGCAAGAACGGGCTGCCGCTTGCTGTTGTCCTACTCCTGACTCAGTTCCTTCAGGTTCATTTCCACCGCTTGAATTTGGATCTGTAGATCGGCGACGAGATCGCGCTGTTGTTGGACCACATCGGCGGGGGCGCGCTCGACGAAGTTGGCGTTGCCGAGTTTCGCTCGCGCCGCCTGCAGATGTTTCAGCTTTTCGGCCACTTGTTTTTCCAAGCGAGTCTTTTCGGCATCGACATCGATCAAACCTTGCAGCGACGTGTAGATCTCGAAATCCGCCGTCACCTGGCTGGCGGCTTGGCGCGGCTTCTCAATGGCAGGACCGCACTCCAATCGAGCAACGCCTGCCAAAGATGCGATGAACGGCGTGAGCGCGCGAAAATCCTCGGCGATGGACTCGGAGCAACGCACGAACACATCGAGATTCGTTTTCAGATCGACAGTGTACCGATTTCGCACTTCGCGCACGGCGCGGATCAGCTCTTGCATTCGACCGATGCGCGCCTCCATCGCGCCATCGCGCCACGTTTCGGGCAGAATCGGCCATGCCGCGACCACCACGCTTTCGGCTGCCGGCTCCGGCGCGGGTAAGCCACGCTCGAAGGCGATCTCATTGAAAGCCTGCCAAATCGACTCGGCGACGAACGGCACAATCGGCTGCACGAGCCGCAAGATGCCGTCGAGAACCCCGACCAGGACGCGCTGCACCAATGGACGCGCTGCGGGATCTTGCAGGCGGCGCTTGCTCATCTCGAGGTACCAATCGCAGAACTCGGACCAGGTGAAATCGTAGATCGTCCGCGCTACCTCGCTGAAACGATAGTTCTCCAGATGTTGCGTCACCGTGGCGGCCGTCGTCGCCAAGCGGCTCAGGATCCAGCGATCTTCGAGCGGCAAGTGTTCGACATGAATCGCTTGCGGAGTATAACCCTCTAAATTGAGGAATAAAAAGCGGGCCGCGTTCCACAGCTTATTGGCAAAGTTGCGACCGACCTCGAAGCGCTCCGATGCCTGCTTCGCCGTCGGCAATTCCGGATCGGGAGCGTGCCATGGCCCGCCGGGACGAAACGGTTTTTTGCAGCTGGGACAGGCGATCTTGCGCGTTTTGCCGCCGAGATGCTCCATCTTCACCGGCACGAGAACATCGCAATGCGGACACACGTTGGCCACCGGCATCTTGCTGTCCTGCGTCTCCGTGGCCAAATGAACCATTTGAAAGCGAAGCGCGTCGGCTCCGTAGCGCTCGATGATGTCGAGCGGATCGAGACCGTTGCCCTTGGTCTTGCTCATCGTCTCGCCAAAGGCGTCGAGGATCTTCGGATGGATATAGACCCGGTGAAACGGCACTTCGCTGAGGTTGTATAGTCCGGTCATCACCATGCGCGCCACCCAGAGCGTAATAATGTCGCGGCTCGTTACCAGCACGCCGGTCGGATACCAGTAGGCCAGCTCCGGCGTATGTTCCGGCCAGCCGAGCGTCGAGTGCGGCCACAACGCCGAACTGAACCAGGTATCGAGGACATCCGGATCTTGTTCCAAAGGATATTTCGGACCCAGAATATCGCTCGGCAAATCGTTGAGGGCGCAAATGAGCCAACGGCCGTTTGCTTCGTCGAGCCGCCAGGCCACGTCATCGCGTCTCTCGAAGATGCGCTTCAGTTCGTTTTCCGGACAATACGCATACCAAATGGGAATGCGATGTCCCCACCACAACTGGCGGCTGATGCACCAATCGCGCTTCTCGCCGAGCCAATCGAGATAAGTCTTGGCATAGCGCTCCGGACTGAAGCGCACGCGGCCTTCGTTCACGGCGTCGATAGCACGCTGGGCCAAACCCGGTTGGCCGTTCGCGTCGCCCATGCGCACGAACCATTGATCCGATAGATACGGCTCGATGGGTGTCTTGCTGCGATCGCTGACCGGGATGGTGTTCTCGATTTCCTCTTCGCGGTCGAACAAGCCGATTTCCTGCAAATCTTCGATCACTTTTCGCCGCGCTTCCATGCGGTCGATTCCAGTGTACGAGAAGGTTCGACCGCGATATTCGCCGCACCCCTTGTCATTGATCGAACCGTCGGGATTCAAAATGTTGATCGGTTCGCCGATCTCCTTGTGGCGTTCCCAGACGGCATAATCGTTGGCATCGTGAGCGGGTGTAATCTTGACCGCGCCGGTCCCTTTTTCGGGATCGGCGTAGCGATCGGCAATCAGCGGTATTTTACGTCCCACAAGAGGCAATTCGAGAATCGCGCCGGCGCGAGCGAGTTCGGCGAGATTTACTAGATGCGGAAGCATTTCGTCGCGTCGGCGGCGCAGACGTTCGAGTCGTTCCTGGATGTCGCGCAGCTCTCTTTCGTTCGCCTTGGCCAAACTCGCCTCCAACTCGCGCTCGCGCTTGTCGAGTTCGCGCGCCGGTTCGGGATGGACGGCGACGGCGGTATCGCCGAGCATCGTCTCCGGCCGCGTCGTGCCAATGAGGACATGGTCGAGACTGCCGGACGCTCCCGATAAAATCGGATAGCGAAAGTAGTAAAACTTGCCTTTCTGTTTGACGTTCTCCACTTCGTCGTCGGCCACCGACGTTTGCAGTTGGGCATCCCAGTTCACAAGTCGTTTGCCGCGGAAAATTAGGCCGTCTTTGAACATCTTGAAAAAAGTAGTGCGAACGGCGCGAGCGCACACCGGATCGAGGGTGAAGCGCGTCCGCTGCCAATCGCAGCTGCAACCCAATTCGCTGAGCTGGCCGAGGATGCGCTTCTCGTATTGGTCCTTCCATTGCCAGATGCGCTTCACCAGTTCCTCTCGACCGAGATCGCGGCGCGTCTTCTTCTCTTCGTCGCGCAGACGGCGTTCGACCACGGCTTGCGTGGCAATGCCGGCGTGATCGGTTCCGGGCATCCAGAGCGTAGCGTAGCCCTGCATCCGTCGCCAACGCACCAACACGTCTTGCAACGTATTATTAAGAGCGTGGCCGAGATGCAGAGCCCCGGTCACATTGGGCGGTGGAATGACGATGCAAAACGGCTCGCGGTTGACATCGGGTCGAGCATGAAAGAAGCCGCGTTCGTTCCAGAACTTCAACCAACGCTTTTGGGCTTCGCGGGGATCGTAGTGCTTTGCTAATTCCATCGCCATGTGATTTGGCATCCTATTCGAGAAACAGATTCCAAAAATCTAAGATTGTCCACGCAGTCGATTCATCTCCGCTTCCATTTGGAGAAGACGCGCTTCCGCAGTCTGTCGCGCCAAAGCTTCGGACTGAGCGCGAACTTCCGCCGCTTCTCGCGCTTGGGTCTCAAGTCGCCGCGCCTGCATTTCGGCTCGCGCTTGAGCTTCGGCGCGTTGTCTTGCTTGGGCTTCCACAAGTGCTTGCTCTTCGGCTGCTTCGGCACGCGACTCCGCGTCTGCAACGGCGTTGATCGCCTCCGCCGGTTCCAGAAAAGGACGACCCGAAGCATCGCGGCAGACCAGCCGTCCATCCTCAAAACGTATCCATAATCCAATCGAACCCAACGACAACCAACCCTCCGCGTCCGGCTCCACAACGACATATCCGTCCACACCACGACGGTAAGCCAACAAACGCGGCTTCTCACCATCCTCATTTTGACGATCTACAATCACGTAATAGGGAATACCCGCACGATAATACTCGTCCACCTTGGCATTCAAATCGCCTTCTCGCGTCGCCGGCGATGTCACCTCCAAAGCCAACAGCGTCCGAGCCGCGCATTCCGAAAGGTAAAACGTGCCGCGTTGACCGTCCCAGTCGTCCGGAAAACCATCGACCACCGCGAAATCCGGACCATGAGCCTTGATCCCTTCCACACCCCAATCCATGCGATGATCGAAAAAAACGTACACGTTGGGACGGTCGGCCAGATGGGCGCTCAAAACGGCATCCAAGTAGCGACAGTCGCGTCGATGATCGTCGTTGTTCACGATGAAATCGCCCTCCTGGGGATGGAGTACGTCCTCTTCGGTGAGGGGCACTTGAATCGACTTCTCCGTACCATCCGGCTCGAATTGGGTTACATAACGCCAACCGTAAAACCACGGATCTGCATCGGTGGACCGAGTCGGTTGGACTTGGGGTTCAACGTGGGTATTCATGCCTTCTCCTCCCTCAATGCCATCGGTCACGATTGTCCGCGCAAACGATTTATCTCCGCTTCCACGCGCGTAACGCCAACCGTCGAAGTCGGTGTCGCGCTTGGATTGGACTTCCCAATCGGGGTGTCAACGGGATTCTCATGTCCTCGCATCCATCCGCTTCATTCGTAGATCGGTCTCCGCATCCTTAAACAGTTTGTACTCTGTCGCGTCGGCCAACGCTAGCCAACTCGCTTCGATGATATTTTCGCTGACGCCGACCGTACCCCATACGTCATCGCCGTCCTTCCACTCGATGACCACGCGCACCCGCGCCGCCGTCTCCTCGCGCGCATTGACGACGCGCACCTTGTAATCGACCAAGTGCATCTCCCCTAGGCGCGGATAGAACGACAACAATGCCTTTCGCAGCGCGCCGTCCAAGGCGTTCACGGGACCATCGCCCTCGCTTACGGTGTGCATCGTGCTTTCTTGGACGCGGACCTTCACCGTGGCCTCGGTGATCGGCTTGCCGTCGGGTCCGGCTTCAATGTTGACGCGGTAACTCGAACGTTCGAACAGCGGTTGATACAGTCCCGCCGCCTTCTTCACCAACAGATCGAACGACGCCTCCGCCGCCTCGAACTCGTAGCCTTCGTTTTCGAGATCCTGCACTTGCAAGAGAATCTTGCGCATCAACTCTCGGTCCTGAGTCAGTTGATACTTGGTGGTTTTGGTAAGAATCGTCGATTGTCCCGATAACTCGCTGACGAGGATACGACGTTCGTTGCCGATGGTGGCGGGATCGATGTGTTCGTAGCTAGATGTGTTGCGCGCGACGGCATGGGTATGCATGCCGCCCTTGTGCGCGAAGGCGCTGGCTCCAACGAAAGGCTGATTGGAGCGAAAGTTCATGTTGGCCGTCTCCCAGACGTAGCGCGAAACCTCGGTCAATTTCGGTAGACTGCCTGGCAACAGTACATCGTGTCCGCGTTTGAGCGCGAGATTGGCAAGGACGCTTACGAGATCGGCGTTGCCGCAGCGTTCGCCGATGCCGTTGATTGTCCCTTGCACTTGCGTCGCTCCGTGGGCCACCGCCGCCAAGGAGTTTGCCACGGCCACATCGCAATCGTTGTGGCAATGGATGCCCAGCGCGACGTGCAGTTCGCGCCGGATCGCATCGACGGCAGAGGCGATTTCTTCCGGTAGGGTGCCGCCGTTGGTGTCGCACAAGATGACCACCGAAGCGCCGGCATCTTGAGCCGCCCTCAAGGTTTGTAGAGCGTATTCGGGATTGCGGCGAAAGCCATCGAAAAAGTGTTCGGCGTCGTAGAACACATCGCGCCCGGCTTCGCGGCAATATGCCACGGAGTCGGCGATCATGTTCACATTCTCTTCCAACGAAGTGCCAAGAATCTCGCGCACATGCAGATCCCACGTTTTGCCGACAATCGTAACCACCGGCGTCTGGGCGTCGAGCAGCGCTTTGAGGCAGGTATCCTCGGCGGGCGACACGCCTTTGCGCCGCGTCATCCCGAAGGCGGCCACCCGCGCGTGACGTAACGGCAGCTTGCGCACCTCTTGAAAATACTCGAAGTCTTTGGGATTCGAAAGCGGATAGCCACCTTCGATGAAGTCCACCCCAAGTTCGTCGAGTCGGCGCGTGATGTTCAACTTGTCTTGCAACGAGAAGTTTACTCCCTCGCCCTGGCTGCCATCGCGGAGGGTGGTGTCGTAGATGTGGATGCGCGTCATAATTCAATCCGCCAATAAAAAAAGCCCTGAAGCACTCGCTCCAGGGCCGGGACAACAGAGCCAACTCATTGCGTCAAAAAGCCCGGCACTAATCTCTCCATACGACGGCGATACGGCGCGCTCCCCGCGCCCCGCAAATAGCGATCGATCGATTCGTTTGGAGAGATGTTCGCACGGTCGAAATCCTCACGGTCGATACCCGATACCCTACAATTATACATTAAAACAAATCGGTGGGCGTCCGTCCATTGGCGAGACCGAGGGCTTCTCGTTCACAGACTGCGAAGGAAACGCAGCAGATCGTCTCTCTCTTGCGACGTCAAGCCGGGGCCGACCTTGTGCCGGTACTTCGTGAAGACTTCCTCGAGCGTCGCGGCTCGGTTGTCGTGCAAGAAACGGTAGCCTTGACCGACGCCTCGCAATGAGGGGGGATTGAATTTGCGCAGACCGTTCTCATCGGCGAACCCCACGTCGTGCGTTTCGTGCGAAGTGTAGGTCAACGGCGAGATGTGACAGCGTATACAGCCGCGCTCGTGAAAGATCACTTCTCCCCTCTCGATTGTCTCTCGATCCTCCTTGTCTCCGGTGGCCGGTTCCAAGGGAGGTGGAGGCGGGAGCGTGTGGAGGTACGAAAGAAGATCGTTGATTTGCTCGCCGGAGATTGTGGGCGCGTGCATGGTGTCTTGCAACGATTTCTCAATCTGATCCTGAAGATACTTCATACTGCCGTTCCATCCCCACGGATCGGTCAAAGCCGTGCCGAGCAACGTCAAGGTTCGCTTGGGAGTACCGTAAGAGTTGTCGCCGAGCGTGTCGGCGAGCAAACCGTTCGTGTGTCCGTCGGTGTGGCAGCTGTGGCAGCTGAACCAACCGTCGCGGGACAAGTGCGCGTCGAAGAACAACAACTCGCCGCGATCGGCGGAAGTGAGATCGGGCTGCGAACCGAGGCGGATCGTCCCGACAACAAGCGCCTGACGCACATCGATCAGCGACAGTGAATCGTCGAATGTATTGAGGGTCACGAGCGGCTGCCCCGAAGCCCCCCACGCGATTGCCGTCGGCCTGCGTTCGACCGAGACGCGGCGATTGATGTCGCCTTCGTCGTTCACAAATGCCACTTCGTTGACTCCCGCCAGGGCCACGGCGAAAACCTCCGCATCCAATACCGTGATGCCCGACGGATCACCCGCTCCTCGTCCGTTCCCCTTCAACGAGATGATTTCAGAAGATTTATCGATATCCTTTATCGGTTTCGTCAAGAGTTCGATCGGCAGCGATCGCACGACGTTCACCATCAGTTGACCGCGCCAGACCTTCTCTTCCAGGGTTGGCAATTGCTGATCGAGAATCTGATGGGCGATCAACAAGTGCTTCTTGTCGGCGGCGACAGCTAGACCGCGCAGGTTGTGGCCGTTGATCTCGTGATGGACGAGCAATTTGCCCTCGACTGCGTCGAGCAGTGCCAGTCCGCCACCGAAAGCGTCGCTGACGACGAGCCGCGAACCGCCCGGCAACACGCACTGATTCCGGGGAGCGAAGGGCAAGCGAAGCGTGTGACGAATCCGAAGCGTCGCCGAATTGTCGGTGGTTGACAGAGGAGTCAGGTCCACGATCTGCACCCGCCGCGACCACAACGAGGCGACGCTTGCCCACTTTCCATCGCCCGAAACGACGACGCTGGCCGGATTCGACGCCGTTGCCAATCGGGATCGAACGCGGACAGTCTCGCCCACGATACGCGCTGCGATCAGTTCGTGCCGTTCGTCATCGACGGCGAGAATCGTCTTTCCGTCCGGCAACAGCGCAAGATCGTTCAGCCGCTTTCCAATCGTCGTTTCGCCGACCACCTTGCGGCGCGGGACGTCGACAATGGAGACAGTCCCACTGCGTTGATTGGCGACGCACAAAGTCTTTCCATCGCTTAGAAATGCGGCGGCGATGGGCCGGAGCAACCCTTCCGTTCGTTGAGGAGGCCGAGGAGGCGTCTGTCCCGCGATCGCCAAATAGCCAATCCAGACAGCCAAGCAGACGGCCATTGTCCCGATCCAAGCAGAGCGTCCGCGCAAGCGGTTTGCAAGAGAGTGGATACGGCACAGATTACGAGATAGCATGATGGATTCCCTCGACCTTGGCACGGTCTCAACGATTTCCACCGGCCGCATGGAGCAGCGCCCGATGTAAGTCCTCTTGCAAATCTTCCAAATCTTCAATGCCGACGCTCAGGCGGATCAAGCCGTCGTCGATGCCACGGGCGATGCGGAGTTCGGCGGGAATGCTGGCGTGCGTCATCGTAGCCGGGTGACACACCAACGATTCTACACCACCGAGGCTTTCGGCGAGACTGAATAATTGCGTTTTCGTCAAGAATCGCTTTGCCGCCTCGCCTTCGCCCCGAAGTCGAATGCTTATCATGCCGCCGAAATCGCGCATCTGTCGCTTGGCAATCTCATGGCCGGGATGCGTCGTCAGGCCAGGATAATACACCCGGTCGATCTGCGGTTGCTCGCTCAGCCATGTTGCCAACTGGCGCGCGTTGGCACAATGGCGATCCATGCGCACGGCCAACGTCTTGAGGCCACGCAGCGTCAGGTATGCGTCGAACGGTCCCGGCACGCCACCGGCCGCATTCTGATAGAAGGCGATCTGTTGCAATAGCTCCTTGCGACCGACGACTGCCCCGCCCACCACGTCGGAATGGCCGCCGAGATATTTCGTGGTACTATGTACCACAAGATCCGCCCCCAAGGCAATCGGCTGTTGGAGATACGGCGAGGCGAAAGTGTTATCGACGGCCAACAAGGCTCCGGCTTTGTGCGATGCCTCGGCAATGGCTGCAATATCGAGGATTTGCAAGAGCGGATTTGTCGGCGATTCGATCCAGACGAGCTTGGTCTTCTCGGTGAAGAGTTGGGCGAATCCGGCAGGAGTGGGATCGTCGGTGTAGCGCGCGAGAAGTCCCCACGGTTTGAAAACCCGTTCGAGCAGTCGATAGGTGCCGCCGTAGAGGTCGGCGGCAGCGACGACCTCATCGCCGGGTTGAAGCGTGGAGAGAACGGCGGTCGATGCGGCCAGCCCCGAGGCGAAAGCCAACCCGCGCTCGCCACCTTCGAGCGAGGCCAGACACGTCTCCAGAGCGGTGCGCGTCGGATTGCCGCTGCGCGAGTATTCGTAACCTTTGTGCTGTCCGGGTGCGGCTTGCGTATAGGTGCTAGTGGCGTAGATGGGCACGATGGTCGCGCCGGTGGCAGGATCGGCGTCCTGTCCGGCGTGGATGGCGCGCGTGGCGAAAGCGGGCATACGGGATCCGGTCATGATGTCAAAGCCTCCTTACTAAATGCGAAGGGTAGCCGTCTCGATTCGTCGCGAACAAGATTGCGATGAAACGGAGCCGTGATACATTTCATTGTCCCTCCAACTCCGACGTATCGAGCCGTCCCTCGGCCTGCAACTGTTTGAACTGCGTCAGGGTGCGGCGGATGCCCTCCACGAGCGGCGTCTTCGGCGGCAATCCCACATCGCGCTGGAGCGCGGAATCGTCGAGATCGTAGGCGATGGCGATTTGCCGTTCGCCGTGGGTGATGAGTTTCGCCGCGGCGGGATCGACTTCACACAGCGCACGGTGGAACGCCGGCAGATCGACGACATCGCCGCGCAGGTTGTACGACTTCGCTCCGTTGTACGGCGCTTCCAGACAACGAATAAAAACGTTCGCGACGTCTTCGACGTACTGCAAATCCTGCCAGCCGCCATAGGTAATGTGATACGGCCGGCCCAGCGCCAACGATTTGATTGCCTTGGTCGGTTCGCTGGTCATGCCGAAATCGCGGCCAACGCCGTAAACCGTCCACGGACGCAGACCGATGCTCGAAAGAGCGTGATCCTGAAAATAGATGCGGGCGTTGCCTTCGTTGCAGCATTTGAAATAGCCATACTGCGTCGTCGGCTTCAGCGGCACATCGTCGTTCAATCGCCCGGCGGGATAGGCTTCCGGCGGCCCGAACACGGCGGCGGAACTGGCATACACGAGCCGTTGGACTTGCCCCTGAGCTTCGCGCATCGCCTCGAAAACACACAGCGTGCCGACGACGTTCACTTGAGCGCCGAGGATTGGATTGGCCCGACAGACCGGCACCTGAAGGCCGGCAAGATGAACGACATGGGTGATCTCATATTGTTTCATCGCCGACTTCAAGCCGGCCAAGTCGGTCACATCTCCCTGGATAAAGGGCACGTTCCGAAGTTGCTCCGCGCTCAGAATCTGTTTCATCCGGCGCGTGTCTTCCTTCAAATCGTAAATGAACGCCCGATCGCCGCGTTCCAGCAAGAAACGCACAATCCAACTGCCGATACATCCGTAACCGCCGGTCAAAAGAACACGCATGGGAAAGCTCCTCTTCCATTCCGGACATTTGACGTACACGACGCCCACGGGTACAGTGATAGGCGATTTTCCTTTGGAGGGCCAGCATCATGCAAGACGGCATCTGCTCGGAACCGGCGTTTCCCACGCACATCGACCCGCCTTTTCGATTGGAGTATCGCCTTGGGATCGATGACTTCATCGCCTACTGGATCTACCTTGCCTGCAAAATTCCGAAACGTCTGCCGCTACGCATCGAAGATCGGCTTGCTATGATCCGGCTGGTCTTCGATGGGTGCGTGTTCTGCGGCGCGTTGACGATCTTCACTTTCTTTTTCGTGAAACGAATTGGTAGAACTATTGAACCGGATACCAATTTCGATCTGCCGACGATGATCTTTTGGTTTAATATTTGGCTTGTTTTCTTTTGCCGGCCTCCTAGCATTCTGGCGTGGCCGAAATCGTTCCTGAAAGGTCCGCTGGCGCGACCGACTCGTTGGTTGTGTTCGTTCGCCCTTCGCAATTTGGCGAAGGCGAAAGTGCGCGGCGGTGCCCTTGATACCATATCCTCCTATCGAGTCGTCGTGACTCCCGAAGGAATTATCCAAACGGCGGAGAGGCTGACGACGCGAGAAGAGCTAAAGGCGGTACTTTACAGCCGAGAGGAAAAGCTTTCTTGGGCAGCTGTGGAAATCATCGGGGAAGATGAAGAACGAATCTTTCTTATCACCGATAATTCCATCCCCGTAATCGTTCCGCGCTCTACATTTCCTCACGAAAAAACGGCCGAATCGTTTCTTCAAATGGCACGGCGCTATCGAGAGGCAAGAGGCGTCTTCCTTTCCACTTCTGCTGATGCCGTTGGAGACCTCACTGCTCCTTCCCACGCAATGTCGCCGGCCATTCAAACCGGACCAAACGGGCAACGGCCGTTTTGAACCTTTCGCAATCGGGAACGCCGTAGTCAAGGATCGATTCCTCGCGTATGCTTATCTTGTTGTTTTTTGACTGCGGAATACGAACTACGAACTACGGAAAAGGGCTATGTCTCCAAGCGTTGCGGTAGTTGGTGCGACAGGTGCGGTCGGCGAGATCATGCGGCGGGTGCTCGACGAGCGGAAATTCCCCTTCCGCACTATCAAATTCCTCGCCTCCGAGCGCAGCGCGGGTAAATCGGTCACTTTCCAGGGTAAAACGTACACCGTCGAGGCCATTCGCCCCGAAGCGTTTGCCGGCGTGGATATTGTGCTGTCGAGCACGCCAGCCGGGGTCAGCCGTGAGGCGAGTCCGATGGCGGCGAAAGCCGGGGCTATCGTTATCGACAATTCCAGTGCGTGGCGCATGGACCCGGACGTACCGCTCGTCGTGCCGGAGGTGAACGCCGAGGCGCTGCGGCACATTCCCAAGGGGATCGTGGCCAATCCCAACTGCTCGACGATTCAGATGGTCGTCGCTCTGAAGCCGCTGCACGATCTGGCCAAGATCAAGCGCGTGGTTGTCGCCACGTATCAGGCGTCGTCGGGCAAGGGGGCGACGGGCATGATGGAACTGGATGCCCAAGTCGCCGCGGTCGGCCGCAATGAGCCGGTGCCGCCGGTGAAGGCTCACGCCGCCCAGTTGGCCGGAAACGTCTTGCCGCACGATTGGAAGGCAGGCGACGAAGGCTATACCGAGGAAGAATGGAAGATGGTGCGCGAGACGCACAAAATCATGGGCGACGACAGCATTCAAGTGTCGCCGACCACGGTGCGCGTGCCGGTGCGCATCGGGCATTCGGAGGCGATCAATCTGGAGTTTTGCCGGCCCATCACTCCTGAACAGGCCCGCGAAGCATTGCGCCGCGCGCCTGGTATCGTCGTTCTCGACGACGCGAGCAAGGGAGAGGTGCCGTTGCCTTTGCACCTGACGGGACGCGATGAAGTATTCGTTGGCCGCATTCGCCGCGATCCGACCGTGCCGCACGGCCTCAATCTGTGGGTCGTCGCCGATAACCTCCGCAAGGGTGCGGCCACCAACGCGATTCAGATCGCCGAAGTCCTGGTCCAACGCGGCTGGCTGCCGCGCAAGTAGCATTGCCAAGCGGGAGCGTGGGAACGAGGAGCTAGGGTGGGTCGAGCGGAGCGAGACCCACCGCGCGAGTTCCGGAATTCGTTCGTTATTGGCGGCATTCCGAGCATGGTGCGGCGTCGGTGTAGCCGCATTCGGCGGGTAGGATGCCTTGAGCCTGTTTGAGTTTGACGGCGGCGATTTTCCACCCAAGGAACTCCTTAATCACTTCGCCGCGCGCCTTGTACCAGTCCATGTGGGCCTGAGTTAACTCGGAAATGCCGCGAAGACCTTCGGCGCGTTGCTTTTCCAGATCGCGGATGCGCTCGTGCCGGCGCTCGGACGCCTCGCGCGCCAGCACCACGGCCTCGCGTCGGGCATTGACTTCGTAGGCCGCCTCGCGGATTTCCGCCTCCGTCTCCCGTTCGCGCTCGCGCAGGAATGTTCGCAGTTGATCGCGGATGCGCTCCACTTCTTCCTCTTGCCCCGGTCGAACGTGCGACAGTCTGCCCAACAGAGGCAGCAGCTTGCAGTTTGGCCCGGGACGCGACAGAGCAAGCAACGGGCTAATCGTTTGTAAGAAGGCGCGCGAGGCACCGAGCGTGTCGCGGTCGAGGTCGGCGATGAGGGCGCGGAGCAGTAACAACTGCGGACGTTGGCTCATTCCGAGCCGAACGGCGCTCTCAACATCGCCGACAGAATCCGAAACGAGTCCAACGCCGGGGTCCGCTTGGATGCGCCAATCGTCCTCAGCGCCGAAGCCGAGCGCCAGGCGCAGTTTGCCGTTGAGTTGTTCGAGGGTCAACTGATTCTGCGCCTGCTGCAATTGCAGTTCAACGAGTTGACGCTGATACTCTTCCAGAGGCGACGGCAGGGGAATGCCGAGTTTTTTCATCTGTTCGGCGCGCCGCAGCGTCTCTCTGGCTCGCTCGGTTGCCAGGGCCATCAAGTCGGCTTTGGCCTCGGCGGCGGCGAGCTGATAGTAGGCTTCCAAGGCCGCCCCCGCCGCCCGATCGCGGATCTCCAGAGCGCTGTACCGAAGCATCGAAGCCTGAAACGCGCGTTGCTTTTCCGATTTGTCCTTTCTGGTATGTCTGGATTGATCGCGCCGCGCGCCCAGTCGCTTCCGCTGATCGTCGAGCGCGTCGGCCAACGGAGCATGTTTGGCGGCGAGACATTGACATTCGCCGGGAGAAAGTGCGCGATAGACAGCCTTTGTGCTGGATTCGAGCGGCGGATGGGGCGGTTGCAACGTGGCGGCCAACTGCTGTACGGTTGGCTCCTGGGGGCTTCGCTCCACCTGGACCGGTGGATTCTCGCCGTGGTGCGCGGCATGAGACGCGGAGCGCCGGCCGCAATGGCCCAGCGAACAGCCGGACATTGCGGACAAGAGCGTTCCAGTTGCGAGCAGAAATAAGGCCCGCCTCATGTGCATCGCCTCGGTTCGCGTCCCATTAGATCGCCTTGCGGAGCAGGGCGGACTCGCCAACGTCGAGACCCCGATGTTTCCGCCTAAATCGCGCCGCGCCTTCGTTCAGCGCCGCGGCCAACTTCGGCCACACGCTCTCGGCATCGACCAACTCGCGCATGCGCCCGCGCGCGTGGGCGGCCATTTTTTGATAGCCCGCGCTGTGCTGCCGCGCCGTCTCATAGCTCGCACGCAGCCGATCGTGCAGCGACTGCCAGACGAGTCGATGCCAGGTGGTGCGATAACCCCCGTCGATCTCTTGCGGCCAGCGCGCCGGCTCCGGATGCGAGGCCAGGGTAAAGCTGCAATCGTCGTCGAGGGAATCGGCCATCCCGGTGTGCGGCGGCGCGATCGCCGGACGCCCCGCCGCCAGAAAGTTTTGCAAAGGCAAACAGGAACCTTCGGCCCGCGAGGTGTTCAAATAGTAGGTGCTGGCCCGCGTCAACTCGAGCAATTGGGCCTCGGACAAATACGCGGTCACGAAGACGAGTTTGCAGCGATGGCTCAGGCCGCAGGCGCGATAGAAGGCGAACATCTCGGCCAATGCCGCCGCCTCCCACTCCGCCGACACCACCAGCTTGACCACCAGCGTCGCGTCCTCGCGGTCGCGCAGAGCAAGGAGATAGCCCGACAGCAAATCGTGCCAGTTCTTTCGAGCGTCGAATGGATTCAGAATGGTCGTGTAGACCACTCCGCTAAGCGTCAAGCTCGATAAGGGAGGATACAACTCGCGCACGTCGCGCTCGCGCAATGTTTGGCGAGCGGACCACAGTCCGGCGCGCACCGCGCGGGCCGTGCGATGGATCGCTTTGCCCACCGGATTCGGCATGAGTCCGACGCATTTTTTGTAGAGTTGGCGCAGACCGGCGCGCGTCCTTAGATGCCCGGTCTCAGTGCTGACCCAAGGGCGCGGGGCGCGAGGCATCGCCGTTGGCTGTGGAAAGACGTAACACGGACAATCGAGTACCACACGCTGTCCGGCTCGCCAATCCGCCACGCGGAAATAGTCGGCCTCTATCGGCACCGGCACAACGTGAACCGGAGTTTTCACCCCAGCGCGCAGAAAGGCGGAGCGCGAAAACTGCGTGTGGGTGACGATCAGATCGACCTCATTGGCTCGCTTGGCCCAATTGTGGCGCGGATCGTCTTCTAAATCGAAACTCGGGATGTCCGGAAATTCCCAGGCCGGTACCGCCACATTGGGGATGCCGGCGACGAGGTCCATCAGATGCAACGGCAGGAAACTGAGATGGATCGGCTGTCTCCGTTGGCTACTCGCTTCGGCGGCGGCGCGTTCGAGCGCGACGGACGGACCCGATACGTCGCGGTGGTTGCCCCAGCGTTCCAACAGCGGAGCGAAGGCCCGATAGACGTAGCGATAGGAATAGGCGTCGCGCCCCAGCCGGCGTTTCATGTCGCCGTCGCTGTACATGGAAGTAACGAGCAACAGCGGATCGTCGTCCAGCTTGAGCGTCTGCTCGTCTCGCATCGACTTCCCCATTTGCCCACTTCGCCCACGCGCCCCGAAGTCCACGACCCGATGGCGGCGATTACCGTGTTTGTTATCGTTCACTCCATGCGAGAAGTTGAGAGAAATGCCGAGAATGACGATTGTGCCGAGGCTGCCGACTTGAAGGCGAACCGGCGGCGTGAGCCGCCGGGTTCATTTCCCCGCCCAACGACGTGCGCTTCCGGCTCGCCGCTCAACTTGGCGCAATACCGCGCCGCTGCTACCGTGGCGGACATGAAGGCACAACCCCCTAGCTCTCCGCACCGCGCCGTTTCCCGTCTCGCTTCCTTTCGCCATGCCTTTTCCGGCTGGTGGTATGTCCTCTGCTCGCAGCGCAATGCCTGGATTCACGCCCTCGCCTCGGTAGCCGTCTTCGCCCTCGCCCTATGGCTACCATTGGGACGCATCGAGTGGGCGATTCTCATTCTGACCGTGGCCCTCGTCTGGGTAGCGGAGTTCGTCAATACCGCCGTCGAGGCCGTGGTCGATCTGTCGTCGCCCAACATTCATCCGCTGGCCAAGATCGCCAAAGATGTCGCGGCGGCGTCCGTGCTGATCGCGGCGCTGTCCGCCGTCGTCGTTGGAGTGCTTCTTTTAGGACCGCTTTTGTGGTCGAAATGGTCGGGCTAAGGTCGTCCGGGCACGGCATCGCCGGTTGTTTCGCGGGATGGCGGAACTCTGGTGCGGTTCCCTCTTGGCCCAGGCGATGGTTTTGGGGTACAATTTCCGTTTGACGTTGGGCGATGGATTGCCTCACTTCTCACCGATGACCGAAAGGATGTGGTCATGCGCATTTGCCTCTTTGAAGATCGGAACGCCCTCGATCTGGAACCGTTGACCCTGACTCGCCCGGTGTTCGAGTTGCTGTGCGGCTTGACTTCGTTGGCAGCGAAACAGAGCAGTTACTTTGCGCTGGGCCCGCGCGGCGTTCTCATCCGTCCGCATTTGGCCGATCTCTATCGTCTTCACGCGCCAGAAGTATCCGTAAACGATCTCGATTGGGTCAAAAGTGGCCGCACCGTTCTGGTGAACGGCCGCTGGCTGCCGCCTTCCTTACCGCTGCCGAAAGAGATTCCAAACGAACCGTCGGTAGCCCTGGTCGAGAACGAAGTCGCCTACGCCGTTCTCGCGCCGGAGCATTTGGTCGATTGTACGCCACAAACGATCGACGATTGCCTGAACGGATGGAAAGCGATGCTGCCGCGCCGGCAGGCCGGCGGACGCATGATGCGCTACCTTTGGGAACTCGTTCACCACAACGGCGAACAGATTCGCGCCGATTGGCAAACGGCTCAACCGCACTGCGCGCCGGAATCGAATCGAGTCGAGCGGCCAGGTTTGGCCGTCGTTGGCCCGCGCGATCGACTGTACATCCATCCCTCGGCACAGCTCGAACCCTCCATCGTTGCCGACGTAACCCGTGGGCCGATTGTGGTGGAGCGAGAAGCCGTCGTGACCGCGTTCACGCGGATCGAGGGACCGTGCGTCATCGGCCCGCGCACGCGGATTCACGGCGCGAACATTCGCGGCGGCACGACGTTCGGCCCGGATTGTCGCATCGGTGGCGAGGTTGAGTGTTGCATCGTGCAAGGACACAGCAACAAGTATCACGATGGCTTTCTCGGCCACGCCTACCTCGGCGAATGGGTCAATCTCGGCGCGGGTACGCACAACAGCGATCTCCGCAACGATTACGGCACGGTGACAATGACGGTCAATGGCCGCCGAGTGCTTACGGGGTTATCGAAAGTCGGCTGTTTTATCGGCGATCATACCAAAGCCGGACTCGGCACGCTGTTGAACACCGGAGCCAACGTCGGCATTTTCTGCAATCTTTTGCCCGGCGGATTGCTGCCGAGATACATCCCGTCGTTCGCCAGCTGGTGGAAAGAGGTGCTAACGGATCGCGCCAGGATGCCGAGTTTATTAGACACGGCGGCCGAGGTCATGCGCCGGCGCGATGTCGCGTTCACGGAGACCCACGCGGAATTGTACCGCAACCTTTTCGAGCAGACTGCCGCTGCACGCCGCCAAGCCGTGTGTGAGGCCGATCTGCGCTCCCTGCGTCGCAGCGCATGAGGCCAAGTCGAGACGATCGAACCCGCGGCGCGACTCGGAGACCATCCGCCAAGCCCCCCTCTCCCATGTACTCAGGGGTGAGGGGCGAGAATATGCGGAAAAATAACCCCCTCACCCCAACCCCTCTCCCCCTGAGAACAGGGGGAGAGGGGCTTATCGGACGGATTCTCAAGCCGCTTTCGTTGCGAGGCATTCGTTCAATTGTTTGCGTGCGTTCCCAAACGCCTCCAGCCAACTTCGCGTGGTATGGATCTCGCTCTCCAACATCGCGAACGCTTGCTCCGCTTCTCGTTCGGCGCGATCGAGATAGCCCTGCAAACGCAGCAGCCGTTCCTCGAAGGTTTTGATTGCCGCCGGATCGGTCCATTCCGGCGGCGGCACGATGGGCGGCTCCACGGCTCGCGCCAGCCAATCGTTGAGATGGTGTTCCATCAGGTCGAATAGTTCCACGGCTTCCGAGGTCATGCGCGCTCCTCCCCTTGGGCGAGTCACGATCTTACCCAAGGAGACGAAATCTGACAGCCTCAATTTTCGGAGGACGATCCGTTCGCCGAAGCTAGGACGGGACGATCGGAAGGCATGCGTTTCGCAGTCGATTCATGGCGCTGGCGATGCCGTCGGCGGCTCCGAAGATGGCCGAGCCAGACACCAACACATTCGCTCCCGCGGCGACCGCGCTCGGCGCGGTTTCAGCGTCGATACCTCCGTCCACCTCTAACTCGATCGTTCGCTTCGATTGCTCGATGGCTCGGCGAATGCGGCCGATTTTGTCGAGGGTGCTGGCAATAAACTTCTGCCCGCCAAATCCAGGATTCACGGTCATCACCAGAACGAGATCGACATCGCACAAGATCTCGTCGATGGCCGAGGACGGCGTGGCGGGATTGAGGACGACGCCGGCTTTCTTCCCCAACGCCTTGATATGTTGCACCGTGCGATGCAGATTGACTCCGCCCTCGACGTGGACCAAAAGCGAATCGGCACCCGCTTCGGCAAAGGCGTCGAGGTAACGCATCGGCTGCTCGATCATCAAATGCACTTCCAGTGGCACATGCACCACTGGGCGCAGCGCCTTAACCACCAGCGGACCCATACTGATGTTCGGCACGAAATGGCCGTCCATCACATCGACGTGCAGGCGATCCGCCCCGGCCTGCACCGCTTGGGACACCTGATCGCCAAGATGCAGGAAGTCGGCGGCGAGGATGGATGGAGCGAGTTTAACGATAGAATCGGCCATGTGCGAGTCTCCCGAACGAGTGGGCGAGTGGAATTTTATGGAAACGGCACTTCATTTTCGACTCCGCTCTTGCCGAAATGTTTATTAACCTGATAAAGTTAGTTGTAACTGTTTCCAGCGGCGAAAGGGAGAACGATGATCGTGTTGCAGTCGCAAGCCGAGGAAATCGCCGAGGCGAACGAACTTTTAGCCGACGCGCCAGCGGAGACGATTCTGCGCTGGGCGGTGCGGACCTATCGTGAGAAACTCACGATGGCGACGGCTTTCGGAGCCGAGGGGTGTTGCATTCTCCATCTCTTGGCCGAGATCGACCCGAACGTCCGCACGTTCAACCTCGACACGGGTTATCAGTTCGCCGAGACGCTGGAGTTGCGCGAACGCATCCGCGAACGCTACGGCATTGAGGTCGAGTACATTCGTCCGGAATCGACGGTCGCGGAGTACGAAGCGGAGCATGGCGGACCCTTGTACAATATCCGTCCCGATCAATGTTGCCACGACCGGAAGATCTTGCCCCTGCGACAAGCGGTCGTCGGCTACGACGCCTGGATCAGCGCCATACGCCGCGATCAAACGAACCATCGCGCCGTCGCGGGAGTGGTGCAATGGGACGCCAAGTTCAACCTCGTGAAGATCAATCCGCTCTTAAACTGGACGCGCAAGGACGTTTGGAGTTTCATCCTCAAGAACGACATTCCGTACAATCCGTTGCACGACCGAGGTTATCCCAGCATCGGTTGTTGGCCGTGTACCGCCTCGGTCGGCGAGGGAGAGGACGAGCGCGCCGGTCGCTGGGCGGGCAGCGGCAAAAAGGAGTGCGGGCTGCACGTCGTCGAAGTGGAAGACGGCGGAGGCATTTGAGATGTGCCGCGCCCCGAAAGGGAGCGAGGGGACGAAGCGAAGCGAGACGAGGAGGAACCATGCGTATTTCCGCCAAAGCCGAGTATGCCTGTGTGGCCATGCTGGAATTGGCGGCCCATCATGGAGATGCTCAACCGTTGCCGATCAAGGCCATCGTCGAAGCTCAGAGGATACCTCCGTATTTCCTCGTCCAGATTCTCTTGCAGCTGAAGACGGCGCGCTTAGTCGCGAGTACGCGCGGCGCGTCGGGGGGCTATCGACTGGCGCGCCCGCCGGAAGAGATCACCCTCTACGAAGTGATAAACGCCATCGACGAACGCTCGTCCGCGCCGCGCTCGGCACTCGACAAAGACGCGCATCGCCCGGCCGTCGGTGTCTTATTGGGGATTTGGCACGAGGTTCAGCTCGAGGAAGAACGCGCCCTGCGGCGCGTCACCTTGGTAGACCTCGTCCGCCGCATCCAGGAAGACCATGCTCTGTCGTATCAGATCTAGCGGTCTATAAATACATCCGTGAAAGTTGATCGCTTTTAAGGAGTTTGAAGATGTCCGAATTGCTTCCGCCGCACGGCGGATTGAAAGAACCCATCGATCGCAATGTACCCGCCGACGAAGCGGCGGATTTTCGCGCGGGGGCGGCCTCGCTGCCGCGCGTCTCGATCGGCGATGCCGACCTCTCGACCCTGTATCGTCTCGGCGACGGGGGTCTTAGTCCTCTGACCGGCCCCATGGACCGCGAGACATTCGACCGCGTTCTCGACGAAGAGATAATTGTGCATGAAGGGAAGAAGTACGCCTGGACGATTCCACTGGCGTTTCCGGTGGACGAGTCTCAAGCGAAGACGTTGAAAGTCGGACAGACCGTCGCACTGGTGAATTCCCAGAACGAAATCGTTGGCTCGCTCGAAATCAGCGATATTTTCCCGTGGGATAAAGCCCGCTATGTCCGCGGCGTTTACGCCACCGAGCGTTTCGATCATCCCGGTGGCCGCATGACCGAGCGCGACCCGCGCTCTTACCTCGTCGGCGGCACGGTGCGCGTTCTGCCGCAACCGAAACATTCGGAGTACGGCCATTTCATCCTGTCGCCGCGCGAGACACGCGCTTTGTTCGCCCAACGCGGATGGAAGCGCGTCGTCGCCTTCCAAACGCGCAATCCCCTCCACCGCGCGCACGAGTATGCCCTGGTCGCCGGGCTGGAGCGATTGGTGCGCGAAGGGCATTTCGCCGGGGCGGTGTTGAATCCCTTGGTCGGTGAGACCAAGGGCGACGATGTGAATGCCGTCACGCGGATGCGCACCTACCGGGCGCTCGTCGAGAGCAAAGTGTTGGGCGAGGGGGACAAGGACGAGCAATTGTGGCAGTCGGCCGGTTGCGACATTACGGATCGCATTATGCTCTTGGGTCTGGACATCAAGATGTTTTACGGCGGGCCGAAAGAGGCGATCATGCACGCTATCTATCGGCAAAATTTCGGCTTTACCGACATCATCATCGGACGCAAGCATGCCGACGCCCCATACGAAGACGGCAAAGACATCTGGGACGGTCTCGCCGCTCAACGCAAGTTCGACGAGCTAAAGGGTGAGCTGCTCATCAAGCCGGTCAAGATTGGGTTCGCGGCCTACTATGAAGAACTGGGCCGCGTCGGATTGGTGGAGGAAAACGAACCGAAGGGATACAAGCAAGTCAACATCGCCGGCCGCATCCTCCGCGAGACGCTGCGCAAAGGCGAACTGCCCGATCCGCGCGTCATGCGGCCTTCGACGGCCCGCATTCTCATCGAAAGCATGAAGGGCGAATAGCGGTCTTGCTCTAACGAATCGGACGGGTAGATCGAGCTTTCCTCGATCCACCCAGTCCGATTCCTCATGCCGAGTCAAGCGAACGCCGTCTCTCCGCGCCGTGTACTTGTTACAGCACGGAAGAGATGCCCCCGATGCTCCGCCCTTCACCAGATAGCCGCCGAAGTCGAACAACGCCACGCTCGAAAACAGCAAGAGCTATTCGTTCACTTCGCGGCTGCGACGACTTTTTTCGCCGCCTCGGTTAGCCCGTTCGCCGTCGTGATGTTCTGACCGCTCTCCGCCAGCATTTTACGGCCTTGCTCGACGTTGGTTCCTTCCAGACGTACTACCAGCGGGACATGAAAGCCGACTTCCTTGAACGCGGCCAGGATGGCTCCGGCAATGATGTCGCATTGCATGATGCCGCCGAATATGTTCACCAAAACGGCCTTGACGCGCGGATCACCCAAGAGAATGCGAAACGCCTCGGTCACTTGATCCTTGTTGGCACCGCCGCCGACATCGAGAAAGTTGGCCGGTTCGCCGCCGTGGTATTTGATGATGTCCATGGTGGACATGGCCAAACCCGCGCCGTTGACGAGGCAGCCGATGTTTCCCGTCAGGCTGATGAAGCTCAAGCCCGAACGACCGGCGCGCAGCTCGGCGGGATCTTCTTCGGCCTCATCGCGCAGGGCGACGAGATCGGGGTGGCGGAACAGGGCGTTGTCGTCGAAGGTCATCTTGGCATCGACGGCCAACACTTCGCCGTTGTCCATGACGGCCAACGGATTGATCTCGGCCAGGCTGCAATCCTTTTCGAGATACACCTTGGCCAACGCCGTCACCAGCGCCTCGGCCTGCGTCGCCTGTTCGCCGGTGAATCCCAGCGCGTAGGCCACGCGCCGCGCCTGAAACGGCTGGAGACCGAACTCCGGTTCGACGATGGTTTTGAGGATCTTCTCGGGGGTATGCGCGGCCACTTCTTCGATTTCGACGCCGCCTTCGGCGCAGGCCATCAGTACCGGAGCGCCGACCGCGCGATCGAGAACCATGCCGACGTAGACTTCGCGGACGATCTTGGCGGACGCCTCGACGACGAGGAGTTTAGACACCTTCTGCCCCGCCTCGCCCGTCTGCTTCGTGACGAGCGGATAGCGGAGCATGACCTCGGCGATGCCGGCGATGTCGCCGCGTTTCATCACGAATTTGACGCCGCCAAAGTCTTTGCCGCTGCCTGCGAAATGCCCTTTGCCTCGTCCGCCGGCATGAATTTGCGCCTTGATGACGACGGGTCCGCCGCCGAGCGCATCGAACGCCTTCTCGGCTTCGGCCGACGTGGAGGCGACGATGCCGCGCGGGATTTTGGCACCGGCTCGCGCCAGCAATTCTTTGGCCTGATATTCGTGAATCTTCATGCAATAGCCCTTGCGATGGTCTTGATTTCGCACCGGCATCGCGCCGATTGCGGGTTCGTGGGCACCACAATCCTGTTATAGCCGGACGATGCACTTGCGTCAGGGGAATCGACGCGATCGCATCGACTCGCAAAGGAGGCGCGACGGCCAAACACGGCTCAAACGAAAAGGGTTCTCTCGCTTGAATTCGACGCCGTCGCTTCGCCAAACTCGGAAGGCCGCAAGATCTGCCGCGTGCGGAGAATCGCGCGGTCTTGGCGGCATTCGACACACAATCTTTTAGGAGCCGTGCGACTTTTCTTATAGATCGGTCGATGATTGCTTCACCGGAATGCGAACTCGCTTTCTCTATTCTTGCTGGACGAGTGCGGATCGATTGGCACAAGGCGGATATCCATGATGCGGTTTTTGCTCGCGTACAACGCCGAAGATACGAAGGAACCCTGTAGCTTGTGCGGTCGCCCCGCATCGACCGCGGGCGGGGTCCGGCTCGTTCGCGCCGACAACACGGCCTCGGTATGCCAGGAGTGCGGAGGCAAGCAGGCTCCCGAATTGGTTGCCTTGGCCAATCTCGCCGGCGCGGCCACGCGCATCGGTCGCATCCATCGCCACTCCGTATTTCCCCCGCTCACCGCGCTCCTCGATCTCGCCAACGCCGCCGAAAAGTATGCCCATACTTCCTCTCCGTGAGACGCTACCGGGGTGACAAGGTGAACGGAATTCCTATCCTCACTCTGTCCATTGTCACCTTGTCTACTTCGGGTGAGTCATGCACGAAACAGCGCGGCTATTGAAAGATCTCGTCGCTCTCCCAAGTGTCAATCCGATGGGTCGAGCGCTGGTGGGAGAGGATTTCTACGAATATCGCGTTACCGAGTATCTCGAAGCCTTCTTCCGCTCGTTGGGCGTGGCTTTTGAACGTCAGTCGATCGCTGCCCGCCGCCAAAACATTATCGCTTGGACCGATGCGCCGACTTCCGCGCCGACCTTGATTTTCGAGGCCCATCAAGACACGGTTCCGGTCGACAACATGACGATCGATCCGTTCGCGGCTCGCATCGAGCATGGCCGCCTCCACGGTCGTGGGGCGTGCGACATCAAAGGGGGAATGGCGGCCATGCTCGCCGCTTTCGCCCGCTTGGTCCGAGAAAAGCCGAGCAACGCGGCTCGCGTCGTCATGGCCTGCACCGTCGATGAAGAGTTCACTTTTTTGGGCGTGCAGCGTCTGGTAGAGAGCAACCCGCGCGAGCGCTTTCCGAATCTCATGGGCGCAATCGTTGCCGAACCGACGCAGTTGCACATCGTCGATAGCCACAAGGGGGCGGTGCGCTGGGATCTGACGACTTCCGGCACATCCTGCCACAGTTCGCGACCGGAACGAGGCATCAACGCCATCTACCGCATGGCCGTGTTATTGCCGCTCATCGAACGCTATGCCGAGGAATTGCGCACGGGTCGCTCCGATCCACGGTTGGGATCGGCAACCCTGAGTGTGGGCCGAATCGAGGGCGGCGTCAGCGTCAACACCGTGCCGGATCGCTGTCGCATTGAGATCGACCGGCGATTGCTTCCCGGCGAGAAGTCGGTTGCCGCCCTCGAACATTTGCACGAGTATTTGCGCGCTCGGGTCGATCCCTCGCTCGCGTTCTCCTTTTCCGCGCCGTGGTTGTCCGCTCCCGCCTTGAGCGCGGACGGTTCGGAGGCTCTCGTAGCCCGCCTCGGATCGGCCATCGACAGCGTCGTGGGGAAGCATGAAGTGCAAGCCGTTCCCTATGGAACCGATGCGGCACCGCTCGCCGAATCCGGCATCCCCTCCGTCGTGTTCGGACCCGGCGACATCGCACTCGCCCACACCTGCGACGAATGGGTTCCGCTCGACGAAGTCGAACGAGCCAGCGAGATTCTTTATCGCTTGGTCTGCGCAGAATAAATGGAGGGCGATAGGGTTCACTGCTTGCGTATGATTTCCAGCTTTACTTTGTCGGCGATGAAGGTGCGTTCGCCGGCGGTGGAGAAGCGAATCTTAACGCGCTTCAGCACTCCTTGTCCGCTGACATCGACGACGCGGCCCGTGCCGTAACTGGGATGGCGCACCAGGGTTCCAACGGCGTAGGCCACGCTCTCGTTCTCGGCGGGAGCGCGCGGTGGAATGGGAGCGGGACGCGGGCGCACTCCGGCATCGTGCCAGCCCTGTTCCGCCGCCGCCCCGCCGCCTCCGCGCCAGTCCTCGAAAGCGTCCGGCCCGCGACCGCCGCTCGACAAATCGATGTGTTCGATCGCCTCCTCCGGCAATTCGCGGAAGAACATACTCTCGACCGGATAGATCGTCTGGCCCCGAAACTCACGACTGCGCGCATGCGTCAGATAAAGCTCTCCCTTGGCCCGCGTCATGCCGACGAATGCGAGGCGGCGTTCTTCTTCCAGTTCGTCGTTTCGCGCGATGCTGCGCTCGTGCGGCAGTAAACCTTGCTCCACGGCCGCCATGTAGACAACGGGAAACTCTAAGCCTTTGGCCGCGTGTAAGGTCATAATCGACACGCAATCTTGCCGTTCGTCCCAGCTGTCGAGATCGCTGGCTAGAGTGACGTTCTCCAGAAAATCGCCGATGGTTCGAGACGAGTCTTCCGCGGCGAACTGCTTGGCCGCCGTGATCAAGTCTTCGACGTTGGCCAGGCGCTCCTGATCCTCGGTGTCGTCGCCTCGCCGGAGCATGTCCCGATAGCCGCTCAGGTCGAGGACTTGCCGCACGACTTCATCGGGAGGTGACTCCAACAGCGAACGCATGTCGGCGATAAGTTGATGGAAGCCGCGCAGGGACGAGGCTGCCTTGCCCTTGATGGCCGGGATTTTCGCCACTTCTCCCGCTGCCGAAAGCAAGCTCATCTCGCGCGGCTCGGCATAAGAGCGCAAATGATCGAGCGACACCTTGCCGATGCCGCGCGCCGGTTCGTTGACGACGCGCAAAAACGAGAGATCGTCGCGCGGATTGACCAAGAGGCGCAGATAGGCGAGTACGTCGCGGTTCTCTTTGCGCTCGAAGAAGGCCAAGCCGCGCACGATCTGATGCGGCACGCGCTGCTGTACGAAGGCCGTTTCCAAACTGCGCGACAAGGCGTTGATGCGGAGAAAGACGGCGAAATCGCGGTACGATCGCTTGCCCGCTTCGACTTCCGCCCGGATGCGCCGCGCGATTCCCTCGGCCTCGTCCATGCTCGAATAGTAAGTCAGCACCGTGACCGGCGTTCCGGCGTCGTTGTCGGTGACGAGGTGCATCGGTTTGCGCTGCTTGTTGTGCGCGATGAGATGGCTGGCCGTCGAAAGAATCGCTCGCGTGCTGCGATAGTTCGTGTTCAGTGTGAGGACGCGGGCGTTGGGAAAATCGCGCTCAAAATCGAGTATGTTACGAATGTCCGATCCCCGGAACTTGTAGATCGATTGATCGGGGTCGCCCACCACGCATAGATTCGGACAATCGACCGATAGCCCGCGCGCGATGGCATATTGCGCCTTATTCGTATCTTGATACTCGTCTATTAACACGAAACGGAAGCGGTCGTCCAGCTCGGCCCGCAGCTCGGAGTCGTTCTTGAGAGCTAGGGCCGGCCAATACAGGAGATCGTCGAAATCCAGCGCGTTGGAGTCGCGCAGCCGTTTCTCGTACAGCGGATAGATGCCCGCAACCGTCTTTTCGTAAAAGTCACCGGCGCGCTCGGCGAATCGGTCGGGCCCGAGCAGCTGATTTTTAGCCTTGCTGATGGCACCGGCGATGCTCTCCGGCGAGAAGCGCGCGTTGTCGATGCCGGCGTCTTCGAGAGCCATTTTCACGATGCGGGCGCGGTCGTTCTGATCGTAGATCGTGAAGTTGCGGTCGAGTTCGAGGCGATCGGCGTATTGCCGCAACAAACGCGCGCCGAAGCTGTGGAAGGTGCTGACCCAGACGCGGCAGCCCGGCACGAGTTGTTCGACGCGCTGGCGCATCTCACCGGCGGCTTTGTTGGTGAACGTGATGGCGAGAATATTGTTCGGCCGCACCCCCTGTTGGAGCAGCCAGGCGACCCGGCGCGTGATGACGCGCGTTTTTCCGCTACCGGGTCCGGCGAGAATGAGCAGCGGTCCCTCAAAATGCGTGACTGCTTCCCGCTGGGCCGGCGTCAGTTCATCGAGCAGATCCCGTTTGCCTTTGTGCCCCATTCTCGCTTCACTCCTCTCGGCGGATCGAAGGTTCAAAACCTCAATGTACCGATTGTACCCGCGAGAGGAATGTTTGCTAAGATCAGCAGGAGACGAGCGGTGCGAGACAGAAAGGAATCGTCATGGAAATCGTGGGCGTCGGTACGGAGATCGTCGAATGCTTGCGCGTTGGCCGAGCGATCGAAGAACACGGCGAGTTGTTTCTCCAGCGCGTCTATACCGAGCGCGAGGTGCGGCATTGCCAAGCGCGCCAGCGATCGACGGAGCATTTCGCCGCCCACTGGGCGGCCAAGGAAGCGATTTTGAAGTGTCTGGGTCTACCGTGGCGAAGGGGGCTATCCTGGACCGAGATGGAGGTGAGTTGGGAATCGGCTCAGCGTCCGACGGTCCTTTTGTGCGGCGCGGCCAAGGACATCGCATCGGATCAACGGATTAGTGATGTACTCTTGTCGCTCTCTCATTGCCGGGCATACGCCGTGGCCTATGCGCTCGCCGTTCGCAAATCCTGAGTTCGATCTGCGCCATTTGCACCGGCCGTACCTTCGCTCCAATCGGCCCATCCACCTTCCGTCGCGGTTTCCATTCGGATCTCCCACGCTCTGACCGATAAGGTTCGATGCGCCGAGTAAGACATCTGTGAGCTTGCAAGGAGGATCGCGATCATGCGCCGCGCTGGGCAACCGTGGATGTTGGTAGTTTTGAGTCTCCTCACGGCTTCGTCCGGATCGACCGCGCCGCCGACTTTGACTACTTCCACCTCAACGCCGATTCATTTGCCACAAGGTATTGCCGATCCTCAGGGTCGAGTCGGCTATTTCGCCAGCGCCACCGGCGGAATCGAGGCAATCGACCTCGCCACCGGAAGTGTGCTTTGGCAAACGTCCGAGGCACAAATTCCCTTGCTTCTCGACGGAGAGCATCTGTTGGCTCAAGCGGGCGTCAAACGCAATCGGCTTCGCGTCCTTCGTCTCGATCTGAAACGCGGCGGCGAATGCGATCTGGAATCCGATCCCGTCGTCTTTCCCGCTTGGGTGGTCACAGGGGAAGCCCCTGGCCGTTTGTTCTCGGCACGATGGCGCGTCGAACGCCATCACATGGTTCTCGATTGGGAAGCGAGCGCTTGGTACATCGGAGCTTCCAAGCCCACCCCGGAAGAAGCGGAAGCGGCCCGCAAGCGTGCCGACGGCCAAGTCTTCGTCGACTTGCGAACCGGACAGATCGACGTTCGCCCTCCCACGAAGGTCGAACTTCCCGCCGCTCCCGCACTGCCCGAACATCTGCAAAAGAAATCGCTGCGCTGGCAAGGCCGATACGGCGACGGCTGGAAAGTCCTTTCGCTGGAGGATCACCGAGGCAAGCAGCGGTTCCTTCTGCACACTTGGACGCCGGGAGAACAGACAGCGAGCGATCCGAAGGAATTGATGGTCGGCGAGCATTTGCAGGCCCGCACGACTTTGGACGAAAGCGTTCTCTGTCTCCGCGAGTGTAACCTCCGGCCCGAGGACCGTACCTCGCTCATGCCGAAAAAGACTCTGCCACCCTGGCATCTGTTCTCCGCGACGACGGGCGATCTCCTCGGCAGCATCCCCCACGAACCGGGAGGACACGCCTTTGCCGTACAGGGGAAGCGTGTGTTTTATCTTGTCGCGGGTTCACTCGGCGGCTCCCTCCAACGCGGCGGAGTGCAGACGCAGACTCTCCGCGCCGTGGATTTGTCGACGGGGAAAAAGCTGTGGGATCATCCCGTCGCCGGCAAACTGATCGCCCCGCCACCCCTTTGAGATAGCGAGAGGTCCATTCGGATCGTTTAGACGACGCTTGCTCCCTCCGTGGCCGAACACACATAGACGACTGGCTCGATGCCCGTCGCCGACCGAAAACTCGCCGCGACCTGGGAAGTAAACGAGTCCGCCAGATCGCGGCGAATCAAGGCGACGGCGCAGCCTCCGAAACCCGCCCCGGTCATGCGGATGCCAAAGCACGCCGGGTGCGCGCGACCGCATTCGACCATGACATCCAACTCGCGGCTTGAGACGCCGAAGTCGTCGCGCAAGCTGTCGTGGCTGGCGTTCATCAGATGGCCGACGGCCAAGGCGTCGCCGTGCCGCATCGCCTCGGCTGCTTTCAAGGTGCGGTCGTTTTCGGATAGGACATGCCAAGCCCGACGACGGGTCTCTTCGTCGAGACGACCGGATTCCGCCGCGAACCGTTCCACCGACACATCGCGCAACGCGGGCACACCGAAGGCGCGCGCCGTGGCTTCGCACTGACTGCGCCGTTGGTTATAGGCCGAATCCACCAGACCGCGCCGAGTAGCCGTGTCGAGGATAACGACCGTCGTCTCCGAAGGAAACGGCACCGCTTCGGTGTGCAAGGTACGACAGTCGATGAGCAATGCGTGGCCCGCGCGCCCGGCTGCGGAGATCATCTGATCCATGATGCCGCAGCGAACGCCAACCCACTCGTTCTCGGCCCGTTGTCCCAACAGAGCCATCGTCGCCGCATCCCAAGGAAGGTCCGAAGCGGCCGCGAACGCGCGGGCCAACGCCAACTCGAATGCTGCCGAGGAGGACAATCCAGCGCCCACCGGCACATCGCCCGCGACAACCCCTTCCCAGCCGCGTATCGCGTAGCCTTTCTCTTGCAACACCCAAGCCACGCCCTTGACGTACTCAGCCCATCCGTGCTTGCCGCGCAGCAGTTCATCGAGCGCGAACGCCGTCGTTTCGTGGAAGTCGAGCGAGTGTACCACCATCCGCCGATCCGCGCGTGGACGCAGGGCGATCCACACCGCCCGATCGATGGCCAACGGCAAGACGAAACCGTCGTTGTAATCGGTGTGTTCGCCGATGAGATTGACGCGGCCCGGAGCGCGAACTACCCAAGCCGGCGAAGTCTCAAATCGCTGTTGAAACGCGCGCTCCATCACTTGCTTGCAAAGACCGCCCTGTGGAATGCTCACCCGTTGAACCTTTCTTTTTCTGGTTGTGCTTTCGGAAATTGTATCGAGCGGATGGCGGGTGGGGCGAGCGCACTGAGGATTGGCGGATAGGATTAGGCATGGGTAGAATATCGAAGCAATGGGAGCCAAGCGAACCAGAAAGAGACCCCGGCCATGAAATCCTCTACCGAATACCTCACCCTAAAAATTCCTTCCAAGATGGCTTTTGTGAACATTACATCACAAGTACAAAGGGCCATAACTGCCAGCGGGGTGCAGGAAGGCCTAGTGCTCGTGAATTCGATGCATATAACGAGTTCTGTGTTCATCAACGACGACGAGCGCGGCTTGCATCACGATTTCGGCATCTGGCTGGAGCAGTTGGCTCCGTTCAACCCGGACCCGAACCACTACCACCACAACCGCACCGGCGAGGACAACGCCGACGCCCACCTGAAGCGGCAGGTCATGGGCAGGGAAGTCGTCGTGGCGATCACGAAGGGGAAACTCGACTTCGGGTCGTGGGAGCAAATCTTCTACGGCGAGTTCGACGGCCACCGCCCCAAGCGGGTGCTGATCAAGATCATCGGGGAGTGACAAGGAGTTAGAGCATGAGTTCAGGACGAGTTACCCGACTCTCATACGAAGAGTCGTGCAGGCTGCTCCAGCGTCTCGGCTACCCTGACGCTGGAGCCGATGGGGTGATTTCGCCGCTACCCGACCACCGCCCGCAATGCGATGATGAAGCACCGCTGGGAGTTTCGTTCTTCCGCACGTTCGTCGGCCAAGACATCGAGCAGGGGGATGAAAATGTCAGCCACCGTGATCTGGAAAACCTGACCCTGCCACGGACCTTCTTCGGCAAGTCGAATGTCCAGCAAGTTTCTTTCAGGAATACGGACCTGTCCGAGTCAACCCTGTGCTGGAATGACTTCACCGAAGTCAACTTCACTGATGCCGACCTTTCTGGATGCGATCTTCGGGCGTCGATTTTCAGCGAAGTCGATTTTGTGCGGGCGGACCTGCGGAACGCCGACCTTCGCCGCTCCAGCTTCGAGGCGTGCGATTTCACCGATGCCGACATGCGAGCGGCGAAACTGACCCGTGAGCAGGGCGAGGAAATCGACCTGTCCGAAAAACAGCAACAGGTCATCGACTGGCAAGACAGCGACGGGGATGAACCTCCCGGTGGGTAGCGGCGACGAGGGCAGATTCATGTCACCCGCTGTCACCGAACGAACGAAGTAGTTTGATGATCTGCTGCGGGTGATGCCACCGCTTGCCCGAGCGGGTTGGGTAGCGGAGAGAAACCCGGACTTCGGCCCGTGGGAGCAAATCTTCTACGGCGAGTTCGACGGCCACCGCCCCAAGCGGGTGCTGGTCAAGGTCATCGGCGAGTAAACCTTGGGCGAGCCGGCGTGTAAACGCTCCGGTAAGTCGTTTGAGGCGTATCGTCCAATCGCTCGCTCCTTCAGTGCGACGGATCGGGAAGCTGAGCGGGACAGGAGATATGCCGCTGCCAGTGGGTATCGTCGCGTTGCGGATAGTCGGAACGGAAGTGGACGCCGCGCGATTCTTCGCGCTTGAGGGCGGACCAGATCATCAAGCGGGAGATCGTGAGCAAGTTTTGCAGTTCCCAGCCGGCGCGAGTGTGGAACTCGCGGCGAAGGGCATAGCGACACCAGAAGGCCACCGTGCGCTCGGCTTCGAGCAAGCCCTCGCGGCTTCGGGTGATTCCCATGCGGCGTACCATCAGGCTTCGCAACGAATTGGTCAGGTCGGCCACATCGAGCCTAGGGCCATCGGTTTCCGGTTGAAACACGGCCTGCACGGGCGGAACGAGAAAGGCGTCCGGTTGTCCTTCGGAGATTTCGCCCGCTCCTTGACCGCATGAGGTGCCAAAAACCAAGCCTTCGAGCAGACTGTTGGAAGCGAGGCGATTCGCGCCGTGGAGGCCGCTGGAAGTCACTTCGCCGGCCGCCCACAAGCCCGGCAGCGCGGTGCGCCCTTGGGCATCGACCGTGACTCCCCCGATGGTGTAGTGCGCGCCCGGACGAACGGGGATCGGATCGCGGGTTATGTCGAGGCCGAATTCGGCGCATACCTTGGCGATGCCCGGAAAATGCTCGCGCACCTTGACCGCGTCGAGATGCGTTAGATCGAGATAGACATTGGGATGCTGGGTTCGCTCCATGCAGCGAACGATGGCTTGGGCCACCACGTCGCGCGTGGCCAATTCGGCGCGGGGGTCTTCATTGAGGAGGAACCGAACGCCGTTCTTGTCGCGCAGGTACGCGCCCGCTCCGCGCACCGCCTCGCTGATGAGAAAGCGGCTGGAACCGGCGACGTACAGTACGGTCGGATGAAATTGCATGAACTCCATGTCGCGCAGTTCGACTCCCGCGCGATAGGCGGCGGCCATGCCGTCCCCAGTGGCCACGGGGGGGTTCGTCGTCTCGCGGTACACCATGCCCGCGCCGCCGGAAGCGAGGACGATCTGCTTGGCCCAGACGAGCAGTTTACCGTGCCGTTTGCGATGCACCAGCGCCCCGACACAGTGTCCTTCGTGCGTCAACAGGTCGATGGTAAAGGTGCGGTCCCAGATGGACACATTAGATGTCTTCTTTAGCTTTTCGATCAGCGCGCGCATGACTTCGAAGCCGGTGGCATCGCCGAGGGCATGGACGATGCGATGATAGCTGTGCCCGCCTTCGATGCCGGTTTCGGCGTCGAAACGCGCGCCGTAGCCGATGAGGTCGTCGATCTGCCGCGGCGCTTCGCGCACCACCGTTTCGACGACGGTGCGCTCGCACAGTCCGGCTCCCGCCGTCAGCGTGTCCTCGATGTGGTTTTCAAAACGATCTTCCGGCGAACGCACCGCCGCGATGCCTCCTTGGGCATAGCTGCTGTTGCTCTGTTGCAGGCGGTCCTTGGTGATAATGAGCGTACGCAGCGAGCGCGGCGCGACCAAGGCGGCACGAACCCCGGCAATGCCGACACCGATCACGAGTAGATCGGTAAAAACGTGTGGCGTTTGCTTGGGACCGAAACGAACGAGATAGCGCTTGGGAAAGGTCATGGTCGTTTACCTATTTCGGCAGGGTGAACGTGAAGAGCGCTCCGCCATGGGGATCGTTCTCCCCCGTGATACTGCCGCCGTGTTCTTCGAGCAGCCGACGGCAGATCGACAATCCCAATCCAATTCCGGTTTCCTTGCCGCTGACGAACGGGTCGAACAGGCGGGCCAGCACCGGAGCGGGGATGCCGGTTCCCGTGTCTCGAATGCGGACCCGTGCCCCCGGCGGATCGGTGGTCGGTCGTATCTCCAATCGCAGTTCGCCTCCTCGCGGCATGGCATCCAGCGCATTCAGCAGCAGATTCACGAAGACCTGATGGATCTGTTCGGGATCGAGGAGTAATTCCAGAGGCGTTTGCGGCAGGTCGGTTTGAATGTCAACGTGCTGACGCCGCGCTCGTCCTTCCAACAGAGAGACGGCGCGGTGAACCACGGCCAACAGATCGGTCTGGCGGCGCTCGGCAGTGGGCGGGCGGGCGAAATCGAGAAAAGTTTGGATACAGGCTTCCATGCGGCGAATCTCTTTCTCGATTATTTGTAAATCCTCGGCCGGCAATCCACTCGGCGGCGTGCCTTCCAATCCGGTCTGAACCAACATCTTGACCGAAGTGAGCGGGTTGCGCAATTCGTGGGCCACGCCGGCGGCCACCTGACCGACGGCGGACAATTGCTCGGCGCGAAGCACCTCGCGCTCGCGCTGCCGAAGTCGTTCAAAGACGCGCTCGATCTCTTCGCTAATGACTTGCATTTGCCGATGCAAAGCCGTCACGTCCAGATCGCTCCCCACCTGAAACGGTTCCAACTCACTGTTGAGTCGCCCCGCCGCGTCTCGGATGCGCACGCTCAATTGCAGCATGGACTGATGCAGCCGTCTCGCCACGGCATAGCCGAGCAGAAGCCCGACCAGCGGCGCGCCGATGCCCACCGTCAACAGCCCCCACGTCAACCGCTCGACGAGCCGATGATCCGCATCGCTGGACTCTTTCACTTGTCGAGTGTTGTATTCCAACAGATTCGAGCAGCGTCTTAACAAGTCCTCTTCGAGGAACAGAGCCAACCGGCGATCGAAGAGTTCTCGTTCCTTTTCGGAAGCTTCGCCGGGTCGATTGCTCCACAGCGTTTTGTAGCGTTCCCAGCTGTTCTCGATTTGCTCGACTAGCGCTTTCTCTTCGTCGGTATTGGCATACTCGGCCACATTCTTGAGTTGTTGTTCCGCCTTGTCGTGGCGGCGCATCAACTCTCCTTCAAGATCGGGGTGAGCGCGATCGCCGCGCAGCAACACCGGCAATTCGTCGAGAGTCGTCTCCAATTCCTTGTCCGCCAAATTGCTGGCCGCGTTCTCCGTCATTACGCGCGAGACCTCTCGATGCGCCTGATTGAGGTGAATGGCGGCGGCAACACAAGCGGCCACAAGCAAGGCACTGCCCGCCAGGGCCGACCGGCGAACGATGCGTTCAAATCGAATCGAAATAGCAGCGGCTCCCCAGACGGCGCAGTTGCATAATTCCAGTACCCTTGGATATTGTATCGTTCGATCGCACGCTCGGATCGCGACCTCTCGAGGCGGAAGGGAATAGGGGTAAGCCCCTTCTCCCCGGACACTCCAACAGAGAGAGATGGGCGCGAGGAGAGAAGCGACTTCCGGCGCTCCTCTTTACGAGCGGAGCGCCGCACTGATAGAGTGGTTTTATGAAGTGTGAAATTCTCTCGATTGGTAGCGAACTTACAAGCGGTCAGAATCTCGACACCAACAGCCAATGGCTCAGTCGGCGCTTGGCGGAGATGGGTATAGTCGTCGGCTGGCATACGACCGTGGCCGACGATCTCGAAGCGAATATCGAGGCGTTCCGAATTGCAAGTCGGCGAGCGGGACTGGTGCTTGCGACGGGCGGACTCGGTCCCACGCAGGACGATCTGACGCGCGAAGTGTTGGCCCGCGTCGCCGGCGTCGAATTGTTCGAGGATGCCGATTCGTTGCGGCACATCGAAGCGATGTTTCATCGGCGCAATCGCACCATGCCGGAACGCAATCGCGTGCAAGCACTGTTTCCCAAGGGTGCTGAAGCAATCTTGAATGAGCGAGGTACCGCGCCCGGCATTTGGATGCGCACGGGCGAATGCCAGATTGCAGCCATGCCGGGCGTGCCGTCGGAGATGTACGGCATGTTCGAGTCGCAGGTGCGGCCGCGCCTCGATGCGCTCGGGTTAGGCGGCGGCGTACTCGTGCAGCGCAAAATCAACACTTTCGGACTCGGAGAATCGGCAATCGAAGAGAGGCTCCTCGACCTGACGAAGCGAGGCCATGTGCCGGAGGTTGGCATCACGGTCAGCGACGCGGTGGTCTCGTTGCGCATCCTCGCCCGCGCGGCGAGCCTCGCGGATGCTCAAGCGCAGATCGCTCCGGTCGAACGAACGGTGCGCGAGCGCCTTGGCTCTCTGGTTTTCGGCGTGGATGACGAGGAATTGCAAGGAGCGGTGGCGGAGTTGTTGGCCTCCAAACGACAAAGTTTGGCGACGGCGGAAGGGGTGACGGCGGGATTGGTGGCCGAACGGCTCGGCAGCGTGCCGGGCATTAGCGCTTGGTTCCGCGGCGGCATGGTTGCCTACGACAATCGTTTGAAGGTGGAGTTGCTCACCGTGCCGCAATCCCTGATCGAAACCCACGGAGCCGTCAGCGCCGAAGTTGCCGAGGCGATGGCCGTCGGCTGCCGCACCCGCCTGCGTGTCGATCTGGCCGTAAGCACGGTCGGCGTTGCCGGTCCCCACGATCTGAGTGCGGACTGTCCGGTCGGTCTGGTGTACGTCGGTCTGGCATGGTCGGGGGGCGCGACTTCCACGCGCTTCAGCTGGACCGGCAGCCGCGACGAAGTACGGCGGCGCACCGCCAAACTCGCCCTCAATCGGGTCCGCCTCCATCTTTTGTCCGGCGAATGAGTCTGAAGGCAGTCCGTTTGCCGCGACAATGTGCTTGGGTCGAAGGAACCGAATGGGGTATAATATCGTCTGAAGGACAGAGAGATTCACCCTCCTTTTGGAGATCGTCCCATGTCGCAGCTGGTGCAGTCGTTGTGTCCGGGGTGTAAAAATCGGCTTCGGATTCCCTCCGATTGGCTCCACCAAGCGATCCGGTGTAAACATTGCGGCACGGTGTTGCAAGCCAAGGGACGAATCGCTCCAGCCGTCCGCGAGAATGCGATCGCTTCTCCTCCTCAAAAGGCGGCAATCGCGTCGATCGCTCCACCGGTTGCTCCTCTCGCCGTGCCCGTCGCGCAGTCGGTCGGCGGCGCGACCTTCACCGATTTCGACCACCCGCAACCCGAAACGAGCAAACGCAAGAAGCAGCGTCCCTCGAAAGGCGGCAGCGGCGGATGGATGGGAGCGTTTCTCGCACTCCTTTTTCTCGTTCTCACCGCCGGCGGCGCGTTTGTCTTCTGGGATAACCTCGCGGCGCTCTTCCCTCCCGACGACGATCCGGTTGCCCAAAATGCGCGCGACAAGTCGCCGAACAGTTCAACGACCAAGACATCGGACAACGAGTCCCGCTCCGTTCCGTCGCAAACGAAGGACAAAACTCCATCGACCAAGACACCGTCGAACAAACAACCCACGGACTCGCCCACTCGGCCCAACCCGAATCGCAACGATTCACCCAAACCGCCGCGCCCTGGAAGCAACCTCTTCCCACGCCGGGCGCTAGTCATCAGCATTCACGATTATCTCTACGCGAATCCGATTCTCAACGGATCGTCGAAGTCCGATAATTTTCACGCCTTTTTAGATAATCTCTCGCGCGCCGTGCAAATCCCGCGCAACCAAATCGCTCATCTCAGCGACGACTCGTTCCACACGGACGGCGATCCGCGCGCACCGACGAAATCCGTGATCGAAAAGTCATTGACGGCTTTTCTCGAAACCTCGCGCGCTCAGGATCGCGTCGTGGTCTTCTTCGTCGGCCATTCCGTCGAGCTGGGTGACGATGTGTATCTCGCTCCCATCGAAGGCGAATTGGACCGGGCCGACACGATGATTCCCCTGAAGTGGTTCTACGACCAGCTGGCCAAGTGCAAGGCGAGACAAAAGGTATTGGTGCTGGACGTGAATCGCTTCAATCCGACCATCGGGCAAGAACGGCCCGGCGGCGACGAGATGGGAGAGAAACTCGATGCCCTGTTGAAGGCTCCGCCGGCCGGCGTGCAAGTCTGGTCGTCGTGCATTGCCAAGCAACGCTCCTATGCTTCCGACGATTACCCGATGGGCATTTTCCTAGACTCCATGAGGGAGACGGCGTCGGGTTTGGGCAACGGCAAGATTCAGAATGACCCGAAGAAGCCGTTACCGTTGGAGCGCTGGGTCGAAGTGGTCAATGAGCACATGAAAAAAGAATTGGGCAAGCGCAAGCTCGAACAGGTCTCACGGCTGACCGGCAAGGAAGCGGAAGGCAACGACGCTTACGATCCGAAGGAAGCATCGCCACCCAGCCCCATCGCCGCGCTCGCCGCTCCTCCCGCTAGCGTCTCCATCAACAAGATGCTGATCGAATCCGTTCTCAGCCAAGCCGGTGCCCCGCCGATCAAGGTGACGCACGAATTGGCCATTCGCTACGATGCGCTGCCCCCCTTCTCCGTCGAGGCGCTCAAAAAGTATCAGGGTGACGTGCCCAATCCCGAATCGCCCCTGCGCAAAGCGATCAAGAACGCTCGCGCCGTTCTCTGGGCCATTTATCCCTCCCAAGGCCCCAAAGAGTTGAGCGGTGACATCAGCGTGATGCGCTCGAAGATCGGCGTTCAGTTGAACGTCCTCCGCGACGGCTATCGCGCCCCCGTTGGGGGAGGAAACGTCGAGAATCAATTCAAGACGCGCGTCGAGAACGACGAACGCCGGGTCGCCTTACTCATGCGCGCCATCGACGACGCCTTAAACGACTTACGCGATCCGAAAGTCGTCGAGGCCAGGGAAGCCGAGAACAAACGCTGGCAGGCGAATTACGATTACATCCATGCCCGCATGCAACTGGAATATGCGTATCTCTTCGAGTATCAGTCGATGCTCGGCTCGATGCGGAAGGAACTCCCGCCGCGCGATCCCGAATTGCAATCCGGCTGGAAACTCGCCTCGCAAGCCAAGCTGCAAGGCGACAGCGCCGGCAAGAAGTTCGCCAAGGAGGGGCACAAGCTGCTCGACAAGATCATCAAGGATCACGCTGGCTCGCCGTGGGAAGTGTTGGCCAAGCGCGAGAAGCTGACCAACCTCGGCCTCGAATGGCAGGCAACGCGCTAACCCCGGCGAACCGGCTGCGTTAGCTGCCGGGTGGACAGCATATCCCCGGCGAACCGGCTGCGTTAGCTGCCGGGTGAACTGCATCCCCCGGCGAACCGGCTGCGTTAGCTGCCGGGTGAACTGCATCCCCCGGCGAACCGGCTGCGTTAGCTGCCGGGTGAACTGCATCCCCCGGCGAACCGGCAGCGTTAGCTGCCGGGTGAACTGCATCCCCCGGCGAACCGGCAGCGTTAGCTGCCGGGTGAACTGCATCCCCCGGCGAACCGGCTGCGTTAGCTGCCGGGTGAACTGCATCCCCCGGCGAACCGGCAGCGTTAGCTGCCGGGTTAGCTCCCCACCACCCGGCAGCTAACGCTGCCGGTTCGCCGAGAGCTGAATCTCGAAAACGCGGCCCTCGCGGAATGCTCCGCGCTCCTCATCGAAAACGCGCTGAACCGCGTGCAGGTGCGAGCCTTCAATGACGTAATCGCTATAAGACCACAATCCGCGTTGGGTGGCGCTACCGGCGCAGATGACGGGGAATGGCGCGTATTCGGAGTGCGGATGGTGATAATGTTCGTGGCGATGGCCGTGCAGCCATAGCGTGACGCCACCGTTTTTAGCCACGGAGAGCAGGTCGTTCAGATCGCGCAGACCGTGGAAAACGCCTTCCGGTTTTCCCTCGGCCAGACAAATGGGATAGTGAGTGATGAGAATGCGGTGTCCTGGCTCCAGTTGGTCGAGGAGCTTTTCCAGTCGTTCGAGCTGTTTCGATCCAACTCTCCCCCGCGCGTCCCAATACAGTCGATTGGCCGTCGAGGAGTTGACGCCGATCAACCACAAATGCCCGACGCGTTGAGCAAACGGATAGACGTCATTGCCGATGCGTTCGCCTTGCTGCCAAGGGGCGAAAATCCGCTCGAAGTGGCCTCCTCGCACGGCGGAAGCGGTACAGTAATCGTGATTGCCTGGCACCGCCAGACCCCTAAAAGCCTCATTTCCCACGCCCAGCAAGCGCGCCGCGCTGTGAACCTCTTCCTCGAACCCCATCGTCGTGGCATCGCCGGAAAAAAGGAGACGATGATAGCCTCGCTGCCGTACCTCCTCGCGCAACGCGGTCAGAATGCGTTCGGTATGACGAAAGCGTTTGCCTCGACCCAGAAGGCGAAGATTGATCCATGCCGACATGCGTTTGTTGAACCAATCGCGCGGTCGCCACGAACGAATGGGCGCAGAGACGTGGATGTCGCTGAAATGGGCGAGACGGACGAGGGGGGTATCGTTGGTGTCGATGGTGATAGACTCCCTCGTTCCCACGCTCCGCGTGGGAACGCGCGTCCAGACGCTCCGCGTCCCGAAAGACGCGGAGCGTGGGAACGAGAAGAGTTAACTCATGTTCATGCTCAGCAAGAATTCCGCATTCGATTTCGTCTTGCGCATGCGGTTCACGACCAACTCCATTGCCTCGACGGGGTGCATGTCGGCGAGGACGCGACGGAGAGCGCGGACGCGATCGACCTCATCGGGGTGCATCAACAACTCTTCCTTGCGGGTTCCGGAGCGGTTGATGTCGATGGCGGGCCAGACGCGTTTATCGACGAGTCGGCGATCCAGGTGGAGTTCCATGTTGCCCGTGCCCTTGAACTCCTCGAAGATCACTTCGTCCATGCGTGAGCCGGTGTCGATGAGGGCGGTGGCCAGAATGGTCAGCGAGCCGCCTTCCTCAATGTTGCGTGCCGCTCCAAAAAAGCGTTTAGGCTTTTGCATCGCATTCGAATCGAGACCGCCGGACAACAGCTTGCCGCCGGAGGGCGCTTCGGTGTTGTGAGCGCGGGCGAGGCGGGTGACGGAATCGAGCAGAATGACCACGTCGCGCCCGTCTTCCACGAGACGCTTGGCTTTTTCCAGGGCGATCTCGCTGACGTGGACGTGTTCCGAGGACGGTTCATCGAAGGTGCTGGCAACGACTTCGGCGTTGGGTCCGGCCACGGTGCGAACCATGTCGGTGACTTCTTCGGGCCGTTCGTCGATGAGCAATACAATTAAATAACACTCGGGATGGTTCTTCTTGAGGGCCAGGGCAATTTTTTGCAGCAGGACCGTCTTACCCGCGCGGGGCGGCGAGACAATTAGGCCGCGCTGACCTTTACCGATGGGGGTCACGAGGTCGATGACGCGGGTGGGCATCTCGTCGCCGGTCGTCTCCAGGACGAGACGGCGATTGGGGTGGAGCGGCGTCAAATCCTCGAAGACCGTTGGCCGCGACTTCTCTTCCGGCGGATGACCGTTGACGACTTCGACCTGCATGAGGGCGAAGTTTTCCTGTCCTTCGATGGGCAGACGGATCGGTCCTTCGACGACCAACCCGGTGCGCAATCCGAGGCGACGAATCTGGCTGGGGGAGACGTAAATGTCTTCGGGAGAAGCGAGATAGTTGTGCGCGGCGCTGCGGAGGAATCCGTAGCCATCGGGCAAGACTTCGAGCGTGCCGGAGCCGCGGACGATTTCGCCGCGTTCAATCTGGCGGCGCACGACGGCGACGATCATCTGGGCGCGATTCATTCCGGTGTGTTCGGCGATGCCCTCTTGCTCGACCAAGGCGAACAATTTCGGCATCGGCAGCCGGTAGAGATCGTCCAGCCGCAGCGCGGGATTGCCGCGCGGCGGAGTGTAATTTGGGGGAGGGGTGGATTGCGGCGGGGGAGACGCCGCCGAATCGGTAGTACGTCGAATCGTTCGTCTGCGGGTCATGTTCCCCGCTCCCTCGTCGCCGCGAGCGACGGCCATGTTGGATTCCTCCGGTGTGTTTGGCGTACCGCGTCAGCCGCCGAGGATGGGCGTGAGCATTCGGCAGCCTCAGCCGCCGGTTTACCAGGACAAGCCCTTACGCAGTATGCCGTTGAAAGAAATTAAACCTTGCGAATGCGGTTAAAGTTGCGGACTTCAATGGGACCATCCTCCCACGAGGACGGCAGTAAAAAAAGTGAAGCCAGCGGTTCGAGAGAATGGCGTGGACCAACCTCCCTACCCAGTTAATTGTAACGAAGGTTTTTACATTTTCCAGACGAATTGTCGAAAAGTTTCGCAAGTCGCCGATTTTGTCCCATTCCCGGTCGTGCCGAACGGACGATAAGACGCTTCGAGGGTCTCGGATCGACCTTGCCAACCTTACCGCGTCTGGTCTATCTTCAAACCATGAGCTTGCCGAGAGTTGTCGCAACGCTCGGATCGGCTCCACCGTGCCACGAACCGAAAGACGAAACGATGCTTTCTCTGCGAATCGCTCGCGGCAAATGCTTGCCGCTCGGCGCCTCGGCAATGCCCGATGGCGTTAACTTCGCTCTCCTCTGTCGCAATGGCACCTCCGTCACTCTGGTAGTCTATCCGCTCGACGGCCTTCAAACGATTGCCGAAGTACCGTTGGATCGGCGGCGCAATCGAACCGGCGACCATTGGCACATTCTCGTCGCCGGTCTGCCGTCCGCCTTCACCTACGGTTGGCGCGTCGAGGGGCCGCGCGGTTTGGGGCATCGTTTCGATCCGTCCATCGTACTGCTCGATCCCTCGGCGACCGCCTTGTCCGATAGCTCGTCGTGGGGCGAATCGCACGAGCCGGACTCGATGCGCTGCTCCGCGCGGCGAAGCGTGTATCTTCGTCGTCCCTTCCATTGGGGGGAAGACGCGCCGCCGTTGACGCCGCTCGAAGATACGATCGTGTACGAATTGCACGTTCGCGGCTTCACCTGTCACCCGAACTCCCTGGTCGCTCATCCCGGAACCTTTGCCGGCGTGGTCGATAAAATCCCCTACCTCGTCTCGCTCGGAGTTACCGCCGTCGAGTTGCTGCCCGTTCACGAGTTCGACGAGTGCGACTGCCCGTTTCGCAATCCCGACACCGGCGAGCGCCTGCGCAATTTTTGGGGATATAACAGCGTCGCGTTCGCGGCGGTCAAGGCTGCCTACGCCGCCACGGGGAAGGATCACGGACAAGTCACCGAGTTCCGCGAGATGGTCCGCGCTTTCCACGACGCCGGAATCGAAGTCTATCTCGATGTGGTGTTCAACCACACGGGCGAGGGGGACGAACGCGGTCGAACCTACTCGTTTCGCGGTCTCGACAATCATCTGTATTACATGCTCACTCCAGAGGGAAAATATCTCAACTTCTCCGGCTGCGGCAATACCGTCAACTGCAACCATCCCGTCGTGCGCAACCTCATCCTCAACTGTTTGCGTTTCTGGGTGGCTGACATGCACGTCGATGGCCTGCGCTTCGATCTCGCTTCCGTCATGGGACGCGATTTCTTGGGGCGCGTGATGGTCGATCCGCCCATCGTCGAGATGATCGCCGAGGAAGGCGTGATGACCGACACGAAGTTGATCGCCGAACCGTGGGACGCGGCAGGCTTGTATCAGGTAGGCGGCTTTCCTTACGGGCGGCGTTGGTCGGAGTGGAACGGCATGTACCGCGATCACGTTCGCCGTTTCTGGCGCGGCGAACCGGGCATGGTGGGACAATTGGCGACGCGGCTGTGCGGCAGTTCCGATCTCTACGAACGCTCCGGACGGCAACCGCGCCATTCGCTCAATTTCATCACCTGTCACGATGGCTTTACTCTCTGGGATCTGGTGTCGTACAACCAAAAACACAATCGGGCCAACGGAGAGGACGAGCGCGACGGCTGCGGGGAAAACTACAGCTGGAACTGTGGCGTCGAGGGACCGACCGGGGACGCCAAGATTCTCGCCCTGCGCCAACGTCAAGCGCGGAACCTGCTCGCCACGCTTTTGCTGTCGCAGGGCGTACCGATGTTAATGGCCGGCGACGAGTTTCTCCGCACACAGAACGGCAATAATAACGCTTGGTGTCAAGACAACGAACTCTCGTGGATCGATTGGTCGCTGGCCGAACGCAATGCCGGATTCCTACGCTTCACGCGCGAGATGATCGCTCTGCGGAAGCGTCATCCCGCCCTACGTCGAAGGAATTTCCTGTGGGGATCCGATGTGATTTGGCACGGCGTGATTCCCTTCAAGCCAGACTTCTCAGCGTGGAGCCGCAGTCTCGCTCTGGTTCTCGACGGTCGCCGCACCAATCGCGAGCCGGATCGAGACATCTACATGGCTTTTAACGCTTGGACCGAGACGTTGGCGTTTCGCATCCCACCCGCGCCCCAAGGCCGTCCGTGGCATCGCGTCGTCGATACGGCACTTATCTCGCCGCGCGACATCGTCGGCCTCGACGAAGGCCAACGCATCGAAGTAGGCTCGACCTATCCCGTGGTGGCGTTCTCGACCGTGGTATTGATCGCCGAAGCATGAGAGCGCGCGGAGTTGTCTCTCGTTCCCACGCCGGAGCGCGGGAACGCAGGCTTCATCGCTCGGCGGTGCGAGACGTGGAATACGGGACGCGGAGCGTCCGGACGTGCGTTCCCACGCTCCGCGTGGGAACGAGGTTACGAGATCGCGCGTCCTCCACGCTTGGCGGAAGGAGCAAGCTGAAGACAACTTCGGAAGCACGAATCGCCGATTATTTGCGGTGGCGAATGCGGGCGCGCATGCGCCGTTTCTTGCGACCCACTTTTCGCCTTCCGCTGCCGCGACGCCGACTCCCCATTGATTACCTCCTGCGCGACCGCGCTGTAAACTCAAAATACTGGATTCAACCCTTCGGAATGCTCGACTCCGAGAAGGGGCTTATTGTAGAATGGAAACCATCTGCGACAAGGCCATTCTCGCCTTCGCTTCCGGCAAGGCGAAGACCGGCCCACGATCGGAGGAATCCTTCGCCTTGGAGTGCGATATTCGTGCGTTCCGTTGTCTCTCGACTCGCCGTCGCACTGCTGTTACCGACTCTGCTCGGCTGCGGAGGCGATCCGACTTACCCCGAATTGGTGTGGGGGCGACGAGGAGTACAGAACGGCGACATGGTGCGCCCCCGAGCTGCGGCCATTGATGCCGACGATCGACTTTATATCGTCGATTTCACCGCGCGCATCCAAGTGTACGACCGCGACGGTCACTATCTCGGTCCAACCTGGACGACGCCGGATTATCGCAACGGTCGCCCTAGTGGTTTGAGCGTGGCCCGCGACGGCAACTTGATCGTCAGCGACTCGCACTACAACTGTTTCCGCGTCTATTCCCCCACCGGAGTCGAACTCCGCAAGATCGGCGGCGAGAGCGGAACGGCGGTGGGGCAACTCGGCTACGTCAGCGATGTCGTTGAGGATGAAGAGGGCAATTTCTATGTGGCCGAGTTCGGACAGAACCAGCGAATCAGCGTTTTCGATGCCGTCGGTCGATTCTTGCGTTGCTGGGGCAGCGCTGGGACCGAGCCGGGACAGTTTTCGCGCGCCCGCGCCCTCGCTTGGGGGCCGGACGGCAACCTCTACGTCGCCGATGCCTGCAACGATCGCATTCAAGTCTTTACGCGCCAAGGGACGTTGGTACGCTGTTGGGGCGTCTCCGGCGCGGAGCCGGGACAACTCAAATATCCTTACGATCTGGCGTTCAACAAAAGCGGCATCCTCTATGTCGTCGAGAACGGCAACAATCGAGTCCAGAAGTTCACGGCGACGGGCGAGACGCTGGGTTGTTGGGGCGGTCCCGGCCACGCTCCCGGTCGGCTGCACAATCCGTGGGCCTTGGCCATCGACAGCCGAGGCCGCGTTCACGTCGTCGATACTGAAAATCATCGCCTCCAACGCATCGACTTCTAGCACGGATTGCGCGCCACAGAGAACGCGGAGAGCGCAGCGGAAGAAAGAGAGAAGAGAGTTAAGTACCTCGTCCTCGCATCACGGCGCGGCACCCACGCTCGGCTCCCAATGAGCTTGAACTTTTGCAGATCGCACTTTTATATTCTCTCTGCAATCCCTCTGATCTCCGCGGTGAGATATTCGGGCAAGCGGCTTGCCCCCATCCTAGGCACCGGGCGCTGAGAGGAGTCGAGGTTCCGACGTATCGTGTAAGGGGAGACCATTATCTATTTACCACCGGCGAATATCGCTCTGCCGCCATCGACGGGTAGGCTGACGCCGGCGATGAAATCGTTGTCGATCAGCGCCAGCACGGCGCGGGCGATGTGGTCGGGCGTGCCTTCGCGTTGAACCAGAGTGGCGGCGATCGCTTCGCGGCGTTCGTTTTCGGGAAGATCGGGCGGTAGCATCACCGGCCCCGGTTCGACGCAGTTGACGCGCACGCGCGGATTGCGCGTGCCCAATTCGACGGCCAGACAGCGCGTCAGTGTCGGGATGGCACCCTTGGAGGCGAAGTAGGCGGGATAATCGAGATAGGGTCGGACTACGGCCCAATCGCCCAGCGTTACGATGCAGCCGCCGTTTTCTTGCCGTACCATCATCAGACCGGCCGCGCGGGCGCAGAGAAACGTGCTGAGGACGTTTGCCTCGAAATTGTGGCGAACGTCGGCAGCCTCGACGGCTTCCAGAGGTTTTTTGTTCCAAACCCCGGCACAATGGACGAAGACATCGAGCCGGTCGAATCGAGTGCGAATCTCGCCAAAGAGGCTTTGAACCTCCGTTTCGTCGGATAAATCGGCCTGCAAAGTCATCGTTTCGACGCCGCGCTGCCTCAAGGCATCCGCCGTTTCCTCGGCCTCTCGCGCCGAGGTACGATAGTGGACCACGACGTTGTAGCCGCGCTCGGCGAGAGCGGAGGCAACGTGCCAGCCGATGCGCTTCTTGCCGCTACCCGTCACCAGAGCGACACCGCGTTGATTCATGTTAGGGTATGCTCCCGTCCTTCGGTGAAATGGAATTGTGCCAGAGCCGCTTCGTAGCTCGGCCACGGTTGACGCGGATAAAGCCCGCGCCAGTGCGATGAATCGAGGGCGAGATCGGCGGGACGCGGCTCGACATCGGGAAGATCCGTCCGGGATATCGCCTTCATCGCTTGGTCGCCGCATCCCAAGAAAGCCGCCAGGCGCTGTCCCATCTCGAATCGGCTCAGTCGCTCCGGCCCTCCCATGTGCAAGACTCCACCGGGCGGCGAATCGGCCAGGGCCAAGAGCGAGCGGGAGGCGACGAAGTAACTGAGAGGCGTTCGCCATTCGTCATAAAACAAACCGATGGACTCGCACAGACGCAACGCCTTTAGTTGAGCGTCGAAAAAAGTCGGACGGTCGGTCAGCGATGGGCCAAAGAGCAACGGCAATCGCACGACGGTGTGGCGAGGCGAGGCTAGAACGGCTCGCTCGGATTCGACCTTGGTGGCCCCGTAGATCGAGAGAGGGCAAACGGCGTCTCCTTCACGATAGGGAGCGTATCCACCGTCGAACACCATATCGCTGGAGATGTGAAGCAGAGGAATCTTCGCTCGTTCGGCCAACTCGGCGAGGCGGGCAGTAGCGTGGACGTTAATCTGCTCGGCGCGCCGCGGCTCGGCCCGGCATTCGGAGGCACGAGCCAAGGCGGCAGCATGGAGGACCACCGACGGAGCGGCCTCCCGGAATGCGTCGGCAACGGCATCCGGATCGGTTAAATCGACCGGACGCAAGGGGTAGCCAAATGACTCACCACTCCGTCTCCCGCTCCAGGCGACAACGGCGATGCTCTGGCTCAGGCACTCGCGCAGCAGATAGCTCCCCAGTTGTCCGCTCGCTCCCGTCAGCAAGAGACGCATGCCTCCCACTCTCCGTTCGATCTTTTTTGAAAAAAATGACAATTCGTTCATTTTTTTCTTGCGATGGTTCTCGGTCCCCTGTATAGTGTCCGAAGTAATGGATTAACGCCATATCTTTCTGGGAGATTTCTAGCTTGAACCACAGACTCGCGTCGTTGCCGCTCAGGCTCCGTATACCTCTCCGCACGATTCGCCGTCTTGCGAACCGATAGTTCAACGTCCCATCGATTCTTAGCCCTTTGTCTCGGCGTCGGGTAGGGTCCGCGCTCATCCCCGTCCTGGGAAGGCGATCTCGATTGACTCCGTTTGAGGAACCGTACATGGTCCAGGTCGTTCGGCGTTCCGCGTTCACTCTCATCGAATTACTCGTCGTCATGGCCATCGTCGCCATTCTCATTGGACTGCTTTTACCGGCTATCCAGAAGGTACGGGAATCGGCAGCCCGCGCTCAGTGTCGCAACAATCTGAAACAAATCGGCCTGTCGGCCCATAACTATGCTGGAGTGGCAGGCGTTCTACCTCCCGGCCAACTCGGCCCCTATCCCGACATCGGACGCGGCGTGCCGCCTTTCGATACCCAGTTCGCCGGCGTCCTCGTCTACCTCCTGCCCTACATCGAGCAAGACAATCTCTACCGTGCGCTGATGCGCGATCTACCTAGCGATTACCTCAATCTGACGGCCGTTTATCCGCCTTGGTGGAACTATGCCTCCGCCCGCGCCGCCGCTCAAATGCGCATCAAAACCTATCTCTGCCCCTCGGACAATCCCTATTCCAACACGCGCATGACGGACATTCTGACGCAGACATTCCGCACTCCCCAAGGTTTCGATCTGTTCGTTGGAGGTTTCGGCATCGACCAGGGTGGAGCGGACCTCGGACGCACCAGCTATGTGGGCGTCGCCGGCTATGGCGGATACGTCAACGATTCCTCGGTCGATCGTTATGCCGGATTGTTTTGCAATCGTTCTTCCATCAGTCTAACTCAACTGACATCGGGCGATGGAGCGAGCAACACGCTGATGTTCGGCGAATGGCTCGACGACTTCGCGTATGGCCCGCGATTGTTCGCACCCGCCTGGATTGGCGTCGGTTCGCTGCCAACCGCTTACGGGACGGCGTCGACGGGTTCCACCGGCATCTTCGAGTTCAACAGCAAGCACACGGGGGTCATTCAATTCTGCATGGGCGACGGCTCGGTGCGCGGCATCCGCAAGGGCATCGCTCCCGGCACGGCGGAGTACAACAATTACATCGCCACCTCCGGTTGGCACGACGGAGTCGCCGTCGATTCCAACCAAATAGGGAATTGAATTTCTTTTGGATTGTGAACGATGGCAACGTCACGATTCCCACTCGGCCAACAGCGGAGCGGGGTCGGATAAATCCTCGAACAGCAAGTCGGGATGACTCGCGGCCAATTCCTCCGCGCTGTGCCAGCCAGTAGCCACCGCTACCGCACGCGCGCCGATTGCACGCGCGCAGCGCACGTCCAAGGGGGTATCCCCGATGACCCAAATGTTCTCCTCTCGAATCGAACCATTCAAGCGATTTCGCACCTCGCCGAGCGCTTCCCGCGCCACGTCGTCTCGGTCGAGATGGAGATCGCCGTAGCCGCCGAAGGCGAAGTGTTCGGCCAGTCCGAAGAAGCCGAGTTTGACCGCTGCGCCGGCGCGGACATTGCCGGTGAGCAGGCCGACGGCAACATCGTCGCGTTCCTCGAGATGGCTCAGCAGTGCGGCGATGCCGGGCAAGATGCGTCCGGCGTGCAAGAAGCGCGGCAACGAACGGAGATACGCATCGCGCAGACGAGCGTAATGTTCCGGCGTGTCGTCGAGGGCGTGGTGGCGCAAGAGATCGACCAGAATGGATCGGTCGGTGCGACCGCTCAGTTGGAGTTTGTCGAGTTGGAGGGGGACGCCGAACTCTTCGGCCAACCCTGCTTCGAGGGCGGCCTTGCCCGCGCCGCCGCTGGCGATCAGGGTTCCGTCGATGTCGAACAAGCAAACGTGCATGAGAATCTTTCCCGATAGAGATATAGGCAATATCTATAGTTCAATGTGCGTGCCCAGCAGGCTGAGGAAGCGTGCCAGCCATTGGGGATGGGCCGGCCAGGCGGCGGCGGTGACGAGAGAACCGTCCGTGTGCGCGCGGTCGAAGCCGACATCGACCCACTTCCCTCCGGCGCTCACCACTTCGGGAGCAACGGCGGGATAGGCCGAGCAACTCCGCCCCCGCAATACGCCCGCGGCGGCAAGCAGCTGCGCGCCGTGACAAATGGCGGCCAGGGGTTTGTTCGTCTGGGCAAAGTGGCGCACGATGCGCAACACGTCTTCGTTCAGGCGCAGATACTCCGGAGCGCGGCCGCCGGGTAACACCAGGGCATCGTAGGATTCCGGACGCACATCGGCGAAATTGGCGTTGAGCGTGAAATCGTGGCCGCGTTTCTCGCTGTACGTTTGATCGCCCTCGAAATCGTGGATGGCGGTGCGCACTCTCTCCCCCGCCTCTTTGTTGGGACAAACCGCGTGAACGGTGTGGCCGACCATCGACAGCGCCTGAAACGGAACCATGGCTTCATAATCCTCGACGTAATCGCCGACCAACATCAAAATCTTCTTCACTGCCATAAGGTTGTGCCTCTCGCTAAAAGGATAAAAAAGACCCGTTAACCAAGTATCCGTCGATTACCTTCCCAATACGCGATCCAGATGTGGAGGAGGGTGGAGCATCGTCACTTTCTTTTCGTGAACGATGAAAAGCCGCTCCGGCTGGGTTGCACGATCGGCACCGAACCCATTCGGAGTGGAATGAAAGAGAACGCCAGAGGCAGATGGATAGCCGGGGAGCGCCAGCAGTTCGAAGCCGTTTTCCACGTCCCAAATCCGCACCGTGCCATTTTGCCCGCAGCTGACGAGACGTTTGCCATCGTCGCTAAACGAAAGTCCGGTAACAGCGCTCCGGTGACCGCTGAGTACCCGCGCCGGTCGTGAAGCGCGCGGATCGTATAGATGGATGAGACGATCGTTGGCTCCCAGTGCTAAGTGTAATCCATTTGGGTCGGAGGCGAGAGAGAGATAAAGCGTGGTGAAGCTGCTCTCCAGCACGTCCGGTTGCGTGGGAAATCGCGCATTCTCCAAGACCAAGGCTCGGCCGCCATCGGGGGTTATCAACGCCATTTTTATCCGGTTTGGCGATTCATTCCACGTCACCAAGCGCCCCAGCCATTCGCGCGGAATGCGCGCTTCCGTCGGGATCGCATGGTTTCCGACCTCGACTCCATTATCGCAGCGCAACAAATGCAGCCGTGCGTCGTCGGTCATCACCACCATGATTTCCGAATTGGAAGAGATCGTCGTGGAGATAGGTTTGGCGTTAGCGAATGAGTGCGGTCGAAAGCGAGGGTTATTGGCCCTCAGATCGCGCAGGAGAACCGTGCCGCCAAGGTTGCCCTCCTCAAGACTACAAACGATGGCCAATCCTTCGTTGCGGTCGAAGGCAAGGCTGCGCACCGGCTCGGCGAATTTCCAATGCCAAAAGAGTTTGCGACTTTCCAAGTCCCATACATAGACTTCGCCGCGCGCCGCCGGTAGGCCGCCGTCGGATTCGCTGCCTCCTCCGGCGGCCAAATAGCGGCCGTCTTGACTTACCTGGGCACAAAGAATCGGCATGTCCGCGTCGAACTCAGCGGTTTGCAGAGTGCCCGCCAACCGACCGCGCCAGTAGTGCCATTCCCAATGACGCAGCGACTGCGGGCATCGCGTGAGCAATTCTTGCGAGCGCGTCGCTTCACCTTCGGTAGTCCGCTGGGCCAAGAAGAGATTGCTCAGGTACTCGGCATTATCCCGTTGCTTGATGATCTTCTGCAAATCCAACGTCATCTGCGCGAGCTTCTGTCCATCGTTCGTATCGGACGACGATGAGCTTGAGACGGAGGGTTTACGAGCCGCCACCATCCAAACCAGGCATCCGCCCAACGCGAGGCCGAAAAGCATCAGCGCGATGCCGCGGCGATTGCGACGCAGCCACTTGCCCAGGCGCTCGTTGTTCCCGACAAAGCGTGCCTCGATCGGACGCCCTTCGAGATAACGGCGGAGGTCTTCGGCCAACGCCAGCGCGGAGTCGTAGCGGCGGCGCGGCTGCTTGGCGAGACACTTGAAACAGATCGCCGAGACATCGCGAGGCTGATGTGGCAAACGAGGCGGTTCGCGGCATTGGATGGCATCGAGCGTCTCGGAAACCGTGGCCTCTTGGAACGGCGGTCTGCCCGTCAGTGCGTGGTAGAGAATCGCTCCCAAGGCATACACATCGGTGGCCGGGCCGATGTCCTTTGCGCGACCCCAGGCTTGCTCCGGGGAAAGCCAGCACGGCAACTCGCCTTGCAACTCCACATCGGAGGGATCGCCGTCAACCGCCTTACGCGCCAAACCAAAGTCGGTGATCTTCACGCCCCGACACGCTTCGATCGGCAGAATCGCCCCGCCCTTCTCGCCTTCGGTGTTTGGGAACAGAATGCAGGACGGTTTCAAGTTGCGATGGAGGATATTCTGGCGATGCGCTCGATGGACGGCCCGCGCCAGTGTCTCCACGAGAGCCAACGCCTCGCGCAACGGCAACGGTTTCCCATCGATTCGTTCGGCCAACGACGATCCCTCGACATCTTCAACGGCGTTGTAGAACAGTTGCCGATCCCGCTCGCCGGCGTCGTGGATTTGAACGATATTCGGATGATCGAGCCGTCCCAGCGCGGACGCCTCGTTGCGCAGACATCCCCAGGCGAGTTGCCCGGGATCTTCCTTGGCGAACACGACTTTCAGCAATACCGGACGGTTTACGACCAGCTGCCGCGCGCGATACAGAAAGACACCCGTTGGACCTCTGCCAAGCTCTTGAACCATTTCGTACCCGGCGACCACGGGTCGGCCCGAAGCATCGCGCAATGGCGGCGGAGAAGGCGGCTCGATAGGTTCGGGCACGGTTTCTTCGGAAGGAGCCAAGTCGAACGAGGGCAGCGACTCGGCAGCCCTACCGCAGGTCGGGCAGGTCTCCGAAACGTCCTCGCCGTTGGCGCTGGCCTTCTCCCAATAATGCCCTTGGGGACAATTCAGTAGTTTGAGCATGTTCCAACTCGCCAAATGGATTCCCGTTCCCTTCGGATTATCGCACAGAGACGGCGAGGGTCAAGGCGATGGTCGAGCGGTTTCGTTTTTTACCGACGTCCAACTCGCCGCACAAAAGATGAAAAGAAATCCTTGACCGTCGCCGCGTCAGTGTTTACGATGCCATTAGTGTTCGAGGGTATCGCTGGTCTTCCCCCTTTCCGGTGAACTCGAACTCCCACCGTTAGCAGCGTTGCTGCCTGCCAGAGTGCCCCGCCGACCGATTTTTCGGATTCCGTATTTTCAGGAGAGATCCGCGATGATGACGAACCTTCGTTCCATGCCGACAATCCGTCGCGCTGGGATCGTCTTGCTCGCCGGTGTCGGCGCGCTTTTGGCCCGACCCGTTCATGCCCAGCGGCAGGCCGGCTCCAATCTTCCCACTCCACGCTTGATGACCGTCATGCCTCCAGGCGCGAAGGTCGGTACCAGCGTCGAGGTCACCTTCACCGGCACCGATCTCGAAGAACCCGAACAGCTGTTGTTCAGTCATCCCGGCATCAAGGCCGAGCCAATTGCGGGGCCGACTCCCCCGCCTCCGCCTCCCGATCCCAAGACCAAAAAGCCCAAGCCCGGCATGGCCAAGCCCGTGGTGAGCCGTTTCAAAGTGACGCTTGCTCCCAATGTGCCCCTCGGCATTCACGACGTTCGCTTCGTCAATCGGTGGGGCGTCAGCAATCCGCGCGCATTCGTCGCCGGCGATCTCAACGAGATACTCGAAAAGGAACCGAACAACGACGTGGATCAGGCCCAGCGCGTCACGATCGATGCGACAATCGACGGCTCGATGGCCAATCCCACCGATGTCGATTACTACGTCTTCAGCGGGAAAAAGGGCCAGCGCATCGTGTTGAGTTGTCTCGCTTCCAGCATCGACAGTCGCTTTCACCCCGGACTCGAACTCTACGACGCCAAAGGGAGACAACTGACCTCCGGCCGCGATTACAACGGCAACGACGCCGTCGCCGATTACACGCTGTCCGAAGACGGCGATTATTTTGTTCGTTTGTACCACTTCACGCACACGCAGGGGACTGCCGAGCATTTTTATCGCCTGTCGCTAAGTACCGCGCCGTGGATCGATGCGATCTTCCCATGCGCCATTGAGGCGGGGAAGACGACCAACGTCACCGTTTACGGCCGCAATCTACCGGGAGGGAAGCTCGATCCGTCGGCTCTCGTGGGCGATCGGGTGCTGGAGAAAATCACTCTGAACATAACCGCGCCTCCCGCGCCCCAAGGAACGAACGAAGGAGGCCTATTGACCTTCAGCGGTTCCATCGACCCGAAGATGGCGGGACTCGACGGCTTCGAGTATCGTTTGCGAAATGCGAGCGGCTCTTCCAATCCGTTCTTGATCGGTCTCGCCGCCGCTCCGGTCGTTCTCGACAACGGCAACAATGAGACACCGGAAACGGCGCAGGTCGTTTCGCTGCCGTGCGAGATTGCCGGACACATCGAAAAACTGCGCGACCGCGATTGGTACACTTTCACCGCCAAAAAGGGCGACACTTACAACATCGAGATTATCAGCGATCGGCAGGGCGCGCCGACGTTCACCTATTTCATGCTTCGCACCGACAAGGCCGACCTGAAAGAATCCGACGACAATCAAGATATAATTAGTCGCAAGTTTTACATGCGCAGCGAAGATCCGCAATCGTATCGCTTCGTGGCTCCCGCCGACGGCAAGTATCAACTGATGGTCAGCAGCCGCTTGGCGGACACGATAGCCGAGCCGCGCCACTTCTATCGCGTCCGCATCACCGCTCCGAAGCCGGACTTTCATCTCGTCGCCTTGGCCACGGGGGAATATCGCCCCGCCGCCACGACGGTGCTGGCTGGCAGTCAAGAATCGTTCACGATCTTTGCACTGCGACAGGACGGCTTCGTCGGCGACATCGCCATCACTGCCGAGGGATTGCCGCCTGGCGTGAGCATCGCGCCGCAGACGGTTGGCGGCGACTTGAGGGAATCGCGCTTCGTCGTCTCCGCCGCTCCCACCGCGGCGACGTGGACGGGGCAGATCAAGATTCTCGGAACAACGACGATTCAAGGTAAAAAAGTGGTGCGCTCAGCGCGCTCGGCCAGCATCGTTTGGCCGATGCCCCAAGGACAAAACATCCCCACCATCAGCCGCATCGATCGCACCTTGATGTTGGCGGTGAGGCCCGGCGCGCCCTACAGTCTCGCTCCCACTCTCGATAAGCCGACCATCGTTCAAGGCGACAAAGGGACGCTCAAGGTGAAATTGACGCGCATCTCGCCAGACTTCAAAACGCCGTTGACCGTGCAGGCGATCCCAACCGAGTTACCCAAGGGATTGACGATCAATAACAATCAGCCCATCACCATCGCCGCCAACGCGAACGAAGGCTCGCTTCCCATCAACGTTCCGGCCAACGTACCGCCGGGCAACTATACTCTCGTGTTGCGCTCGCAAACACAGATGCCCTACAACAAAGATCCGATGGCCAAGCAGAAGCCCAACACGCTCGTCGTCCTACCCTCCGCTCCGGTGACGCTGACGATTCTGCCGAAAACATTGGCCTTGCTGTCGCTCTCCACGCCCAACGTCTCGGTCAAGACGAGCAAGGAAGCCGAGATCGTGGTGCGTGTCGCGCGGCAATTCGGTTACGAGGGCGAGTTCAAAGTGCAAGTCGTTCTACCCGCCGGCGCGAAGGGATTTACCATCGCCGACGCCGTCATCCCCGCCGGCAAGGATGAGACGAAATTGATCGTCAAAGCGGGGGCCATGCCGGTTAACGTGGCGAACTTGGTCGCCCGTGCCACGGCGATGTATCAGGGCCATCCGACGGTTCACGAAGTGAAGTTGAATGTCAATGTGGTGAAATGAGCCTCTCGAACCCGCGCTCCCGCGTGGGAACGAAAGCTACTCGATACCATCCCCGTTTAGCCGCGACGCGGAGCGGAGCGCGTAGACCCACGCACGGCATCGCGTCCCGGCTAACCGAACATAACCAGGAGCTACTCGCATGCGATTTTTGCTTTCCCTGTCTCTTCTCGGCTTGATTCCCGCGCTCACGAACGCACAGGAGAAGAAACCCAAGCCCGTGCAGCCCATCGCCGTCGTCGAATTGAAGCGCGCCGAGCCGGTACTCTACGACAAGGACATCGAGCCGATCTTAGTCAACAAGTGCGCCGTTTGCCACAGCGATAACATCAAGGAAGGCAAGTTCGATCTCGGCAGTTACGAAGCGATGTTGAAGGGGGGCAAGCGCGGCGTGCCGCTCGTGTCCGGCAAGTCCGCCGATAGTCTCATCGTCAAGTTGGCAGGCAAAACACTCAAACCGGCGATGCCTCCCAAGGGCGAAGAACCGCTGACGCCAGAGGAATTGGCTCTCCTCAAATTGTGGATCGATCAAGGAGCCAAAGCGCCAACCACTCGGCGCGAACGACCGAAGGTGATTGTCACCGGCCCGCCGGCCAACGTCCATCCCGTCCTTGGTGTCGCCGTTCGACCGGATAAGGTTCAAGTTGCCGCCTCGCGCGGCAATCGAATCCATATCTATGAAGCCGCTTCCGGCAAACATCTGCGCGAATTGCTCGATCCGCAGTTGACCGCGCCGGACAAGAAGCCCCTGAAAGCCGCTCACCTATCGATCGTCGAATCGCTGGCCTATAGCCCCGACGGCAAGATTTTGGCTTCTGGAGCGTTTCAGGAAGTCGTCTTGTGGGACGCGGAGAAGGGGACTATCGTTCGCCGTTTGCCCGGCTTCGTCGATCGCGTCGTGGCTTTGGCCTTCTCGCACGATGGCAAACTGCTGGCCACGGGCGGCGGCGCGCCGACCGGAGACGGCGAGATCAAGATCTTCGAGGTCGCCAGCGGCAAAATGGTCGTCGATATTAAGAACGGCCACAGCGACACGGTGTTCGGCGTCAGCTTCAGCCCCGACGACAAGAAGTTGGCCACTTGCGCCGCCGACAAGTTCGTCAAGACGTTCGAGGTTCCCAGCGGCAAATTCCTCAAAGCGTTCGAGGGGCATACGCACCATGTTCTCGGCGTCGATTGGAAGGCGGACGGCAAGATGTTGGCTTCGGCCGGCGCGGACAACGTCGTGAAGATCTGGGATTTCGACAAGGGCGAACAGGTCCGCACGATCAACGGCCACGGCAAGCAAGTGACGCGCTTACTCTTCGTCGGCAAGACCGATCAGTTTGCCACGTGCAGTGGCGATCAAACGGTTCGCTTCTGGAACATTAACGGTGGAAATACGCGCAATTTCAGCGGCAGCTCCGATTTCCTCTACGCGCTGAGCGTAAGCCCCGACGGAGCGCTCGTCGCTGCCGGAGGGCAAGAGGGAATCGTACGGGTGTACAACGGCACGAATGGCCAACTCCTCAAATCGCTGACGCCGACGGATGCTCAACCGGCGAAAAAATAGCAAACCCAGCGAGGGTGCAACAGCGATAAGCCTCTCTCTCCCGCTTTCGGGGCAGAGGGGCTTATCGCTGTACTGTTACGAGATGCTTCCCCTCCATCGAATACGCTGTAACATAGCCGCTGGGTACGTTCGATTGTGAGTGCGGGGATGAGGTTGCTTCATGGCTACGGACGATCTGACGGCGTATCGAGAGGCGGCGTGCGAGGCGGCGCGGAGAGGCGGCGCGGTCTTGGAGGAATGGCGCAGCCGCTTTCAAGTCCGCGAGAAGGGACGCTTCGATCTTGTCACCGATGCCGATCTCGCATCGCAACGGACCATCGCGGCGTACTTGCTCGAACGCTTTCCCGATCACGCTTTTCTGGGCGAGGAAGAGGGAGCGTCGAAGAGTCGCCCCGAAGCCGACGCGCCGCCGACATGGATTTGCGACCCACTCGACGGCACGACGAACTACGTCCACGATTGCCCTCTTTATTGTGTATCAATCGGTCTGCAAGTGGAGGGCGAACTGGTTGTCGGCGTCGTCTTCGATCCGCGACAGCAGGAAATGTTCGTCGCCGCCAAGGGCCAGGGAGCCTGGCTCGACTCCCAACGCTTGCAAATTAGCGAGACGCCGACGCTGGAAACAGCGCTCTTGGCCACCGGGTTCCCCCCCGATTTACAAGCGCAGGAGCGAATCCTGGACTGGTGGCGTTACTTCTCGCTGCGATCGCAATCGCTTCGCCGCACCGGCTCGACGGCGCTGAACTTGGCGTACTTGGCCGCGGGGCGTTTCGATGGCTATTGGGCGTTCGACAATCGCGTTTGGGATGTGGCCGGCGGCGCGGTGTTGGTCCGCGAAGCAGGTGGCATCGTTACCAACGTCGATGGCTCGCCTTACGATCCCTATACGCCGGACGTACTCGCCGCCAACGGCCCGCTTCATGCGCTCATGCTAAAAGCCTTGCGCGGCGAACTACCGTGAGCGGCTCAAGGTCGATCCGGTATAGGTGCTTTACGTTGTTCCAACTCGCGGAGCAACTCGTCCGCCCTCTTCAACGCTTGTCGTAAGCGCGGCCGTTCCTCGCGCGCCGGCGGCTCGGCAGGTTGTGGACGGACTGCGGCTTGACCTATCTGGATCGAGGTCGCCGTCATTCTGCCCTTGTGTGATTCGGCTTTCACCGTCGCCGTCTCGCCTTCCTTCAAATCCGCAAGAGCGATCTTTTTCCCGTCGCGAAGAATGGCCGTCTTCTCGGCCACGGAGATGGTCGTCTCCGTCTTCTCGCCCTTGGGTCCAGGACCAATAAGTACAATCTCCCTCTCGGCCAAGCTGATGCGGCGCAGGACTCCGGCCATCCCATCGCCGTCCTTCGGGGGAACGATCGGCTGCTCGGCGTCGCCACCTCGTCGTTCCCCAGGCGGAGGCGCGAGTAGACCCAAGGAACGCACCACTTGAGCGATAGCCTTGCCATCGCGCTGCTCGAACACGACGCGAATGCGCCGATTGGGAGCGAGAGCCTTCAACGTCGCCGGTTGTCCGGCGATGAAGATTTGCGTTTTGCCGTCGATCTTCAGGTCGAGGACGCCGCGTGCCGGCAGGCGTGTTTCCAAGCGAATTTCCTTCTTTTCCGCGTCGATCCGCACGATGCGTCCGCGCGCTTCGTCGGCTGAGACTCCGGCGGCCAGAAGAAGTCCCGCCGCCAAGCCGAGAGAAATGCGATTGAAATTCATCATCATCGGGTTCCTCGTTCCTTGGACTCACGGCGATACGAACGCCCGACCGTTGGGCGATTCGTCAATCGTCATTATATGCCAAACGGGGAACGATGTGAAAAGCGCCTTGGCGCGAGCAAGGATGTCGGCTCTCCTCGTTCGCGCCGAGGTGTGTCGAGTTCACAGCGCTTAACCTTGCCCTCCTGCTCGCTTTGCTCGACTTGTCCTACCCGCTACTGTTTCATCTGCATCTGTTTGGAGAGATTAAGGAGGGGTGTGACTTTGATCGTGTTGAATCCGGTCAGTTTGTTGGCCTCCACTTTGAGATTCAACTCCATCAGATCTTTCACTTCCTTGGGAGCCAGAGGAGAATTGCGCCCCATCGTTAAGAATCCATCCGCGAGTTTCTTGAGATCGCTGGCGCTGGTTGCATCCTGGCACAGTAGGGCGAAATCGTAATGAATATCGACGTCGAACTGAAGTTGAATTGCACCAGCGTTGATTTTGTCCAGACCAGTTAACGCTTGGCCGACCCCACCGACACGTTTAAGTCCCTGTTGTATCTCGGATCGAGAGCGAGCGGACTGCACATCCACGGCGATGGCGAGGGATTTGGAGAAGTCCACGCAGTTCATGGCCGCCTCCATGTTCTTGGTGAAATCGGGTTTCTTATCGCGCAGAAGAACGGAGTGGATCGTATCTTTATGACCGATAAGTAGGCGCGACTTCTCCAAGACACAGAAACTTGGATTTGCGGGATTTTGCGAGGAATGTACGACGTACTTGCCTACTTTCGACTGCGAGTAATTCCCGTTCGAGACTTTAGAGAGAATCTCCTGCAATTCGATGGGTTTCTTGGAGCGAACGACCATCACGACTTCTTTTTCTGAGGAGCCAATACCCAGAAAGACGCGCTCGATGTCTTCGACCGCAATGCCGATCTCCCTGCGAAGGTCCGAGAACTGGTTTTTCTCCAACTCGGGAATCGCATTCCGGAGTTCTCGAAACGCCACACTCTGCACTATCTGGTCGTTGCGAATCGAGGCGATCATCTGGCAATTGTTCGGCATGTATTTAAGGTCTTCGCCGGCGCTGGAGGAGGAGAAATACCACCACGCCAATCCGCCAACCCCGGAGCAGAGTAACAACAGACCGAAGGCTCCGGCGACAAGACCCACTAGAAGGCTGGTAGACATTCCGCGCTGTTTCGTTTTGCGCTTCTTGCGGGGTCGAGAGGTGTCCTCCTCTGGAGCGTCGGCGAACTCGTCGTCGTTTGCCTTGTCGATTCGGCGGTGCGGCGGGAGAGCCCTTTCCTCAACGATGGCAGCGGGAGACGGTCGCGGAGATCGCCGAGCCGGAGCGGGCTGCGCTTGCGATTCGTCCTCCGACTCGGTGGGAACCTGGAGGATCGCATCGCACTTGGGGCATTTGCCCTTCTTCCCCGCCATGGTATCGGGAACCCTCAGAATTTTTGCACAGGCGGCACAACGAAAGGTGATGGGCATGGCTGCGGCTCCGCGTCAAATGAGATCAAAGATCGAATTAGAATCAAATCTCGCCTATTATGACGACCCTTCCCGCAGATTACAAGTGCCGGTTACGTTCGCGGTTCCTTCGTCCAAGGTCGCCACCGACAGTGTGCGCGCGTCGGAGCGGACACTCGCGGAGCAGACGGGACGCGGAGCGACTGGACGTGCGTTCTCACGCGGAGCATCGGAACGAGGGGACAAGGTAGAATTTCGTTATCCTTTGTTCCCATCGACGGCTTGGGGCGGGAATAGGTCGAGGACGGATATTTGCCCCATTTCCTTTCCGTTAAGAATCAGAGGAATCTTGCCGTCGATTGCCACATCGGCGCGCCTTCGATACGCTGGAGATTTGCCGCCCTTCGGTTCGGTATAGACTTCGATGTGCCTCTCGTTCAAGTTGACGATCCAATAGACGGGCACGCGGGCACCGGCGTACATTCGCATCTTGCTTCCACGATCGTTTTCCAACGAGGTATCCGCGACTTCGATGATCAGGGCTAAGTCATCCAAGGCCGGATGTGCCGCTCGATACTTTTCTTCGGGGCCGGTCACAATCGCTAGATCGGGTTCCGGTTCGCTGTCCTCCAACGTAATGGGAGACTGCACGCGAACGATCCAGCCCTTTGGGAGTTTCGTTTGCAGTCTGGCCAGCAGAATCGAGATCGAACTGGCATGAGCGGGATGTTGCGGCATCTTATCGACGATCCATCCTTCCAGTAGCTCTACCCGATCCTCTTCGGTAAGCAATCCGGTTGCAATCATGCGATGATACTGGGCAACCGTGAACCGATGGATGGCTATCGGCAGCGGGGGGAGAACCTTGGGTCTAAGCAACGCCGGGGCAAGTGAAGACATGGCGAACCTCCTCTCTCGATCCGTGGGCGAACGGATGTCTTCAATGTCCAACGTATTTGGCATACAGAGTCCGCGCTTTGTCCACGTCGGCGGTGCCTTTGATGATGGCGCGGCCGTCGGGGAAGACGGTGAACTCGTAGGATTCGACGTTGAATTTCAGCAAGAAACGATTGTAGCTCACCGCGCCCATCTTTTCGAGGTGCGAGGCCATTTCCTCGAAGTTGAGCTTGGCCGGGGTGCGGTGCGACACTTGCACGGCATTGCGTCCGCAAAGACTCGTCGTCTGCGAACCTTGCGCGCCTTCGAGCCATTCGAAGCGACGGTGTTTGCAGCACGGACAATCGACCTTGCCCCATAGCGGGGCGATCTTGATGCGGCGCTGCACGTTGTCCCAGATGTCGAAATACAACAATTCGCGGTTGATCTTATCGCGGCGTCCGGTGAGGATTTTGAACGCCTCGGTCGCTTGCAGACTGGCGATAATGTTAACCATCGGGCCGAGGACGCCGGCCGTTTCGCAAGTTCCCGCCTCGCCGGGGGCAGGGGCGGCCTCGAAGACACAGCGTAGACAGGGCGTCTCGCCGGGTAAAATGGTCATCGTTTGACCGTAGCTGCCGATGCAACCGCCGAACACCCACGGCTTGCCGAGTTTGACGGCGACATCATTTATCAAATATCGGATCTCAAAATTGTCCGTTCCGTCGAGAATCACATCGGCGTCTTGACACAACTCCACGATGTTGGTGCGGTCGATGTCGGCGACGATGGGTTCGACGTGAACGCTGGAGTTGATGGCGGCCAGCTTGCGCGCGGCGGCCTCGGCTTTGGGCAGATTCTCGGCCACATCGCGCTCGTCGAACAACACCTGCCGTTGGAGATTGCTCACTTCGATGAAATCGCGGTCGATCAGTCGTAGATGCCCGACGCCGGCACGGACCAGGGCGTTGGCCAACACGGTTCCCAGCGCGCCGCAGCCGCACAGCGTCACTCGCGCCTTCAGTAAATGGCGTTGGCCGTCCTCGCCGATCCCGTGAAAGCGGATCTGTCGGCTGTAACGCTCCAGTGCCCCGTCGCTGGCGCTCCGGGCTTGTGGGTTCTCGTCGTTGGCGCTCCGGGCTTGTGGGTTCGTCATGCGTCGTCTTTCTCCACTCCGAAATCTTTCAAAAAACCTTGCAGCACGCGCGTTAGCTGCTTGGGCCATTTCTCTTCTTTGGCGAAGGCGATCATACAGGCCAAGTCTTCGCGTACCCGGTTCAACGGCTCGCCGTCGAGTCGTTGGAGATACTCGGCCACATATTGCAACGCTTCCTCGGCGGCGTCGGGATGCACCACCTCGTCGTCGGAGCCGGACAGGAACACGGCCGCGTGCAACACCGCCAAGAGGAGAGGATGAACCCCCAACTCAGGCGGGATCAGAGGGAATACCGCAGCCCCCTCCGGCACCTCGGATTCGCCGAAGTCGTCGATCATGTCAACCTCCGGCCACGGCGGGAATGATCGCCAACTCGTCGCCGTCTTTCACGGCAGTTGTGAGGCTATCGAGATAGCGAATGTCTTCATTGTTGAGATAGATGTTGACGAACCGGCGCACTTGGCCGTTCTCGAAAATACGTGCCGTGAGCGCGGGATATTTCTCACCCAGCGAAGCCAGCGCGGTTTGCACGCTCGTGCCGGAGACCTGCACGGACGCCTGTCCGTCGGCATGTTGGCGCATCGGCGTGGGGATGTGAATGGTAACGGACATAAAAACTCCTCTTGGATTCGTCAGTCGTTTGGATGCGACTACTCGGCAAATGGCAGGCGTCGACGGCCTCCGATTGTGGATTCGTCGAACCCTCTATCAATTCGGGACATCTCGTCCACACCTCTTTCAACAAATTACTCGCCTTCTCGCATATTGTAGGATTGATGGCCCGAACGCGGTAGGAGTTATTCATAATCCACGAAGACGACGAGAAGTACACCGACGGCAGCGCGGTCATCGTTTACAAAAAACGTCAATTTGTGGAGGCGATTATCACCCCAACGATCAAGAATAAGAAAATCCAATCGAAAGATAGCATCGTTTGGAAACGGTCTGTTGGCCGGATCGTTGCGGAACGAATCGGCCGCATTGGCGATGCCATAATCGACAAAATCATCGAGCCTTCTCTTCGCTTCGTCCGATAGAGGGACGCCATCTAGGTAGGATTGGTCCCTGTCCTCTATGTGAACAAAATAGGCCAACGCACACCCTCCGATCAGCTGCCGCTTCGCTTTCCGACGGTCTTTCGGAATGGTTTCGTCTCGCCGCGAGCATGGGCTTCCTCGACTTCGCGAGCGTGCTGCCAATCGAAGGAGCGCAAGGGTCTCTTGGCTTTCTCGAGAGCCTCGTGTAGTAATCGCCGAAGACTAGCAATCTCCGCATCCAGGTCTTCGTATCGGGAAAGCAATTCCTCTCCGAGGATCGGCAAAGCGCTTCGCTTTAACCGCGTCAGCACTCGGTTTACGGCTCCCTGGACCGTATCCAACGTACCGACCGTCCTTTCGTATCTGGCGACGAAGGCTTTCGCATCGATGCCCTCACTTAGAGCGCGCTCGATGGACGTGCGCGACTTTTTGAACATGGCGCGAATGAAGTCGCAAACGTCGAGGGCCGTGCGAACGTCCTCCGCCGACAAATCTTCGGCACTTTCAACGACGCGGTCCAACGACTCGGTCGTCCCAGCGGCAATTGCCGTTTCAAACGTAGCCGCGGCCATGAAGCGCACCTCCCATCGAGTGCCCGCTAGAGGTAGTTGTTGTTTATCCTACCAGTTCAGCACGGATAGAACTCGGTAAGGAAAGATCCTTGCCAGAGTTCCTCGCTGGCGCTAAGGGCTGGTAACTGCTGTGGGCTGGTAATTATACCAACACGGGACTCGTCGCCTCCGCGATCAAGCCGCTGAACTCTTCGAGCG
>JAJXWW010000089.1 GCA_021781415.1 Planctomycetota bacterium
GCTCGTCGATGTTATGCGAACGCTTATCGACGCGCATTCGGACAAACCCGCCGCGGCGAATCTCGTCGAACAGCGCGTCGTACTTTTCCTGGCCTCGTCGTTCCAACGGGGCCATCAGATAGAGCTTGCTTCCTTCCGGCAGCGACAGGATGCGCTCGATGATCTCATCGGCGGTCTGCGTGCCGATGGGGATTTGACAGTTAGGGCAATAGGGTTGGCCGAGGCGCGCGTACAGGACGCGCAAGTAATCGTACACTTCCGTTACGGTGCCGACGGTGGAGCGCGGACTACGGCTCGTCGATTTCTGTTCGATGCTGATGGCCGGCGACAGGCCGCTAACGTGTTCGACTTTCGGCTTTTGCATCTGGCCGAGGAATTGGCGCGCGTAGGCCGAGAGCGATTCGATGTAACGCCGCTGACCCTCCGCATAGATCGTATCCAAGGCCAGCGAGCTTTTGCCCGATCCGCTCGGCCCACAGCAAACGCTCATCTTCTCGCGCGGCAACGACACCGTGAGATTGCGAAGATTGTGTTGTTGCGCTCCCTCGACCACGAGATTCGCGCGCGACGAAGCATCGAACCGAGGGACGGACTTCCTTCGCTTCTTGCTCGCCGCGTCTCGTTGTGTCCTCGTCGTTCGATCGAGTCCCAAAACCGGCCTCAGCGCCATTCCCGTGTAAGATTCCTCACACGCGGCCACCTCTTCCGGCGTGCCGACGACGACGATTTCGCCACCACCGCTTCCTCCATCGGGGCCAAGGTCGAGAATCCAATCCGCCGTCTTCACGACATCCAGGTTGTGTTCGATGACGACGACCGTGTTACCGGATTCGACGAAGCCGTGCAGCACTTGCAAGAGTTTCTGAATGTCGTCGAAGTGCAGTCCCGTCGTCGGTTCGTCGAGAATGTATAGGGTGCGTCCAGTGGCGCGACGACACAGTTCGCGGGCCAGTTTGACGCGCTGGGCCTCGCCCCCGGAGAGAGTCGGAGCGGCCTGCCCGAGTTTGATGTAATCGAGACCGACATCGTGCAAGGTCTGTAACATACCGCGAATCTTCGGTACGTTCTGGAAGTGATCGAGGGCTTCCTGCACGTCCATTTCCAAAACGTCGCGGATGCTTTTGGCCTTGAAGCGGACTTGTAGCGTCTCGCGGTTGAAACGCCGACCCTCGCAGACGGGGCAAGTCATCCACACATCGGCGAGAAAATCCATCTCCAAACGATTCGATCCGTTGCCCTCGCATGCCTCGCAGCGTCCGCCCGGCTTGTTGAAGCTGAAACGTCCCGGTTGATAGCCGCGTACTTTCGCTTCCGGCATCTCCGCGAACAGCGAACGAATCTCGTCGAACACTTTGATGTACGTCGCCGGATTGGAACGCGGGGTGCGGCCAATGGGCGTTTGGTCGATGTCGATGATTTTGTCGATGTTCTCCGCACCGATAATACGATCGTGTTCGCCGATGGGTTTGCCGTTGTCGCATCCTTCGTCGTCGTCGCCGTTGCTCGTCGCTCGCGCTCCGGGCTGGTAGCGCTGTCGTAATCCCTGTTTGAGGATGTCGTTGACGAGCGAGCTTTTGCCGGAACCGCTGACTCCGGTGACGCACACGAACAGACCGAGAGGGATTTCGACGGTGATATTCTTGAGGTTGTGATGCCGCGCGCCGACGATGCACAGCTTCTTGTTCGTCGGTCGCCGTCGTTGCTCGGGGACGACGATTTGCTTGCTACCCGATAGATATTGTCCCGTTAAGCTGGCGGGATTGGCGACGACTTCGGCATACGTCCCCGCCGCCACGACTTCGCCGCCGCGCACCCCGGGTCCGGGTCCGAAATCGACGAGATGATCCGCCGCCCGCATGGTATCTTCGTCGTGTTCGACGACGACGACGGTATTGCCCATGTCGCGCAAGCGCAGCAAACTCTCCAACAATCGTTCGTTGTCGCGCGGATGCAAACCGATGCTCGGCTCGTCGAGGATGTACAAAACGCCGACGAGTCCGCAGCCGATTTGACCGGCCAGACGAATGCGCTGCGCCTCGCCGCCGGATAGAGTCGGCGCGGCGCGGTCGAGTGTGAGATAATGCAGACCGACATTAAGGAGAAAGCCGACTCGGCCGCGCAGTTCCTTGAGTATCTCCTCGGCGATGGCGCGCTGAATGGGCGCGAGGCTCTTTTCGAGATCGCCTTTGTCCGCTTCCAGCCATGCCGCCAGATCGCCGACGGGCAGGGCGCATACTTCGACCAGCGTTTTTCCGCCCACGCGCACGACACGGGCCTGGGCGTTCAGCCGTTGTCCTCCGCACGTCGAACAACGGACGACGCGCATATACTTTTCCAACTGCATCCGGCGCGGCCCGGCGGCGGTCTTTTTGAAACTGCTGAGCAGCTGCGGCACGATGCCTTCCCACTTGCCTCCGTGCTTCCATACGCCCCCGCCTCGTTGCTTCCATTCGTAGGCAATGTGTCTGTCGCCGCTGCCATAAAGAAGCAGTTCTCGATGTTCGCGCGGCAGTCTTTCCCAAGGCGTTTTCAAGTCGATGCCGAGCGATTGGGCGACCCCTTCGTAAGTGTGCCGTCGCCATCGACCCATGCCGCGCATCTTGCCGACGAGTGGAACCGCGCCGTTGTAGAAGCTGAGCGACGGATCGGGCACGAGTAGGTCGGGATCGAAGGTGAAGCGCGTACCGAGACCATCGCAATCGGCGCACATACCATGCGGGCTGTTGAAACTAAAGAGTTGCGGGCTGGGCGGTTCGTAGCTGCGATTGCAATGGGTGCAGGCATAATGCGCGGAGAAAAGAATATCCTCGCTTCGCGGTGAGTGAGAAGCTTCGGAACTCTGATTCGTCCCAACTAGAGGCCGACGCCCCTCACTCGCCTCTTCGACGGAAACGATGAGCGCTCCTTCGGCCAACGCCAAGGCTTGTTCGACCGCTTCGGCCAAGCGCGAACGCACTCCGGCCTCGTTCTTCAAACGGTCCACGACGACTTCGATGTTGTGCTTGATGCGACGGTCGAGTTTCAGGTCGTCGGTTAGTCGAACCACCTGGCCATCCACGCGCGCTCGGACGAAGCCGCGCTTGAGCATGTCGGCGAAGAGATCCTTATACTCTCCTTTTTGTCCGCGCACTACCGGCGCGAGGACGACAAAGCGGCTGCCTTCCGGAAGAGCGAGGATGCGCGACAAGATCTGTTCGCGCGTCTGCGCCGTGATGGGGCGTCCGCATTCGGGGCAATGACCGAGGCCGATCCGCGCGAACAAGACTCGTAGATAATCGTAGATCTCGGTGATGGTACCGACCGTGGAGCGCGGATTGCGTCCCGCCGCCTTCTGTTGAATGCTAATGGGCGGCGACAAGCCGGCGAGATAATCGACATCTGGCTTCTGTAATTGCCCCAAGAATTGCCGCGCATAACTGGACAGCGATTCGACGTAGCGCCGCTGCCCCTCGGCGTAGAGGGTGTCGAAAGCGAGCGAGCTTTTACCGGAGCCGCTTACTCCGGTAAAGACGATGAGCTGATTGCGCGGCAGATCGAGGTTGATGTTGCGGAGATTGTGTTCCCGAGCGCCGCGAATGACGATGGTGCTGTTTTCCATAACGAGAACGCCGCTGCTCCTATTCGCTAGATAATCCCCAATCCTTTACTATACGCATGTTAGGTAGAGATCTCAAGAGCATGTCCTCGTTTGCGCCGAGGGGAGAACAAGTAATGGAACGCCCCCCAGCTGAGGAGGGCCGATGCCTGAATCGGCCAAAACAGCGGAACCATGCCTCCCATCCAAGGCCCATCGCGCATCATAATCGCAAGCAATGCGCCCCACGCGCTCAGGATCGTAAGGTCCATCCTGCGCCACGAATCGTACCGCAACAGAAGCGCGAGAACGAAATAGCCCGGAGCCAGCAACGGCACGAACCAACGAATTGAGCAGCATCGTCCCGATGAGTTGTTCGACATGGCCGCGTAAATCAACCAGGTGCCGCACCAACACGCCGCGGCCCAAGTCAACTCGCGCCGCGTATCTCGCCGATGTCGCCACAGAGTGACGAAGGCGGGTAACATTAAAAAAAGAGGTAGGTTGTGGCCGATGAATCCCTTCTTGCCGAACAACATACTGGCCGCATAGAGAAGAAACGAACCGACGTGGGGATGGACCCAAGTTCCGGTCAGATTGTTGGCGGCGAACACCGATCCGGGGTAGTTGAAGTATTCGGGGTTGGCATTCGCGGGCCTCAACGAACCGCCGATGAGGTAATTGAGCGCGTGGTGGAATGCCAGCCAAGGAACGGCTGCCAGCGCGAAAAAGAGGGTAGGGTGGGTCGAACGAATCGAGAATCGCCGACCGATGGCATCGCTCGCTCGCCCGGATCGATCGAACAGGATGTACGCGGCGGTAGACGCCAAAAGCACTGGTCCCGCTCCCAGATCGATCGTGTAACCGATACCGCACAGGAAACCCATGAGGGCGAAGCGTCTCAAGGTTGCCTTGCCGTCGCGTCGTTCGTCGGACAGCTGGGCGACTTGGAGGGTGAGAGCGGCGGCAACGGCCAATAACAGGATGTGATTGTTCGTCTGTCGGGCATAGGGTAGGGCGACGGTGGCCAGTCCGAAACTAGCGCACACAATCAGCCTCGACGAGAGCGGTAGCCCCAGTCGCCGACCCAGACGAGAGATACACCACACCGAGAGGGCAAAAGCAAATCCAGACGACGTGAACGTCACGAACCAACAAAAGTGATCGGCGTGATCTCGAGCCGTCCATCCGGTTGTCCACTCCCAGACTTGATAGAGAGCCGCCATGTACAGCGCGGGGACCGGGGACTTATCGGAGTAAAAATGTCCGTCGATATACAGTTTGTCCAAGGTTCCGTGTTCGAGCAGCGCGCGATCGTTCGGATTGTAGGGCAGGGGAGGTCCGTCTTCCTCCGGATGGGGAACCGCGACGAAGATCGACCGATCGATGATCCAGGTGTGCCGATCGACCAGTGATTCGACCGTGGCCAGTCGGCTGCCATCGTTCCACGAATCGGCGTAGGGTCGCGCGGCGCCTGCGGCCAGTGCAACGGCTGCAAGCACGAGCAGACACTCCGCTGCGAGTTCGCGCCGTTTCCCACCTTGGATTGAATCGACCATCGCATCCTTCCCTTTTGTTCTATCTTATAACAGGTTCTCTTTGACACGTCGATGCGGATGTGACATCATGGCGATTGCCCAAAATTGGGAACTTCCGCGCCGCCTCCTACGTCAAACAGCGGTAGGGCCACCGTGAGCGCCGATGAGAAACGTCTTATCGCTGAGTGCATTCAGGGCAACACGGAAGCCTTCGGCGTGTTGGTGCGCCGCTATCAAGAGCGTCTCTTCCACTGCGTTTATCGTTTGGTAGACAATGTCGAGGACGCTCAAGACGTGGTGCAGGAGGCGTTCCTGAGCGCCTACCAATCGCTCGACGGCTTTAAGGGCGACTCGCTTTTTTTCACTTGGCTGTATCGAATAGCCGTCAACACGGCGATCAGCCTAAAGCGCAAGCGGCGCGCCCTGGCGCGAATCGAGACCGGGGACGAAGGCGAGCGAGCCTTTGAACCGGCCGATTCCTCCGAGGACAATCGGCCCGGCTATGCGTTGGAGCAGGCCGAGTTAGAACGTCGCGTCCACGACGCTCTGAACCGACTGTCGCCCGAACATCGTGCGGTATTGGTACTTAAGGATCTGGAAGGGCAGAAGTACGAGACGATGGCCGAGATTTTGCAAGTGCCCATCGGCACCATCCGCAGTCGGCTCCATCGCGCGCGACTCGAATTACGCGCGCTGTTGGAAAAAGACGAAGAGGCCAAATAGCCGCGAATCGAGCCGCATTGCCCGAACGACGCGAATCGCCCACGAAACGAACGAATCCCTGCGAAAGGACCGGGAGCCATGCTCCTCAATCGTTACCGGCAACTTTTGACTGCCTACGTCGATGGCGAGCTGAGCAAGCGTCAGCGCCGCGCCGTCGACCGATTGTTGAGACAGTCCGTGGAAGCGCAACAATTGCTTCAACAGCTGCAACGGGACGCTCGAATCCTTCGCTCCCTTCCACGTCCGGCTCTGTCCGAAGATTTGAGCGTCCGTATCGTGCGGACGATCCACGAGCGCCGCCTCGCACCCGGTCGACGACGTCTCGCAAAACTATCGACGAATGCCGCATGGTTTGGCTCGTTCGTCCCCTATGCCGCCGCAGCGTCTGTGCTTTTCCTCTTGGGCGCGGCTTCTTATCTCTACTTTTCGGTCACTTGGACACCCCCAGCCACGACGGAGATGGCGAGATCGGAAGAGATGCTTCCCGACTCTCCACCTGCCACCCATCGCACGGCTTCCGCTTCAACCCATGAGAAAGACGAACCTCGAACGGCGTCGAAGGAAGCGATTAAGCCGAAGGACCGATCCAATCTTCCCTCCGTCGTTGAACCCCCCGCCGTCGTCCACAACGAGGGTGAAAAATCCAAACCGAAGGATTCGGTCAAGCCCTCCGTTCCGCCGAAGGAAGAAACCGCATTGACCGAACGTCTGGAAATGTTCCAATTGGATCGCGTTCCCGACACGCTGCCGATCGTCGCCAAGGTAGCCGATCTCAAGCAAGAGTCGCGGCGTAAGAGTTTCCTTGAGGAACTGCGTAAGGACTCTAATTTCCGCATTGAGTTGCCTTGTAAACACGGGACCAAGGCTTTCGAGCGCGTGCGCAACGCCGCGCCGGCCATTCAACTCGGCTTAATCGTCGAAAAGCAAGCCCAAGAGCGAATCAAGATGAAGTGGCATACGAACTATGTCCTCTATCTCGAGAATGTGACGCCAGAAGAGTTCGTTCGATTCTTGCAACAGCTTAGCGACGAGGATCGCAAGTTGGCCGGGGGCAAGGCGCTCGAACAGCAGATCGACCGTCTCGTCCTGACTCGCATGACGGAAAAGCAGCGCAAGGATCTCTCCTCACTGCTGGGGATCGATCCCATGTCCTTGCCTCCTTCCTCGAAGGGACCGCTTGGGATTGATCCGCGTACACCTCTGTCCGACCAAACCGCGAAGCAACTCGGATTGGCCTTGGCGGGGCAGGGGACACCACGTCCCGAAGCCGGCAAGAAGCCTGTCAAGCCACCCGAACGATTCGCCTTGGTTCTGGCCTACAATCCCGTTCGTCCCGCGCCCGGCTCCGATGAGATCAAACGTTTTCTCGACAGCCGTAAGCCCGCTCGTCCCGGCTCCTTGCATGTCCTCCTCGTCTTACGCGGCTCATAACCGGAGGATTCCCCGCGCTGCGATGGCAATCTTTTCGTCCCAAGTTTCGTCTAATTGGTAGTCCGATCTTGGGTCTATCTCGGAAAGGGTCTGCCATGTGTCGATTCCTCTCAATCGCCGCGACGCTGTTGCTCGGCAGTTCGGCTCTGCACGCGCACGGCCTGTTGATCCCCGAAGACAAGAGCTTGCCGCCTTTGGCCATGCTCAATCACAAGGTCGCCATCGCCATCGACGACCAACTCGCCGTCACCAAAGTCGAACAGACCTTCCGCAACC
>JAJXWW010000180.1 GCA_021781415.1 Planctomycetota bacterium
GGGGTCGGTGTCGGTAATTTCCGGTTCGGTGCTGGTGAAGTCGGCGTAGGTGTGATCGAGATTGCGAAAGACGAGTCGGCCTCGGTCGTCCGTGCGCCCTCCCAAGGTCGGATCGCCCTTGGCCACCAAAATCAGATCGCCTTTGAGCGTGCCATCGAGCATTTGACCGCGGCGATAGACCGGCGTGTGAAAGCGATAGTCCGCGCCGAATTCGGCCAGAGCGGCGGCGCAGGTGAACAGTTTCGTCACCGAGGCCGGAGCGAACAGGTCGTCGGCATGGTGTTCGAAGATTGTCTTGCCGCTTTCGTCATCGACGACGAGCAATCCCCATCGGCCACGCTTGTACTCGGGCCGACCGAGGACTTGCTTGATGCGTTCGTCGAGATCGCCGGCACGGAGAAACGACGACGGCAGGGCGAGGAGAACGAGAAGCGAAACGGCGAAAATGCGCGAGGGCATCGACATGGTTCCATGACTCTTGGGGCGATGGCCGGACGAAAGATCTTAGGTAGGAGAAGGCCGACTCGGGACGAATACGGGACCAAAGTGGTCGCCATAATGGGCCATGAGTTTCCTTCCGAGCTTATTTTAGCGGATTATTTGCCTGAAGACGATGGCATTTCGGCGAACCGGCAGCGTAAGCTGCCGCGTGTAATGGCGAACCGGCAGCGTGAGCTGCCGGGTGTAATGGCGAACCGGCAGCGTGAGCTGCCGGGTGTGATGGCGAACCGGCAGCGTGAGCTGCCGGGTGTGATGGCGAACCGGCAGCGTGAGCTGCCGGGTTGAGTAGACACCACCCGGCAGCTTACGCTGCCGGTTCGCCGAATAGCCGAGGCGAGCCTGTGCGCCGAACAGCCGAGGCGAGAGTGAGAATCGAGGCAACGGCGGCGAGGAGGAGCGTCGACGGTTCCGGCGCGGTGAGCGGTTGTACGGATACGAAGGCGGCGATGTCTCCCGCCGCGCCATTCGAGGGCGGAGCGGGAGGGGTGAACGAGTTGAGCGTCACGGTATACAGATCGTGGCCGAGGATCATCCTCTGCCGCGCGCCCGATGTGAAGTAGGTATGGAGATTCATGTTCCGATCGGTGAAGCTGCCCTCAAAGACACCGTCGAATCCCAATCGGCCCGATTTGCGGGATTCCACATCGGTAAGCGTGACCCAAAGGCGATAGGGAGCGTGAGCGAATTGATACGGTTGACCGTGGGGCGGAGGCGCGAAGGCGAATGCCGTGAGCTGGACGGCGACGATGTGGGCATTGCCGCTCGCCACACCGGGCGAGCCGCCGGTGATGGCGATGGCCCCCGGCGTCAGCGTGATGCCGCCGATGGGCGTATGATGCGGGCCATACGGATCGGCGTCGAGAACGATGGGGCGCGTATCCCATTGATAGTTCCACGGAATGGGACCGGCTTCGCCGCGCCGATTGAATGCCGCAACGAACAACAGGGCGACAAGGAAGGTGGCTCGCCGTAACCGCATGGAGGCTCTCCTGCCTTCTGTCGAATACCTGGCCGCGCGGGCAGCCCATTCCGCGATCGCTACTTGGGCGCGCGGTTGGAGATAGTAAAAAAGTCCTCCCTCGCGGTCAAGGGGAGACCTCGTTCATCAGAAATGCGAGCAGCCGTTCGTGCCGCCGATATTCGGGGATAACGAGGTCGGCCCCCGCTCGGACCAGACGGTCGCGCTTCCAGGCGTGAACGCCTCGACGGCGTTCTTCATCGCTGGCCACCGCGACCGCCACGCCCCCGACTTGCTTGATTTCCTTGATCTCCACAAAACCATCGCCGAAACCCAATAGCTCCGAACCGTGGAGATTGTTCTCTTTCAAGATGCGCTCGATAATCATCTTCTTCGAGAAGCTTTGATAATCGTCCAGAGCGCCGTGGATGCGCTCGCCGAAATACTCGCTCAGACCGAGCAATTCCGCTTCGCGGCGGACGTAGCCCACATCGGTTCCGCTGGCCAAATACAATGTCAGCCCGCGCCGGCGCAAATGTTCCAAGAGTTCGTGGCTGCCCGGCACCGTCCAATCCTCCGGTTTCGCTCGGCCGGATTCGAGATCGCTCAAACGTCCTCCAATTCGCGCCAGCAACAGATCGTGATAGCGGTGCTTGTAGGCCAACGGTTCGAGCGGCTGCCCCCCACGCCGGCGCACCTCCTCGGCAAGGTGCATCATCTGATAGATCGTCTGCCGTCCATTGAGGCGCATGACGAACTCCTCGACCGCAGCCGTCAATTCCGCGTCGCTCTCGGAAGTGCCGGTTTCGCGGAGGACGGCGACCATCATGGGGATCATCACCTGCGGCCAACCTTCGCGGATCAGCGACAGCGTGCCGTCGAAATCGAATAGCACGAATCGAAAGCGACCGCGCGGCAAATCCGGTCGAACGATCTCGATCTCCTCGTCGAAAAACATGCTCACTTCTCCAGGTTGCTTTACGTCCATCGTTTCCTTCGCCGCGGATTCCCACTCCGAACGCCGGCGCATCCGTCACCGTCGTCATACTCCGATGCGGCGAGCGATTCTCCGGCGGAAACTGGGCAAGCTGCGTCGGGAAGCGCGGCTATTTCGCTGTTATATTTTGACAGATGCCTCGTGACGCGAGAGTATGGGATTCCAAATGCGAGGGAGGAAGTCGCAATGTGCGTCGGAGACTATTTGACCGAACAGCGAATCGACTTCGAGCGCTTGCTCCATCCCGTGGCGTTCTCGGCTCAGAAGCGCGCCAAGTATCTGCGTCTGTCCGGCGATCTGGTGGCCAAGTCGGTCTTGTTGTGCGGTCCAAAGGGATACCTGTTGGCGGTGTTGCCGGCCACGCATCGCGTCGATACCCAGGCCGTCGCCGCCTACGTCGGTGGACCCGTTCGGCTGGCGAAGGTTCCTGAAATTGCCGATGTTTTCCCCGATTGCGAATGGGGGGTCGTTCCACCGTTCGGCAAACAATACGGCGTACCCACGCTGCTCGAGGACAGCATCGCATCGGACAGCCACATCGTTTTGGAGACGAACAGCCAATTCGAGGCGGTGCGCATGCGGTGCCGCGACTACGAGCGCGTGGAACGCCCCCATCGCTTGGAATTCGCGCGTCGCGGAGCCTGCGTCGAGGTCAGTAGAGTATCGTGAAACCGCCGTCGGCACGCGGGACGACGGCGATCAAACTCCACGTCGGCACCCCGTCGGCGCGTCCCATCTCTCCGGTGGGCTTGCCGTGCTTGTCGTACAATTGCCAGGCGGCGGCCCCGCCGCGCTGCCAACCCATGCCCTCGGTCCAGCCCAAGAGAATCTGCCCGCGTTCGTTGACGGCGAGTACCGGATGCTTGCGTCCCCGCGCGTCGCCTGGAGCGGCGATGGGACGCGATGGTTTTCCCGTTTCGGGATCGATGCGCGCAAAGTAAACTTGTCCGTTCGTCTCCCAGGCCGCCAACACTTCGTCCTTACCTTGCGCCAGGGCAAAGCTGCTCATCGGACAGGCTTCGATCCGCCAGGGATGAAGGTCGTCGCCGTGAAAACGCGCGCCCCGATCCGTGGAGCGGAGCAGATAGGTGTCGCGATGGACGCGCTCCGACGCCGAACGAAACAGGACGTAAACATTCCCTTTACGATCCGCAAAGGCGCGTAAACCGCAGCAGCCGCAAGCTCCCGTGTCTTGGTCTTGTGCTTCCTTCTCGCGCGCGAAGGTCTTGCCGTCGTCGGTCGAGCGCGCCACCCAGACGCGGCGGCGTTCCTCGCCTTTTTCGTTCGGTCGCGGCGCGTGCCATACGACGTAGACGTTTCCCGCGTCGTCGGCGGCCACCGAGCCGCCGCCATCGAGTCCCTTGGCCGCTTCGAGGACATTGCGCTGTGCTTCAAACGCCGTGCCGTCGTCGTTCAGACGCGCATAGAGCATTCCCTCGTCGTCCGCGCCCCTTTTGCCGGAGCCGTTCCAAGCAACGTGGACACGGTTTCCCTTGCCCACGGCCAGATGCGCTCCGCGAATGTTACCGATGGCGATGGCGCTGCCGTCTGCGCTGTTGACGCGCAGCGGACGCGAGAATGTCGCTCCATCGTCGCTCGAGCGGACGTAGAAAATGTCTCCGTGCCGCGCGTCGCCACCGTAGTAGATCAGATGCAAAACGCCCTTGCCATCCACGACGGCCTGCGGCTGAATCCCACGATGGGGCACGCGCACGCGAACGATTTTGCCCTCTCGATCCGATGGCTCCGCTTGAGCCAACGGCGCGATCGAACCGAAAACAATCGCCGCGAGGATAGTCCACATCTTGTATCTCATGGATCTTCGATCTCCTTGGGGAGTGGTTCCGCGCGCGGCATCGACTCCTTCATTTCGTTTCGCTCGCGGCAGCGCTCCGCATCGCTGAGTATACCATGAAACACGATGTCGAGTATGTCGCGCGCCTGCATTTCGACCGAGGGGCGTTGATCGGTGAAATAGTTGGTGAACATCGTGCCGTAGAGCAGATTGCTCAGCACATCGGTGATGCGCTCGATGGGCATTTCGCGGATGCGGCCGCAGTCCATCAGCGAGCGATAGACTGCTTGCCAGCGTTTGATGTTGGTTTCGCGGTGGATGAAATAGGTTGGCTTCTTGCGATCTTTGAACTGGGCGCGCTCTTGGATCAACAGTTCGACGAATTCGGGATGCTCGGCGAAGAAGCCGAGAAAAGCCCGGATGGCGACGCCGATGCGCTCGAACGGTTCGTCGATGCCTTCGAGATCGGCATCGATGCTCTTTCGCATCAAGCGCATCACGCGATCGGCGGCGGCGAGAAACAGTTCGCGTTTGCTGCGGAAATAGCGATAGATCGTGCCTTTGCCGATTTGCAGTCGGTCGGCGAGCATTTGCGTGTCGGTACCGCTGTAGCCGTGTTCGGCGAACAACTGTACCGCCGTTTCCAAGATCTGTTCTTCCCGTTGGGCACGGCGTTCGGTATCGACGGCGCGCTGCGATTCGCCGTGGACGGGCCGAGTCATGTCGCACGCTCCTACGCCGTGGTGGAGAACCAAGTGTTGCCGCGAGTCGTTCGAGAAAAAATGGGAACGGACTGGTCAGTCCCCTCTTCGTTCTTACGCCTCCGCTCGGCAACTGTCAAGCATAAAAGCGGCGTGCGCCGAGATCGAAATGGAATGGGAGCGACCGAATAGATGGTTCTCGTTCCCACACTCCGTGGCGCGTCCAACGGCGGCAGAGCGTCCGCGGTCCTCGGCCAACCGACGTTCCATTCCTTAGTGGGCGGCAGGTTGAAGGACGGGGGGCGCGGGGGGACGGCCGAACGCGGCCACGTCGCGCAGCAGGCGCGCACACGCTTCTTCGTCGAGGATAAACACGTCGTTGCGGTCGCCGTCCGGCAGGCGGGCATAGCGCGCTTTGGTGTCGCCGACACGGTTGCCGACGTGCAGCGCGCGTTTGCCGGTGCGCGTCGCCGCTTCGAGGATCAGTTCCGGTTTGTCCAGTCCGAACAACGCCAGGTTGGCCCCCTTGTCCACGGCGTAACGGCTGAGCCTCAGACCGGCGAGAGCGGCCAGCGCGTCTTCGACCGCGGCGGAGTTGATCTTGGCGTCCGGCTTACCCACCGCCTGCCAGGCCGAGCCGGTCTTTTCCAACGTAAACGGCGCGCTTTTGTAGCGATACTTCAACGACTCGATCTGCACCGCGTCGAGCGCCGGCGACCACACGGCGCGCGTGCGATACTCGGCGAGAACCGCGCGGCTCAAACGCGGATCGAGCAAGAAAACGAGATCGCCCTTGGCCAACTTGGCGTAGCGGCGCACTCCCTTCGGCTCTTCGTTGCCGATCAGCAAATCCAGCATCTCTTTGCCTTTGGCCTGGACGTGCCATACGGCAACGGGTCGGTCGAGGCCATACTTTTTCAGTTGCTCGGCGTCGGCTTTGTCGGCGATCATCTTGTCGGCCCGCAGACGGCGGAGATCGTTCACGAACGCATCGAGCGGATCTTGTTCCGCCTCGGCCTCCAACGGTTCGATGAGTTTCCAGGCAAGCTCGGCCTTGGCGAACGTGGCCTTGCGCGGCCCGCGTTCGAGGGAGAGTCGGTCGGCAGCGGCGAAGCGGACGATGGCACGATCGCGGAAGGCGAGTGGAGCGCCGGTCAATTGTTCGCAAAGATCGGCGGATAGCACGGCCACCGCTTTGCCGTTGTCCACCAGGGCGAAGCGTTCGCCTCGTTCGCCGGTCGTTTTGCCCAGCTTGAGGATGTGTTCCTTCGATTTCCCTTCGACTTTTAGTCCAAGCGTCACGATGGCCGACGGCGCGTCGAGTCCGAACGTCTGCAAATCTTTGGCGGGATAGGCGGCGATACGGTTGGCGTGCAGATTGCCGAGTTGCTCGAACAGTTGTTGCAGCGTCGGCGCGTCGGCTTTCTCTTTCGTTGGCTTCGACACTTCCCAGGCGTCGCCGGTCTTGATGAGTTCCAAGACGTTCGGCCCCATGTGCCGTTGCAGCGATGCCACGGCGTCGGCGTCGAATTGCATGAGATCGTGATTGACGTAATCCAGATAGGTGCGTTCGAGCAGCCGCGCCGTCTCGACCGGCAGCACCGCCGCTCCCTCGCCCTTGTCCACGCGGACGTAGCGGGCCCCCAACTCGCCCTCGACCGGCTTGCCCATCTCGATGGTATGCTCCATCTTGCCGATCCCGATGGTGATGCGGAGCGCCGGTTTATCCAGCCCATACTTGGCCCAATCGACACTCTTGCCGTAGGCGGCGTAGCGCTGAGCGCGCAGATCCAGCCACAACAGACCCAGCGAGGCCGCCGCGTCGCGGTCGGCGTCGAAGGCTCCCGCCGGAGATTCCGTCGCGCGCCAGACGTTATTCTTTTTCTCCAGAGCGAACACCTTGTCGCCGATTTGCGAGCGCAGACGGTCGACTTGGCGCGCGTCGAGGTTCAGCAACCGGGTATCGAGCAGATCGAGTACCGAGCGGTCGGCGGCGCGAACGAGGGCATCGCCGATGGTAAATACGGCCGGATTGTCCCCTCGTTTGGCGTAGTGCGAGGCCGTATCCTTCCCCGTCGCCTTGCCGATGAGAAGGGTATACTCTTTGTTGCCCTCTCCCGGCAGCTTGTTCTGTCGATTCGCCTGGAGGGTGAGGGTTAACTCCGGTTTATCCAAACCGTATTCGGCGAGATTCTTTGCTTCGAGGGCTTTATAGCTTTCGATTTTGGACGACGATAGCTCGGCGACGGTCTTTTGCACCGTCTCGGCCTGGGCCTTGGCCGCGAAGGGACCGGCGATGTTCCAGGCGTCGCCGGAGCGCGTCAGGGTGTATGCCGGCTGCCCCGCCTTCTGGATGCGCAGCGAGGCAATCTCTTCGGGCAACATTTGCCATAGATTTTGGGGCAAATAAGCGAGCGAGTCGCGGGTCAGCTCTTTGTACAGTTCGTCGCCGATGGCGAAGACCGGGCCGGTGTCGGAGCTAAGGGCGAAGTAGCCGCCCTTGTCGCGCCGCTTGCCGACGCGCAACGCGCGCGCCGGTTTGTTCTTGTCGGCGAAGGCGATACGGACGGTAAGGGCGGACTTGCCGAGTCCATATTGCGCTTCCAGATCGTCCTTCTTCGGCGCTTCGTCGACGAAATCGGCAGCCTCCAGGCCGCCCAGATCGGCGAGCAAGCGATCGGTCTTCAGGGGATCGATCTCCGCCTTGGCGGGACTCGTCAGACGCCAGCTACCCTTGTCCTGTTCCAAGGTCAATTTCTGGCCCCGATTGTCGATGTCGATTTTGACGGCGTCGGCGGCGCTGAAGTCGAACAGGCGCTTGCCGCGATACGCCAGCGCCGAACGGTTGACGAGCGGTTCCAGGCTATCGTCCACGACATTGACGCGCGGCCAATCGTCGGACATGACGTAGAGCTTTTTCTTCTCCGCATCGTGCTTGCCCACGCGCACCGTCAGCGTCCGCTTTTTCTTCTCCTTCGCGTCGCCTTTCTTGATCTCTTCCTCGACGGTGATTTTGACGACGGCGTCGGGCTTGTCGAAGCCGAGCTTTTTCGGGTCTTCTTTATCGAGAATATCCTTGTCGCGCGCTTGCAGGTCGGAGAGCTTGTTGAGCAACTCCGTCACCTTGGCGGTGTCGGCATCGGCGGCAAAGGGTTTGACGATCTTCCACTTATCTTTGTCTTTTTGCATGGCCACGACGCTGCCGCCGCGCTCGATCTCGACGATCTGGGCGTCGGCGGCGTTGAAGCGCGCGACGCGAGGGTCGCGCAGCGCATCGAGGGCAACGAACACGTCCTTCAGTTTGTCGGCCTGGATCTGGAAGATCTGATCGTTGTCTTGCAGCCGAGCATAGCGATACTCTTGGACCACCGGACGCATCTGCTGCGGCATGCCGGGCGGCATACCCGGCGGTGGCGGAGCGGGAACCATCTTCACCTTCCGCGACGACACGCCGCCAATTTCAAGGGTTAACGTGTCTCCATTGTCGTATTTCACGGCGATGGTTCGCTCCGGATCGAGCAATCCCGATCTCACCAACAGTCCGCCTTGGGTGGCGAAGAAGGCGTCGGTCGCCGCCAGCGGCGCGGCGGTTTGTGGTCGAAACAGGCCGAGTACGCTGGGAATGTCGCCGGCGTTGGAGGGAGCGAACTGCTCGGCCCAGATGTCGGGCACGGCGGACAGCAGGGCGTCGCGCGGGGCGGCATCGAGGCGATCGCGCACCGGCAGGTCCAGTTTCCACTCGTCGCCGCTGCGCTCCAAGGTGAAACGGGTTCCATCCGTCTTTTTGTCGTTCACGCGGACGCTCCGCGCCTTCAAGCGCTCCACCTTCTCGCCGTCGCCGCCCTCCTTGGCCACGCGCTCGCCTTCAAAGAGACGGCGCTGTTGGTAGTAATCCCTCGGTTTATCGAGCGCGGCGAGAATGCCGGGCGGCAAGCGCAACGCCTCCGGCTTGTTGTCCAGACGAACGTAAGTATCGCGGGCAAAGCGATTTTCTTGAGAAGCGGACGATTCTTCGCCGAACCGAAGTGTGCGATCTTCGCCGGCGACGGTCAGTTTCACGGTGACGACCGGGCGATCTTCGGGCTTTTTGCCGTCCGGATCGAGGCCGAACGTCTTGGCCGGTGTCGCCTCGTCGAGCGGTTGCGGTCGAAAGCGCGAACGCAAGGTGACGAGCCGGGAGAGGAGGTCATCCACCTCGACCTTGCGCACCGGCCAATTGCCGGGCAGACCCCACGCCCCGTCGGGCTTGCGAAGCAACTCGAAGCTCGTCTCGCCACCGCGCTTCACTTCGATGCGAGTTATTTTCGCCGCCTTCAAGCCTTCGAGGAACGCGCGCGTCCCCGCGTCGTCGGTGGCCGACGATTGCGCCGACGGATCGAGCGACGGCGGCAGTTTCGGCCCGCCGAACCACCACAATAGAGTGCCGGCACCGAGCAATACGATCAGTGCGAGAGTCGTTTTGATATTCATGTCGGCGATCTCCTAGCGATCGATGAGCAAGCGAGTCATGCTCCCCTCGCCCCCGTGACTCAAGGGAGAGGGGTTTCGGTTGCCCTTAGCGCAGACGGCGGACCAACCACACCACGACGCCGATGAGCAGGAACAGCGCGGGCAGGTCGAACTGCATTCCTCGCTTCCAGCGTTCCAGCGTCGTCGAATGGGGAGGGATCGTTTCATCGACGCGCGGATAGCTCCACACCCGATCCTCGGTCGGCAATTGATCGTCGCGTCCCAACAGCCAATGGAGGGTATTGACGAACAGTTTCTCTTGGGCGGGAGGCAACTCCTTGCCGGTGAAGAAGCCGCCCTGACCGACGACGGCGAGACGAACGGAGGCCGGCACGTCGGACGCGCTGTTGTACCATTCCTTCGTGGTCGGCAGTTTGGTCTGCACGGCCACGCCGATGGGGAATGGGCCGCGCCGGCGTTCCTCCAACGTCCCCTTGTTCTTCTCGCCGTCGCCACTCCCCTTGGGCCGCGCGAATTGTGGAATCGAATCCGCCGTCGGGAACGGTTGATCCTCGTTCCAGCTGTCGGAGTCGGTCATCAAGAAATCGGGATCGAACTCCGGTTTGACTCCCGCAATCGGTTCGTAGTAGATGGGCTGGGGCACGCGAATCGACACGTCCAACCGCTTGCCCTTTCCCAGCCCGCGCGTGGACAAGCGTAGACTGCGCCGAATCGGATTCTCTTGCGTGGACAGCGGCGGATAGACCAGCGGATGCCCCTGACCCGACTTCCAATCGAACAGCACGGGCGGAATGCGCACGGTGTTTCCGCCGAACATCTTGCCGGCACGGCGGTCGGCGAAGGCCTTCGTCTCGCTGTCGAACAGCACCGTTTGCTTGCCGAACTTGATGCCCAATTGGCTCAGCATCGTCTCGAACGGTTCGGGCCGCCCCGCCTCCGGCGAACGATCTTCGGGCGATTCGCTGTCCGGCCCCACGCAGGCCAACAACGGTTTGCCGGCCTTGAGATAATCTTTGATCGCATCGACTTGTGTTTGTTCCAAGCGATAGACTTGCGCGGGGATATTGGCACCGCGAGCGGCGGTATTGCGCAGCGTCATGCGCGGCACGATCAAAACGTCGCATTCGGTCAACAAGCGATCCAGCTTGGCTTTCAGGTCGGTCATGCGCCGCTGTTCGGTCAGGGCCGTTACGTTTAAGGCACTCTTTTTCTTGGCTATCTCGCCCAGTTCCGTCTTGAGGGCCTCCAACGCGACATCGCGCGCCTTCAAATCGTCTTCCAGCAGTTCGACTTGCCTGCGGGCCAATCCAACCGTGACTTTGTTGCCGCGCAGACGGGCAGCGAGCTTGCGCGATAATTCGTCGCGCATCTTTTCATCGACGAGAGCCTTTTTCCAGATTTCCAAGGCTTCGCGCAGATCCGACTTATCGACCTCTACCGCCTTGACGAGGTTCCTCCCGTAGCTTTCTTCCTGATCCAATTCGTCCAGGGTGTTCTCGTCGGTGGTGTATACGGCCGCTTCGGGGCCGGTGTTCCCCCCCCAGCGTTTGAGCAGAATGTCGCGCACCTCGAAGCCGTTCTCTTCGAGTACCTTGCGCAAGCCTTGAAGCCCCAATTCGTTCTCGCCGGTGCTGGTAAGTACCTCGTGGATGACGGCGATACCCACGCGCGGCTTGGGCGCGCCCAGGCTCAGGATGCGGCGTACAAATGGCTCGACGCCCTGAGATAGCAGCACGAGGTTGCGCCCCTTATCGCCGTCGCCTTGCGAGGCCGTCTTGTCGAGCAGATAGAAGTCGTTGAAGCTCAGTCGTTGAATCTTCTCGCTATCGTGTTCGCCGCGCGCGAAGAAAAACAGGCTGTTTTCCTGGGCCGCGTCGATAGCCTTGCGAAGGTTCGGCGCATCGCGGGTCAGAGCGTTCAGGCTCTCTTCGTAATCTTCCTTATTGATGTCGAGTATCTCGACCTGAAGCTGCGATCCGACGGCGCGGAGCCGATCCGCTAAATCGCGCACCTTTTCGACGATCTTGGCGGCGGCGGCATTGTCGAAGCGGTCGGGCTTTTCCGTGAATCGTCCGAACGTCTTGTGGACATCGTAGATAATAACGGTCGTTTTGCTCTTTGGATCGAGCTTCGCCAGGTTGGCGCGGTCTTCTTCGGGCAGGGTGAACTGCCGATCGCGCGTGCCGTCGAACTGTTGATAGTGGAAATACGACCAGGCGTTGAGGCCGATCAACAGGGCGGCCGCGATCGCCGTCTGAAGGACGGCGTTGACGCCGAACGCGCCGCGGCGCAGCGCCGTGAACACCACGGAGGCGAACAACTCGACTCCCAGTGCTAACAGCACCGCCGCCGCCCCGCCGAAGAACAAGAGTAAATCTTGATGTCCGCGCGGATCGTCGACGGCGACTTGCACCAATTGGCGGGCGGTGTCGCGGGCGGCGGCGAACGAATCGACGGACTCGAACCGCGCGGCGAGTTGGCCGACGACGCCGTACAGCATGTCGCCGATCCAGGCGGCCAGCAGTCCGGCCGTGCCGAGCAGGCGGATAACAAAGTGCAACCGCGACCAAAGAAAGTTCTGGCGCGGGCGCAGTGTCCCGGCGGGGGAGGTCACAGCCATCGTCGAGCCTCCAAACTACGAACGGTCATAAAGAGACAGAAGAACGTGATGCTGGCATAGAGGATCAGCGGGCGCGTATCGACAATGCCGCGCGTGAAGGTGCGTTGAAAGTGCAAGGGCACGCTGAAGAAATAAACCGGATCGTACCAGAATGCCGCCGTCGATTCGGGATGCCAGAAGCCGCCGCCGATAAAGAGCAATCCGGCGGCCAACGCGACGATGGCGGCCACCATTTGACTGCGCGACAGGCTGCTGACGAACATCCCGATGGCCAAGAACATCGCCCCGGCCAAAAACATGCCCGCATACGTCCACAACACGGGATAGGGATCGAGCAGAATGGGGATCTCGATGAGATGCGGCCCCTCTGCATGATAGTGCCGCCAGCCACCCAGACCCGCCTCCGCCGCCCCAAACACGATCAGCGCCAGCGACAGCAGCCGCCCGATCGTGCCCAGCCTCGGCAGCAGCAACAACAAACCGAGCAGTAAGCATCCCAGGCCAACCGCGAACACAATGCTCTCCGGCGTCCACACGCTCTGAACGATCGGCCAATGAGCGCCCAGCAACGCCGGCAAATACAGCAGCGTGGGCAGCCACAGTACGACATAGAACCCCAGACAGGCCAGGTACTTGCACAATACCATCTGCCAATCGCGCAGCGGCGCGGTCATCAACATTTCCAGCGTGCCGCTGCTGCGTTCCTCGGCGAACAAGCGCATCGTCAACAGCGGCGGAATGAGCGAGAACACCATCCAGAAGTTTTGATTGGTGAACATCGTCTGCATGGGCGATTCCGTGCCCGTGGGACCGTCGGCCGTCAGCAGCGACAACACTTCATCGAACAGTTTGCCGGTCACGCAGAGGAAGACGAAGAGAACCACATAAGCGATGGGCGAGAGGAAATAGGCGCTGAACTCGCGGCGAATCAGGCTGCGCGCGTCGAACAAGCCCACGGACATCCAAATCGCGCCTACCACCGCGCCGGCGAGAACGACGGCCGACAGGGTGAGCGTGATCCATTCTTGGCTACTGAGGTTGTTCATGGAATCCTCTAGCGCGTTGCTTGCGCGCTCCCCTTCGGGTCGCGGCTAACCGTAAATCGCATCCTACGCCTTCACCGTCGCATCCCGTTCGACCAAGTCGATGAACATCTCTTCCAAACTTTGCCTTTGCGGCTTCAAGTCGGCGAGCCGTCCGGCGGCGACGACCTGACCGCGATTGATGATGATGGCGCTATCGCACGTCACTTCGACTTCCGAGAGAATGTGCGTGGACAGCAAGATCGTATGCTGCTGTCCCAATTCGCGGATCAACTTGCGCGTTTCGCGGATCTGCCCCGGATCGAGTCCCGCCGTCGGTTCGTCGAGGATCAAGACCGGCGGATTGTTGAGCAGCACGTCGGCCAAGCCGACGCGCTGGCGATAGCCTTTGGACAGCGTGCCGACCAGTTGACGCCGCACGTCGGTCAACCAACAGCGACCGAGAACGTATTCGATGCGTCGCTTGGCGTCGCCGCCGTGCAATCCTTTGATACCGGCGCGGAAGCGGAGATATTCGACGACGCGCATTTCGGGGTAGAGCGGACAGCTTTCCGGCATGTAGCCAATCCGTCGTCGCACTTCGACCGGCTGCCAAAACACATCGAGTCCGTCGATGGTCGCTTTGCCGGAACTGGCGGTGAGATAGCCGGCGAGGATGCGCATGGTGGTCGATTTCCCGGCTCCGTTGGGTCCGAGGAAGCCGACGACCTGCCCTTGGGGCACATCGAAGGAGACATTGCGGACGGCGGCATAGTCGCCGTAATACTTTGTCAGTTTGCTAACGTGAATCACAGTCGCATCCTCCGCGGTTCCCAGGTAGGGTGACGACGGAACCTAGGTATGTTAGAGTACAACGATGACGCAAGATCGGCGAGTGGGCAAGAGTTTGAGGGGGGCGAGGGAGTGCGCAGCGCTGGATTGATTTGTTGGGGCGATGTCACTACAATCAAAGAGGGATACGGGTTGCCAACCGAGTTCAACCACACACACCTTTCCGCCGCCCTTGTCCCCCCAACAACCGTCGGTGATGCCCGACGGGGTTGAGCGAACCATGGACACGTTGACCGCTTTACGGATCGCGCGCTCGTGCGGAACGCCGCGAGGCGTTAAGCAGCTTCGGAGACGCTGGAATGTATGAACGCTTTACCGATCGTGCTCGCAAGGTGATGCAGCTGGCCAACCAGGAGGCCCAGCGCTTCAACCACGAGTACATTGGCACCGAACACATCCTCCTGGGACTGGTCAAGGAAGGCTCGGGCGTTGCCGCCAACGTCCTGAAAAACCTCGACATCGACCTTCGCAAGATTCGTCTGGAGGTCGAAAAGATCGTTCAGTCCGGCCCGGACATGGTGACGTTGGGCAAACTGCCGCAAACGCCGCGGGCCAAAAAAGTCATCGAATACTCCATCGAAGAGGCCAGGAACCTCAATCACAACTACGTCGGCACCGAACATCTGTTGCTGGGGCTGCTCCGCGAACAGGAGGGAGTGGCCGCCCAGGTTCTCATGAACTTGGGGCTGAAGTTGGAAGATGTCCGCGAGGAAGTCCTGAATTTACTGGGGCACAATATGGCGACAGAAGAACAAGGCGGCGGGGGCGGCGGCGGAAGCGAACGCCAGGGCAGCAAGGGCAAGTCGAAGACGCCCGCTCTCGACAGCTTCGGCCGCGATCTAACCGACCTGGCGCGCCAGGGCAAACTCGATCCGGTCATCGGCCGAGCCAACGAGATCGAGCGCGTCATTCAGGTTCTCAGCCGTCGCACCAAGAACAATCCGGTGCTGTTGGGCGAGGCCGGTGTCGGCAAGACGGCCATCGTCGAAGGGTTGGCCCAGCTCGTCGTCGATGCCAACGTGCCGGAACTGCTCCGCGACCGCCGTATCGTCGTTCTCGACTTGGCCATGATGGTTGCCGGGACGAAGTATCGCGGCCAATTCGAGGAACGCATCAAAGCCGTGATGAACGAGGTCCGCCGCGCCAAAAACACGATCCTGTTCATCGACGAATTGCACACCCTCGTCGGCGCGGGCGGCGCGGAGGGGGCCATCGACGCCTCCAACGTGCTGAAACCGGCTCTGGCGCGCGGCGAAATTCAGTGCATCGGCGCGACCACGCTCGACGAATACCGCAAGTACATCGAGAAGGACGGTGCTTTGGAACGCCGGTTCCAGCAGATCATCGTCAACCCGCCGTCCAAGGATGAGACCATCGAGATTCTCCGCGGTCTGCGCGACCGATACGAGGCCCACCATCGCGTGCAGATCAAAGACGAAGCGCTCGAAGGCGCGGTCGAACTGTCGGATCGCTACATCAGCGGTCGCTGTCTGCCGGATAAGGCCATCGACGTGATCGACGAGGCCGGGGCGCGCGTTCGGCTCAAGGCCATGACTCGTCCGCCGGACCTCAAGGACATCGACGGGCAGATCGAGCAGCTCAATCAAGAGAAGGAAGCCGCCGTCGCCGAGCAGGACTTCGAGAAGGCCGCCCACCTGCGCGATCAGGCCGACAAGCTCAAGAAGAAGAAGGAATCCGTCACCCGCGAATGGCGCGAAAAGTCGAAGGAAATCGACGGCGTCGTCGATGAAGAAGTGATCGCCGAAGTCGTCAGCAAGATGACCGGCGTGCCGCTGAAGCGCCTCGAAGACAACGAGACGCAGCGATTGTTGGCGATGGAAGACGAATTGCACAAGCAGGTCATCAGCCAGCACGAGGCCATCGTGGCCATCGCCAAGGCCGTGCGCAAGAGCCGAGCCGGACTGAAAGATCCGAAACGTCCCATCGGCAGCTTCATCTTCGCCGGTCCCACGGGCGTCGGCAAGTCGTTGCTGGCCAAGCGCCTCGCCCACTTCATGTTCGGCGACGAAAACGCCTTGGTGCAGATCGACATGAGCGAATACTCGGAGAAGCACAACGTCAGCCGGCTCATCGGCGCTCCTCCGGGTTACATCGGTTACGAAGAGGGCGGCCAGCTGACCGAGAAAATTCGCCGCCGACCGTACAGCGTGGTTCTCCTCGACGAAATCGAGAAGGCCCATCCCGAAGTGTGGAACATGCTCTTGCAGATCATGGAAGAAGGCCGACTGACCGATAATGTTGGCCGAACCATCGACTTCAAGAACACGATCCTCATTATGACGACGAACATTGGTGCCGAGCAGATCGCCGGTCGCCAAGAGTTCGGCATCCACTCGTCGGCGAAACGCAACGAGGAGGCCACCTACGAAGGCATGAAGCAGAAACTCAAGGGCGAGATGGAACGCAACTTCCGTCCGGAGTTCCTCAACCGCGTGGACGACATCATCGTCTTCCGCAGTCTGAACAAGGACAACCTCAAGCGCATCATCGACATCGAGTTGACGAAGGTGTCGAAGCGCTTGGCCGAGAAGAACCTGACGCTGGTGCTGACCGAGGAAGCCAAGGAATTGCTGATCGAGAAGGGCACCAGTTTGGAATACGGCGCGCGTCCTCTGCGTCGGGCCATCGAACATTACCTCGAAGACCCGCTGTCCGAGGATCTGTTGCGCGGCTGCTTCGTCGGCAAGGACACCATCACCGTCCAAACCCGCGAAGAGAACGGCGAGAAGCGGCTGTACTTCGACACCACGACGACGACCCCCGCGCCCGAACTGGTGGCCGCCGGCAGTGAAGAGAAGGCTTGACGCGCACTCCGTGAAACCAACCGAAGCGAGGCGTCCGCGAGGACGTCTCGCTTTTTTTATACCCAAGCCACTGTAAGGAGCCTTCACACGCAAACGGCGGACGCGCGAACACGTCATCGCGGATTTGAGCGTCCATCACGTCGAGCGACTGGTCTAACCCGAATTGCGCACCACGGAGATCGCGGAGATCGTAAAGATAATACAACAGATTTCCTCTCAAGAGGTTAAGATTTTCGACGACCATCTCCCGAAGTGGAACTATTGTGCCCTCCCCCAAACCGAGTGAAATCGGGAAGTAATTCAGGACCAAATCCTAAGTTGCCAGCGGCGTTTCATCGGTGGTACGATTGCAACACCGCTCACCCTCGGAAGCCGGGAGATCCTCGCCATGAATCGTTTCCTCACCGTACTCGTATCCCTCACGACAGCAACCGCATTCGCCGCCGAGGAGCCGAAGCCTCGCACCGATCTCTACGGCGATCCCCTACCGCCGGGCGCGGTGATGCGCTACGGCACCATCCGCCTACGGCATTACGGTGCCGACGTGACCTTTTCGAAGGACGGCAAGCAGTTGATCTCATGCGGCACCGATGGCGAGGTTCGCGTCTGGGACGTGGCCACGGGGGAATTGCGGCGGCGCACGCCGTTGGCCTGGAAGCCGGACGACTCGGACATACGGCTGCGCGACGTAGCCTTGTCGGCGGAGGGCGCGGTGGCGGCGGTCTGGGATCATGTCACACTTATTCTGTTCGACACCGCCAGCGGCAAGGAACGGCATCGGCTCTCGACGCCGACGAACACGCCAGCTCCTTCGCTCCGAATTTCGCCCGACGGCAAGAAAATCGCTGTGGAAGTTTGGGACAAACAGAAACTTCGGCACATGATCCGCCTGTGGGATTCGGTTAGCGGAGAAATGCACGATGTGCTGCTGGATCGTGGCGTCGTTTGCTTATCGGAGATAGCCTTCGCGGCGGACGGCAAGCGGTTGGCTTGGATAGCCGAGTTCGAGAAACTGACGCTGAGGGATGCAACCACGGGAGCGGAAATTCCCAGGCCAAAGGAACGCGAGGCGGTGCGCGGGCGATCCGTCACTTTTTCGCCCGACGGTAAGCTCTTGGCCGTCAGCGACCGATCCAAACCTATCGTCTACTTGCTCGATGCGGCCACTTGGGAGGAAAAGGACAGGCTCCAAGCGCCGGCGAGCGTTATCACGCCCATCGAACGGTTGGTCTTTTCGTCCGATGGACGCCGTTTGGCCGGCGTCCACGGCGAGGCCATCGGGCCACCCGGTCAACAGGGCGTCCTTGTTTGGGACGTGGCCGGGACGAAGCAAGCACGTCACTTGCCGCAGTCACCGAACAGTCGCCTTCGCTTCGCCCCCGATGGCAAGACGCTGGCGTGCCATTCGGGGACGGAAATCCGCTTATGGGATGCGATCAGTGGCCGACAACGACAACCTCGGCCCGGACACGATTGGAGTGTCGAAACGCTGGTCGTTTCCCCCGATGGGCAAACGCTCGTCACGAGCGCGGTGGGGTACAAGCTGCTTTTTTGGGACGCGGCCACATGCCGACTACGGCACGAGTTGGAGATGGCCGGCAACAACGTCAATCAGTGTCGTTTTACCTTCGATGGCAAGCGGCTCATCACCGGCGGACACGCTCCGCGAGGTGGCTATGTTCTTCAGATGTGGGATAGCGCGACTCGGAAAGAACGATGGCGCTTCATGATCCCCAGCGGAGGAACGCCCCTCCACACGCTCGGTATTTCTCCGGACGGCAAACGCCTTTCAGCCACGGTCGAGGTTGCGGACGATGATACCGAGAAAATGATCGCCAATGCGATGCGGCTCCAGGTCTGGAACGCGGATACGGGGCAAGTGCTGAATCAACGGCCCTACCGAATGGAAGTACAGACGTCCAAAGGCGGAGGACTTGGTGGCGGAGACATCCGCAAGGAGTATCGGGATCACACCATTTTCGCGCCGGATGGCACCACGATGAGCGTCTGGCAGGGAATCGAAGATGTTTCCACCGGACAACTGTTCTCAAAGCTGCCGAACACGGTAAGTCGGCATCAAGCGTTTTCCGCCGATGGACGCTACTTGGCGGCGTCTCTCGTGGAGCCGAACGGATGGACCGACGGCGAGAGAAATCGCAAGTTCGTGTCTCTTTTTGAGACCGCGTCGGGAGAAGAGCTTTTCCATTGGGAACTAAAAATGACCGAGTATATATCCTTTACGCCGGATGGCCGAGCCGTCGTCGCGGCGAACCGGGATATTCTTTGCGTCTGGGACGCGACCACCGGCAAACAACTCCATCGGATGGCGTGGCCGGCAAGCATCCGCGACCGACGCGGCAAGGCGAACGTCTGCTCTTTGGCGGTATTGCCGGGGGGGTCGCGCGGCAAGCGGCATGAGGGAAGGCGACATCCTCGTATGGGACTTGGGATATTCGACCTGGCCGGTTCGCCCGGCGACGGCGGAACTCGACCGTAAGGATCTCGACGCCTTATGGTCCGACCTCGCTGACGATGCACTTAAGGCACAGCGCGCAGTGCAGGTCTTGGCGGCCGCGCCCGCTCAGGCCGTGCCGATGCTGCGGCAACGCCTTCGACCGGCGACGGTGGTGGACGACAAACGCATCGAGCAATGGTTGACGGATCTCGACAGCGACGACTTTTCGACGCGCCAGTCGGCCACCCGCGAGCTGGCGAGTTTGTACGAGCGCATCGAGCCGAGACTGCGGCGCGCCCTGCAAGATCGTCCTTCCTTGGAAATGCGCCGGCGTCTGGAACAGATCCTCGAGACTCCGTACCGTCTCGGCAGCGAGGCGTTACGGCTGCTGCGTTCCGTCGCCGTGTTGGAGCGAATCGGTACTGCGGAGGCAAGACGGATTCTGGAGAAACTCAGCGACGGGGTCGATGCGCGCGAGACGCGCGCGGCGAAAGCGGCGCTGGTACGATTGCAACACCGATCACCTTCGGAAACCGGGAGAACCTCGCCATGAACCGTTTCCTCTCCGTACTCGTATCCCTCACGACAGCAACCGCACTCGCCGCCGAGGAGCCGAAGCCAGGCACCGATCTCTACGGCGATCCGCTGCCGCCAGGCGCGGTGCTGCGCATGGGCACGATACGATTGCGGCACGCGGACGCCGATGTGGCGTTCTCGAAGGATGGCAAACAGTTGATCTCGTGTGGGACAGATGGCACGGTTCGCGTTTGGGACGTGGCCGATGGAAAACTGCTACGGCGAACTCGGTTGGCGTGGAAGCCACAACAAGACGAGTTGCTCCAGAAGCTGATCTTGTCGGCGGATGGCGGCTTGGCGGCAACTCCAAGGGATAAGAGCGTGTGTTTGTACGAGACGAAAACGGGCAAGAAAATAGGTCAAATGTCGATCGGAAAGTTGGCCGTCGCGCCGACGTTCTCTCCCACGGGCCAAGTGCTGGCGTTGCAATACGACCAACGCCTCGAATTATGGAGTACGCATGAGTTCAATCGCGTCCAAAGCCTGGCAGCACTCGCTACCTGCGGCATTGCTTTCACGAGAGACGCGAAACGTCTTGCCGGCGTCGGGACGGATCACAACTTGCGCGTCTGGAACACGGCCAACGGCGCGGAGATAATCGTCCGCAACGACGGCATTGAACCGGAGGAGTCTGCGCTCGCGTTTTCGCCAGACGGCAAAGTGTTGGCAGTCGGATCGAAATCCGACCGCGCGGTACGGTTGCTGAACGCTTCGACTCTGAGGCCAGAGGCGCAACTGCGGATACCGGCGGATCTTAAGGCCGAGTCCATTGAATCGCTGACTTTTTCCCCGAATGGCCTCCTGTTGGCTGGGATTTTGAGAGAATCACTCGGCCCGAAACTACTCCTCTGGAGCCTGGGGGGATCGAAAAAACCGCCCGTGATCCAAGGATGGTTGCACGATCAATTCGCCTTCGCGCCCGACGGCAAAACGCTGGCCGGTTACGAGAGGCAGGGGAGTGAACTTGGCTTGTGGGATGTCGCTTCCGGCCGACCGCTGCGCGTCGGGCGCGGACACACGAATGCCGTGCGAATCCTGTCGGCCTCAGCCGATGGCAAATCGATTGTCTCCGGAGACACTGGCCGACCGCTGTGGCTGTGGGACGCGGACTGCGGCATAGCTCGGCACGCGTTGCGAAGCGACGAGGTCTATTTCGCATCCGCTTGCCTGTTTGCACCCGATGGCAAACACGTCTTCGCTGGCGGCGGCTCCGGCACAGTGCGCATGTGGAGCGTCGCCGACGGCAAGGAGCGACTGCGCTTCCGAGTTATGGAGTCCGACAATAGGTTCATCCTTTTTCATTCTGCCGCACTTTCCGCCGATGGCAAACGTCTGGCCGCCGTCACTTCCAGGAGCGCTCAAGCCGACACGGCGGAATTGTTCGTCTGGGATTTGGCTGCGGGCAAGGCGTGGAAGCAGCGTCCGTACCGAGGCCGAAAACGATTCCGTCCCATGTCTTGTATGCCTTGGATCGAGAGATTCGATCATGCGGCCTTCGCGCCGGATGGCGAGCGCGCGACGGTGTGGCTCGGCGATCGGGTGGGGGTTGAGGAAGTCGCCACCGGCAACTTGCTGGCGACGCTGCCCAAGGGTGTGAGCCACTCGATCCGGTTTGCGCCCGATGGACGACTGTTGGCGGCACCCGTTGGGCCACCAAAGCTGCCGCCCAACGGAGTGGAGCGGTTGGTTTTTATCGAGACGGTCTCGGGTGAAGAGATTTTCCACCTGGACCTTGAGACGTTCGACCGCGTTGCCTTCACCCCAGATAGCCGCGCCGCGATCGTGGCGGATAAGAAGAAACTGCGCGTTTGGGATACGGATACGGGCGAGAAGTTGTATGAGATGGCCTGGCCCGAATGCCTCCGCGATGGACGAGGAGAGACCGAGATCTGCTCCCTGGAGGCGCTGTCGGGTGGTCGAATAGCGACCGGCATGGCGGAGGGGGACATTCTGGTGTGGGATTTGTCGTCCTCAACCTGGCCCGCCGGCAATCGGGGACACGTCATTGGCCGCAAGGAACTCGATGCGCTTTGGTCCGATCTTGCGAATGACGCCGGCAAGGCCCATCGTGCCATGAAGATTCTGGCGGTCGCGCCGGATCGCACCGTGCCTTTTCTAGAGGATCGTCTCCGGCCGATGAGAGAAGTGGATGGCAAACACCTTGAGAAGCTGCTGGCCGATCTCGACAGCGATTCCTTTGAGATCCGCGAGGCGTCGTCGCGCGCGCTGACGGAACTGCGTTATCGCATCGAGACGAAACTGCTGCGTGCGTTGGAGGACAAACCGACGCTGGAGATGCGCCGACGGATACAAGCGATTCTCGCCAAGCCAAAACGTCTGTCCGCCGAAGCACTACGCATGCTGCGAGCGATTGCTGTTCTGGATCGCATCGGCACGCCGGAGGCGCGGCGCATTTTGGAGAAACTCGCCGGCGGTGCGGATGCTCCGGAGACACGCGCGGCGAAAGCGGCGCTGGTACGATGGAACAAACAATAATTCTGATAAAAGTTCCTAACCTCACCGCCCTACTCTCGGATTCTCCCCTCGCTCCTGAGTACGGCGGAGAGGGGAGTGGTGCCGTACTGATAATTCCGACTTGCCTTTCAAATGGTGAGTCTTATTTTCGCTCTTGCAGATCGATTTCCACGCTATTTGGCAGTCTCATTGCGGAACTTGCGACGATAGGTTGTGGGAGTAACGCCGGTGGATTGCCGAAAGCGAATCGAGAGTTGCTTGGCATCCGAGAAGCCGGAGCGACTGGCGACGACGGGCATCGGCAGGTCGGTGTCGGCCAGTAGACTGCGGGCGCGCTCGACATGGACGCGATGAATCTCATCCAAGAGAGTACGGCCCAGCTCTCTACGGAACCGTCGTTCGAGGGAACGTCGAGAAATCGGCACGGATCGCAAAACCTCTTTAGCCGTCAGGGTCCGGTGGCCTTGCTCTCGGATGAAGCGGACGGCGGCCACCACCTCGGGATCGGTGGCGGCCACGATGTCGGTGGACCGACGGGCGATTACGCCGAGCGGAGGAAGGAGGAGCGGTTGCTTGGGCGGCGCGGCTCCGGCCATCAAGCGATCGAGCAGCGCCGCCGCCTTATAGCCGACTCGCCCGCCCGGCAACGCGATACTCGACAGGGAAGGGCGGGCCAATCGGCAAAACAAATCGTCGTTGTCCACTCCGATGATGGCCACATCCTCCGGGACGCGCGGGCCGGTCTGGCGGCACACCTCCGTCAGTTGCTCTCCCCAGATGTCGTTGGGGGCGAAGATGCCCACGGGGTTCGGCAGACTCCGAATCCAGCCGTGAATGTTCTCGTCGAGCGTCCTCAGACGGCCTAAAGGGTCGAATGTCTGTCCGCGCGGCTCGTAGTAGGAGGCGATGCGATACCCCGCGGCATCAATGATCTGCCGGAATCCAATCTCCCGCCGCACGGAATACGCATGATCGCGATGGCCGACGAACGCGAAGTGCCGAAACCCTCGTTCGATTAGGTGTTCGGCGGCCAACGCTCCACAGTGGCTATCATCCACCCCGACGCGGGGTATCGTCGCGTCGAACAACACGGAGGAGACATTAACGAGAGGTCCGGGCAGTTTGAGCAATGCCTCGGCCAGAGCGTTCGTGAAGATGTGGCCGATCACTCCGTCGAGTTCGAGCGACTCCAATCGTTGAATGGCCCGCGTCTCCGGGGCGAGGTGGGCGAAGACCCAATGAGGGCGCGTCTCGGCATACGCCTCGATACCGTGCAGCACCGAGCGGCAATAAGCCAGGCCGTGGGTAAACATCAGTCCGATGCGGATACATTTGGATGCCATGCGTGCAATTGTACGCACTGTCGCAAACGAGGAAATGGTTTACGCAATATGGCATAGTCGCCGGGCGCGAGGCAAAAGATAATCGACAGAGACCGGAGCGACCGCGCCCATCGCGGTCGCCGCTAGGACTGAATCACCCTTCCGGGGCAGACACTGAGAACCATCTATTTCATCGAGAGGGAGAGAAATGAGGTTTGCATACGCGATTGCCATCGCCGTCCTCTGCCATGCGTCGTCCACCGCTTGGGGACGCATCGAAAAACTGTATACCTTGGGAGAATTTTCCAAGGAAGCTCCGAACATTGTTTTGGTCGAGGTTGCTCGGATCAACAAAGAGAAGAACCTGATTATCTTCAAGAAGGTTCGGGATCTGAAAGGCAAGCATCCGACCGAGGAGATCAGGCAAAACATCGGCAAGCGCGGCTACCACGAGCGCGAGTGGAAAAACATCATGGCATGGGCGGAAGTAGGCAAGCGGGCCGTGTTCTTCCACAACGGCCAGGGGAGTGAGACGTGCATCGACGATTATTGGTATCAATGCTTTCGAGAGGGCGATTGGTGGGGCATGTCCCACGCCGAGCCGTATCTGCTGCGAACCTACTGCGGATCTGTCGCCGGTCTGACTACGGCAGTCGAACAACTCGTGCAAGGACGCGATGCGGTCATCACCTGCATGGCGGACGGCAACAAGGAACAACTGCATCTCGGCAAGGGGAAGATCCAGCGCATCAAGGCGGGGGCCAACCGACTGAACTACGACCTCAAGCGCGATTTCGTTGGCTGGGGCAAGGGCGATGCAGGCGAAGCGGTGGAGGAGTGGAAGAACTTCGTCTTGTTGGCTTCGAGTACCACCGATTGGAAATACCTGCCGCAACGAGCCGTCCCCGGCGAGACGTGGAACCGCGAGGATTTCGACGATCGCAAATGGCGCGTGGGGCAGACGCCGATCGGTTACGGAGAGGCGGAGATCGCCGCGCGCAAAGGGACGAGGATCGCCGAACAGGGCGAACCATTCCTGTTCCGTCGCGTCGTGGATATTCCCTCCGACTTGCTGAACCAAAAGGATGCCGCCTTTCGCTTGCGGGTGGCCAGCGATGACAGCGCCGTCGTCTACCTCAATGGCGAGGCGATCGATCGAGATCCAGACGTGGACCACGAGTTCAAATACTGGAACCGTGAGGTGGAGGTGGAGAGGAAGCGCTTCAAGCCGGGACGCAATGTCCTCGCGGTACTGGTTAAGAACCAGCGCGGCAGTTCCGATCTCTATTTCGATATGGAGATTACCGTCCAAGTGGCCCTTCCTGAAGCGAGTCAACGGGAAACGACCGCGAAGCCCTCGACTTCCGGCGAAGCCTCGAAGTCGAGACCGAATACCCTCCCCCCCGATGCCCCCGGTACGCGCCAGACGATAAGCGTGGACAAGAAAGCGAAGACGGTCTCGGTCCCTTGCTCGATCGCGCCCCGGAAACTCCCGAGCCTGAAAGATGTTTATCCCATTGAGGTGATCGCCTGCTATCCCACGCCGCACGGGCAGAAGGCGCACGAGACCGTCCTCACCATCGCGGGGATTAAGCCGAGCGACATCCACAAGGCGCTGGTCGATCTCGGCCTTCGACCCGGCAAACCGGCCCGCGGAGAGGGGACGAAGGCGGAAGGTGCCGAGTTGCTCGTCTTCCTCGAAATCTCCGACCGCGAGGGGAAAGCACGTCGCATTCCGATCGAGCAAACCCTTGTCGATGGGAAGACCGGCAAGCCGATCGCGGCGCTCCGATGGCACTTCACCGGCTCGGCCGCTCGTCAACCCGATCCGGAAAAAGACGACAAAGTCTACGGGGCCGACCTGACCGGAACGCTAATCGCCCTGTTCCCCGTGACGGACGACACCGTCATTCAAAGTCACCTAACCATGAAGGAGGAAGCCGTACTCAAATTGGAGACGAATCGCAAGCAATTGCCGAAAGAAGGGACGATTGTGCGGCTCATTCTTCAGGCAAAATAAACCTCCAGTAGCATCCGTAATGTCCTCTGTGCGGCAGTAGGATTGTCGACTCACGATTGGAGAGATCGGGCCGATCCGTGGCAGAGGCTGCCGAAGCCGTGATTCCGCCGTCGTCGAACGCTCCGGCTAGGCACTCCCGAGAGTGGCGGTTAAGATGATCCCCTAACGGTCGCAATCGAGTCCGCGTCGAAGGAGAGAAACATGCGGAGAGGCAAATGGGCGGTGGCAGCGGTTCTGGGGTTGTGTCTATTGGCGGCGACGCCGGCGCGGGCGCTTATCACCGCGCTGACGCCGCTGTCGAATGTTCTAGCAGAATCGACGTTCATCGTTTCCGCCAAGGTCGAGTCGGTGGACGCCGAGAAAGGGACGATGGTTGTCGTCGTTGAGGACGACCTGAAGGGCAAATCGCCGATACGCCGCTTGCCGATCGTCCTCAAGGGCGACGCCGAAGCGAAGAAGAAGAACCACATTCCGCAGCTTCTCAAGCGCGTGGCTCCGAAGCTGCCGGTCGTCCTGTTCATGCTCAAACAAGATAAAAAATATACCACATTCGTCTACACCAACGGCACTTGGTTTCAGCTTGCCGGGGTCGAAGCCGACGGCGCGGTGCGTTGGACTTTGACCCACGGCGAACCGTATCTGCGCAAGACCTTCAAGGGCACGACGGCGGAGTTGAAGCAAACCGTCGTCGACGGGTTGGCCGGCAAGAAAGATCCGCCCAAACCGGACACCAAGGAGAAGCCGGGCTTCGGCCCAGAGGTCGAGCTGGAAAAGAAGTCGGGAAGACGCGGAGGTGAGACGACCCTATTCGCCGTCATCCCGACGGTCCTCGTCGGGGGGCCGTTGGCGATCCTGGCGATGCTTTTTCCGGCGGTGTTCGGCGGTTTGGCGCTGGTGATGCGCCGCTGGATGGCGGCGCTGACCGTCCTCAGTCTCAACAGCACACTTTACTTTTTGCAACTTTGGTGCGTGCGTTGGCTGGTCGGATCGTGGTGGGGCACTCCGCAAGCGTTGTGGCTTACCATGTCGGTCGTTACGTTGCTCGGTATTCTGTGGGCGTGGCGGCGTCACGTCGATTTCGTCGCCGCCGAGATAGTCCCCGGAGAGGAGATGGGTGGGTCTCGCTTCGCTCGACCCACCCTACCAACGGGATTCCAAAGGGAGTTGCCCAGCCGAGCGACTCCCACGCCGCCTCCCGTACCAACGGGATTCCAAACGGAATTGCCCAGCCGAGCGACTCCCACGCCGCCTCCCGTTGTTGGCGCGGCACCGAGTCGAGTCGAGTGGATCACCCTCGCCGTGTTGAGCCTGCTTTGCCTCGGATGGGCGGCGTTCAAACTGCCTCGTTCGTTGGCACAACTCGATCTGGGGGACAAAATGGTGCTGCTGTTCGGCGTTGGCCTGTCGATGGCGACGCTGCACGCGCTCGCTCGGCTCTGGTCGGTGCGACGGGGAGACTTCGCCAAACCGAGATTGCCGGGCGAAGGGGTTCTTTTGTGGTCCATGTTGCTCGTTAGTGTCGCTCTTTCATCGACCTGGTCGGGCGCGTCCAACGACGCGGGCATTCACGAAGAGAAGAATCTACCGGCCGCGGGGGTGTGGCAACATCGAGTCGCGTGGCGATTTCAGCCGAACGTCGAACGCTGTTGGATCGCCTCCTCTCCCACCGTGGACGGCGACCGCGTCTACATCGGCGTGGTATTCCCGTCGGCTTTCAAAGGCAGCGGCGCGGTCTACTGCGTCGATCGCAAAACGGGCAAAGAGTTGTGGACGTTCAACGACGGCGGCGACATGAAGGACGTATTCTCGTCGCCGTGCGTGGCCGATGGCCGCGTCTACATCGGCGAGGGGTTCCATCAGCACGCCGATTGCAAAATGTATTGTCTCGATGCGGCGAGCGGCAAAAAACTGTGGGATTTCACCACGGCCAGCCATACCGAATCGACCCCGTGCGTCTCCAGAGGAAAGGTCTACTTCGGCGCGGGCGACGACGGTTTGTATTGTCTGGATGCGGCCACCGGCCAAGAGAAGTGGCATCTCAAGGGATTGCACGTCGATGCCAATCCGCTGGTGATCGACAATCGGTTGTACGGTGGCAGCGGCGTCGGCGATTATCATAAGGAGACGATGCTGTTCTGCCTGAACGCCGACACGGGAGAAGTGCATTGGCGCATGCCGGTCGATCTGCCGATGTGGGGTATGGCGGCGGTGCGAGGCGAATACGTCTACGCCGGCATCGGCAACGGCAACTTCCTGATGAGTGCCGACAAACTGGAGAATCCTCAACGGCCGGCGGGGGCGGTGCTGTGTCTGGAGCGCGCTACCGGGAAGCGCATCTGGCGCTACGACTTGAGCGACGGAGTGCATGGTCGGGTATGCGTGGACGAACGGCGAGTCTGGTTCGCCTCGCGCGATCGCCATTGCTACAGCCTCGATCGTCACGATGGCAAGTTCCTCTGGAAAACGGACATCGGTAGTCCGATCGTCGCTTCTCCCGCGCTGGTCGGAGACGGTGCGGAGCAGAGCCTGTACGTCGCTGGCAGCGAGGGATTGCTGCGCCGGCTCGATCCGCAAACCGGCGAGATCGACTGGACGTTCGACGTGGCCGAGGATGCGAAACAACCCGCGACCGTGTTTTCCTCGCCGTTGGTCCACGTTCACCGAGGCGGCCAAGACGATTCGCGGCTCCTTTGGTTCGGCTGCGGATTGAGCGAATTCACGCACGGCATCCTTTACTGTTTGGAAGAAAGACTCGGTCGGACAACGGAGAAAGGTCGGGAAGGGCTATCGGAATGATGCCGCAGCATGAACCGCCTCGGAATTTGCCCGATCAGGTGATCCGCGACTCGCTTAACAGCGCGGCCAACCTGCGCGAGTTTCTGAACGCGGCACTCCCGCAATTGGCCGGGGGATTTGATTGCGAGCAAGCCCATCCGATCTCCCGCGAGTTTCTCTGGGACGATTGGCGAAACCGCGAAGCCGACCTGCCTTTGGAGATTCCGTTTCACTCCTCGGGCGGCTCAGGGACGGCGGTGGTGTGTGTATTGATCGAACATCAGAGCGATACCGATACGATGATGCCGTTGCGGGCTTTATACTTCGGCGTCGGATATTGGGATCGAAAGCTAAAAGAATGGGCTTCTCAAAGCCCGCCGCGTCCCCCGCTGAAGTTGCCTCCCGTCGTGCCGATTATTCTGTACACCGGGCCGACGCCCTGGGGCAGCAATCGGACGATAACCGATCTCTTGGACGAGCCGAAGGTATTTCACGCTTTCGCTCCTCAGTGGGAACCGATATTCTGGAATCTGGCGCACTACACGCCGCGCCAATTGCTAGAGAGCGGCTTGCCTTGGCTACAAATGCTATCCGTGATCCGCGTCGAGAGGGCGGAACAGACCGAGTTCCAGTCCGTCTTCCGGGAAGCGGTGCAGCGCTTGTCCGATTTGCAAAGTCGAGAATCGGTGCGCTGGTCGGAACTGTTGCGTATCATGGTAACGTATGCGTCGTGGCGTCGTCCCGCCTCGGAACGCGGCAGCCTGGAGCAGATTGCCCTACAAATCGTTCCCACTCGAAACGAGGAGATTAAAGGCATGTTTCAAACAATCGCCGACGAATTGATCGAGCGAGGCCGCGTCGAAGGTCGCGCCGAAGGTCGTAGCGAGGGTCGTGCCGAAGGTCGTAGCGAGGGTCGTGCCGAAGGTCGTAGCGAGGGTCGCGCCGAAGGTCGTAGCGAGGGTCGTGCCGAGGGGGAGTTGCAATCGAGCCGCGACACCTTGCGACGATTGTTGCTCCGACGTTTCCATCAGGTGCCGGATGCGATGATTCAACGGATCGAATCGTGTGTCGATGTCGAAAAACTCAAGGCGGCTATTGAGAGCATCCTGGAGTTGCAGTCTCTGGACAAATTGGATTTGTGAGAGGTCGTGAGTGGTCTATGAGCGAGCTTTGCGCTTTCGAGCAAATCCAAGATGGCGACGTGGAATTGGTGGGCGGCAAAGGGCTGAGTCTGGGGCGGATGTCCGCCGCGGGGCTGCCCGTTCCGCCTGGTTTCTGTATCACCACCGCGGCGCACCGCCGGCTCAACGGTCAGCCCCTCGCGACTGATCCAACTCTCATCGAACAGATCGGCGCGGCCTATCGGCAACTCGGCGGCGGACTCGTGGCCGTGCGTTCGTCGGCGACGGCGGAGGACGGCGCGGTGGCCAGCTTCGCCGGGCAGCAAGAGACGATTCTGGGTGTACAGGGCGCATCCGATGTTTGCACCGCCGTGGAGCGTTGCTGGGAATCGCTACACGGTGAACGCGCCGTTGCCTACCGTCGCCATCGGGGTATCGAGGACGACGGCTTGTCGATGGCCGTGGTCGTCCAACGCTTAATTCCTTCCGAAACGGCCGGCGTTCTCTTCACGCGCGATCCACTCGATCCCGAAGGCCGGCGCATGATGATCGAGGCGGCGTGGGGTTTGGGTGAGAGTGTCGTTTCCGGGAAAGTCGCTCCGGATCGCTACCATGTCGAGCGCGATACGGGCCGAGTCGTCGAGCATCACGTTGCCATCAAGTCCATCCAAGTCACGGCGGAAGGAACGCGGGCGGTCCCCGTGGAGAAGCAGTCGCAGGCGTGTCTCGACGCGGCACAGTTGTCCGAATTGGCCGAATTGGGTCGCCGCATCGAGGAGTTTTACGGCGAACCGCGCGACGTGGAATGGGCGTGGGCAGAGGGGCGCTTTTGGCTGTTGCAAGCGCGACCGATCACGGCGGCGGGCGCGGCCGAACGGGAGCAAGTGAGACGCGAGGAAGTTGCCGCCTTGGCCGCGCGCGCCGAAGCGGGAGGCACGGTATGGAGCCTCTACAACGTCCCCGAAGGTTTGAGCGAACCGACGCCGATGACGTGGGCGCTGGTAAGTCATTTGCTATCTGGCAGCGGCGGCTGTGGCTTGATGTATCGGGATCTCGGTTACGAAAGCCATAACTTGGCGTCCCAGGAATGTGCTTACGATCTTGTGGCAGGCCGCGCTTTCTGCAACCTCAGCCGCGAGGCGCGGCGGCTTTCCGATTGGCTGCCGCGCGTATTTCCCTTCCATGCGCTCAAGGCGAATCCCGCACGAGCGCTCGCTCCCCAGCCGATACGCGATCCCTCACAAGCCAGCGGCTTGTTTTGGCTGTTTCTGCCGCTCCGCCTTCCATTCATCGCGCTCGGTTCGATACGCCGCATGTTGCGTTTGGCTGCGTTGAATAATACCTTTGCCGCGCGATTCCAGAGCGAGATTCGACCAGCGTTTGCCGCCGAGGCCGAGCGGGCGGCCGCCGAAGATTGGAGCCAGCTCGATGCGTCGGCCCTTTTGGAGCGATTTTCGTACTGGAGCAAGCGTACTCTGGACGATTACGCTCGTGAAAGTCTGAAATCGACGGTGTTGGCGACGATGGCTCGCG
>JAJXWW010000006.1 GCA_021781415.1 Planctomycetota bacterium
AGCGGGTATAGCGTTCACAACGAACTGCTGGCGCGCAGTCCCAACGAGTTGGAATTGTTGTACCGAGCGTATCCCATCGACCGGCGCGGCGGACTGCGTATCGGTGACGCGCCCACGGCGGAATATCCCATCCTTTCGTGGGACGGCAACGGCTTGACCTATCGCTATCTGCGCTACTGGATCGAATCTGGGTACGAGAAAATCGGCAAGCCGATGGGCGAGGCCGAGCGGCGGGCATTCGATGCGCTCGACGCGACGGCGAACGATCCGGCCCTCCGCGTCGAATTCTCGTTGGCACCGGGCGATCTCTTCTTCGTCAATAATCGTTGGATCTTGCACAACCGCACGGCGTTCGAGGACTTCGCCGAGCCGGAGCGGCGACGCCATCTCGCACGCCTCTGGCTCCGCCGCTGAGGTTTAGAGGCCGTCCCATAAGCCCCTCTCCCCCTGTACTCAGGGGGAGAGGGGTTGGGGTGAGGGGGTGATTTTCTCCGGATATTCTGGCCCCTCACCCCCGACCCCTCTCCCCTGAGTACAGGGGCGAGGGGGGCTTTGCGGATAGTCTCTTACTTACCTTTCTTCTCCCAGTTCAGAATGGCCACGATCGGCTCTTCGGGCGGTTTGGCCTTGGGGTCGATGGCGATTTCATTGGTGAGCGGAAAGCGCTCGACTTTGCCCATCTTTTGATCGCCGAGGAAATAGGTCAAATCGAGCAGGTCGGTGTAGACGCGGGTTCCATAGTGCATGGGCACGATGTAGCGCTTCGGCTTGAGTTGTTCGACCACCTTTTGCGCATCGAGACCGTTGAGCGTATAGACGCCGCCCACGGGGATCAACAGGATGTCGATGGGCAGCAGTTCGCGCGGCTTCTCGTCGTTCTTGCGGATCTTGCGGATCTGATCGAGACTCAGTTTGTGGCCGAGATCGCCCAGATGCACGATGCGCAAACCGTCCACATCGAGAACGAACACACCGTTTTTGCCCCGCTGCGTGCCGGCCATTTCGTCGTGATAGGTGGCGACGGTCTGGATGCGAACGTCCTTGAACTTCTCGTCGATGAGATTCCAGGTATCGCGGCCGCCTTCCTCTTTCTTGAGCGCATTGATCTGCTTGGCTTCCTTGAGATTAGTGATGGCGTCGGTGCGCGTGTGATCGACGTGGAAGTGCGTCATCAATACGAGGTCGGCCTTGATCTGAGGCCGGCCGTAGGCCTCCAAGGCGTGCGGATCGGTAACGATGCGCGTTCCCTTGGTCGAGATGATCTCGAAGAACGATTGGCCGTGCCAGCGAATGACGACATTCTTGTCGTCGGCGGTCGCCGCGTCGGCTAACAGCAGCAGCGCGGCCAAGGCGGGAAGGAAGCGCATCATGGTTGAACACTCCAAGGGGCCAGAAAATCTACTGAGAGGCAATCCGAGTAGCCCCTCTCTCCCTGTACTCAGGGGGGAGAAGGGAGCGGCGAAAAAGCCCCTCTCCCCCTGTACTCAGGGGGAGAGGGGTTGGGGTGAGGGGGTGATTTTCTCGCATATTCTCACCCCTCACCCCCGCCCCTCTCCCCTGACTACAGGGGAGAGGGGAGCGGCGGAAAAGGTCGCTCTCCCCCTGAGTACAGGGGAGAGGGAGGCTTTGCGGATAGTCTCTGAGTTGATGATAGCGAATTATTCTGGCTCACTCAACAAGACCGGCAGGCCCAGATGCCGACGACATTCGAGGCATTTGCGCATGAGATAATGGCGCGTCATCTGTTGATCGGCGAGGATTTTCGGTTCGATAGGTTTAGGTTCATCGACGGCGATGTCGATGCGCCGCCACCAATCGGGTCGTTTCCCTCGCAGCGGCGGGCCATTATAATAGGACGTGAAACTGCCCCAGCCGCCTTCGATCCAACAGACCAGTACCGGAGTGTCCGGCAGCTCTTGCAAGATGCGCCAAACGCCTTGTCCAAAGAGGCGCAGCGGTTGCTCCTCGCGCCGCCTCAGTTGGGCTTCGGGAAAAATTAACACGCAGCCTCCGCTCCGAAGAACGTCGATCGCTTCCTCTAACTCCGGCGCTTCGCGGCGGAACTTCGACACGGGCACGCGAATGGCTTGGACGATGTGAACCATGCACCAGCGGATGAAGGGCATGTCGTAGAACAGGCTAGTCATCATCGGTGTGACCGTTCGCGGCACCGCCTTGGACAACCAGAACGGATCGAGATAGGCCGAGTGATTGGCGACGATCAGCAACGGTCCTCCTCGCCGCAAATGTTCGCAACCGGGACCGCGCAGACGAACTCGGTAGAGAGGTGTCAGTAAGATTTCCAAAATCTGCTCGACGGTCTGTGGATACAGCTGATACCAGGCCCACACGACGGCGAGGGCTACCATTCCCGCCAACAAGCCGAGCTGCGAGGACGAGTTGGGTAGCACGCCGAGGCGAATCAGTCCAACCATCGTCAGCGACAGCGCGGTCGTGCAGACGTAGATGGCGGTGTTCATCGCGGCCATGCCGTTGCCGCGCGCGTCGACCGGAGTAGCGGCTTGATAGGCGGCCCGCAGCGGTACATTGATCGTTCCGCCGGTGAACCCCAGGAGAAAGCTCGGCAACCAACTCCCGCCCTCTTCGGGTGCGAGTATTCTCCAGGCCAAGGCGAGGAAGAGTCCACTGGCACCGAGCGGCACTAGTCCGAGACTGCGGCGCGGATGTCCCTGCCACGCCGCCGTCAGGCAACCCAGCCCCGCACCCGCGCCCAGCCACACCATCGTCTGAAGCAATCCTTGCGACAAGTCGCGGTCGAGAACGTGCAATACCATCGCTCCCGAACCGGCGGTAACGATGGCCTGAAAGCACGCGAGAGCGAACAAGCTGCCGCGCGCCTCGGGCACTCGGCCAATGCGTAGACTATCGCGGAAGAAGCCGGTTAGCGCGCGTCCGAGTGGTTCCGGTCGCCGCAGGTCCGAAGGGAACGAGGCGGGACAGGCGGCGAGAAAGCTGACGGCATTGAGCGCGAGCAAGAGAGGAATCAACAGCCCGGCCAACGGCGTACCCGAACCGGCATCGGCCGCCCAGCCCAACGCCGCGCCGCCGACGATGGCCGACGCGCCTCCCATCTCGATCCAGCCGTTGACGCGCGGCAAGGGGATGCCGGTATCCTCGGCCACGGCCGGCAACATCGCATAGCGCGCCGGACTATAGATCGCCGACCCCAAGGCGACCGCGCCGAGGCAAACCATCCACGACCCCTGCGCCGCCGCGAACAGACAAACGATCGCCAGCGTATACGCCGCCGAACCGACCAACACCCAACGGCGTGGCAATCCGTTGTTGATGCAGCCGTTTATCGGCGACAGCAACACGAACGGCGCGATGAAGACGGCGGTGGCGACGTGCCAGGCATCGCCCGCCGATCCCGCTCCGCGATACCACATCAAAAACGCGGCGACACGCAGGCACCAATCGGCCAACACGCGCGCCGTTTGCGACAACCACAACGAAATCAACCGAATGCGCGCGCCGTACACAAGGCACTCCTCCTCGAGTTCCCATCCGCGCACTCCTCTCCGCCGGTCGCGTCGATCGACATCGGGAGGGAAGGAGGAACCGATCGAGCTTCAACCTCCGCAACGCCGGATAAACCGCGCGCATTCGAGGCAAAGGCAATCGACCGGAATCGGATCTTGGCATCGGATCGAGCGACAGATTATCACCCCGGCATGAAAGTAAATCACTTGTCGAGCGCGGGGCGTCAGCCCAGTGCTACGCAAAAATCAGGAGGCTGACGTCCCCCGCTCGCCAAAAATCGTGACAAGCTTACATGCCGAGGTAGTATTCAACGCCTCATGATCCCGTATTCGTCATTTTCCTCAATTAATGGCCGCATCGCCGCTGACTTACCATCCGTGTTAGCTAGCAGAGAGAGAGAAACCAGACCCGATCCGACGAGGATCGCACCGGCCACGAACCCCGAAGTGCCTGCTGTGATATTGGCCGCGTTATTTGATGCAAGGTACAGGAAGCTCACACCCATGCCCAATGCCCCGGCGATCATCGAAATGCTCGCGAGTACCTTGCAAAGAATCCGAAGAGCGCTCGATTCCATTGGCAATATCCTCCGTAGCCGACACTGGCCGAGCCGGCAAACAAGGGAGTTCAGCGACTGGCCTGAAGCACCCCGATCGTATCCATTACTCAGGCGATCGGGTGGGTCTCGCTCCGCTCGACCCACTCTACAAATCGATCCATCCTACAAATCACTCCATTTTACGACCCACCCAGCTACGGGCCGGCATCCCGTCTTCCTCGGCGTCGCGCAGGTTCGGCGATCTGTATCCGTCACTTTGGGCGTTCGTAGCTGGCAATCTTCTCCACTCGGCGGGCGTGGCGTCCGCCCTCGAAGGGGGTTTCCAGCCAGGTCCGAACCATGCGGTCGATGAGTTCCTCGCCAAGGAGATCGGCGGAGAGGCACAAGACGTTGGCGTCGTTGTGTCGTCGGCTCATCTCGGCGGTGATGCAATCGTGGCAGGGTGCGGCGCGGACGCCGGGCACTTTATTGGCGGCGATGCACATGCCGATGCCCGTGCCGCAGATCAAGATGCCGCGTTCGGCGCGCCCCGCGCTCACGGCCTGGGCCACATCGAAAGCGAAGTCGGGATAGTCCACGGACTCGCGCACTTGCGGGCCGGCGTCGAGGATCTCGTGACCGAGCCGTTGGAGGATGGACACAATGCGCGATTTGGCCTCGAAACCGCGATGGTCGCTACCGATGGCTATATTCATGGCTGAGATGCCTCCGAGGGTACGATCTCCGCAAGAAAGCTCTCCAGGTGTTGCCAAATCGCCGCCGCGCAATCGTCGTAGACCGACTGCTCGCGCCCAATGGGGTCGGCAATGTCGCCGGACGGATCGAGCCTACACGGCGCGACGATTTCCTCTCCAAAATAGTCCGTCAGCGCGCGAACGTGGTTTTCGGTCATGCCAACGAGATAATCGGCGTTGGCGGCCAGGTCGCCGGTCAACGGCTGACTGCGATGCGTCGAAAGGTCGATGCCGTAGCCGCGCGCGACCTGCTCGGCCTCAAGGGCGGCGTTGAATCCCGGCATCGCCGCCAACCCCGCCGACATCACATGGTATCCTCGCTCCGGCAATGTCTCAATGGGACACGCCAACTGCTCGCACAATCGCTTTTTACACAGCGCCTCGGCCAACGGACTTCGGCAGGTGTTGCCGGTGCAGACGAACACAATCCATCGGGCCGCGCGACGGCGAACCTCCTCCTCCGACATCGCGCCGGGGCGAACGACCTCCCATCTGGCGTCGTCCACCGCGACGACGGTGGCCGGCTCGCTTCGCGGCGGCTCGTCGGCCACGATGACGTCGGCAATCGGCTCCCGACGCGGTTGGGCCATCAGTACGGGATCGGGCAGATGACGCAGCACCTCGCGCAGTGCCTCATGCTCCGGCAACGCCAAGCGCAGCCGTCCCGCCGCGCCCAAACGCCGACGTACCGCCTCCGGCAACTGACTCGCCAAGCCGTTGTCGATGCTGCCGCCCACGCTCAACACGGCGCGACCGAGCAACAGGCGGCGAGCCAAGCGCAGGGCCGACGAACCGAGCCACGGAACCCAATCGCGCGCCTCGTCGGCTGTGCGCAGCACTACCGTCAACTCGTCGTCGCCGGGAGCCAGCCGTTCGACCGCTTCCGAGACGAGCGCGCTGGCTGCGGTCGCGTGGCCATCGGCGGCGGGAAAGGCGACCGTAAGCCCCCGTTGAAGCGATTGAACGGCATAATGGATGACGGCGCGAGGATCGGCGACACGCTGCCAGTCGAGTGTTTCAGACATGAACCCCCTCAAAAGTTAGGAATCATTCCGCGCCGGCTCACGGTATCCACGAGCGCTCTCGACTCCAACATCGTTATTTTCTGCGGACGTAGGCGAAGTACGCGCCGCATAGTTCTTTGCCGTCCGCGTCGTAGAACCACGTTTGCATGCGCTCGCGCGCGCCGGCTTTGAGTTTGACTCGAAACACGATTTCCTTCGCGCCGGCGGCTACCGGCTTGGCCTCATCCACCTCACCCATTTTCAATCGGGCGCGGACAATCGGCAACGCCCTGCCGGGAGGCAAACTGCCGTCCACGGCCTTGAACGCGGGCACGCCGGCCGAGATAGCCGCATCGGCTTCTTTCGGCCAACGGCGCAACGCGATCTCGTACTCGCCCGCGCGCTCGACCACGAGATGCCACGGCCCGTTGCGGTTCACCCCTTGGCGCAGGTTCTGCATATTGTCGCAATACACATTCGCCCAATCGGCGGCGGACAGACATACCGGATTCTCTTTGTCCGAGCCGATGCTGATGGGACTGAAATCGTCCAAGCGCGGCTCCACGCCCGCCCACCACTTTTCGTAGTGCGCTCGCATCTTCTTCACGATGTCGTCGTGGGCGGCGGCCACATTCTCCTTCTGACCGGGATCGCGGCGCAAATCGTACAGCTCGTTGCCTTGGACCAAACGCCACTTATTCCACATCACTGCTCCATCCCACTTCGTCGGCTTCTGCCCATATTGCACCACCAGCATCCGATCGGGCAATACATCGGTTTTGCCGATTAACAGAGGAGCAAGACTCGTACCGTCGAACGTGGCTTTGTTCTTTTCTTTGCATCCGCACAGTTCGAGCAGCGTCGGCGCGAGATCCTGAACCTCGGTCAGCGCATCGAGATCGGCAGGCTTGCGCAAGCCACCGGCGGGCCAGCGTAGGAAGCAGGCGGCGCGATGCCCGCCTTCGTAATACTCCGTCTTGTGGCCGCGCATGCCGGCGTTGAACAGCTTGACCCCAGCCGTGCCGCCGTTGTCGTTGAGGAAGAGAACCAGTGTATTGTCGTACAAACCGTTTGCTTTCAGGAATGCGTCGAGCCGACCGAGGTTCTCGTCGAGATTGGCAATCATGCCGAAGAAGCCCGCCGGTCCTCGCCCCTTGTACGGCTCCTTATATTTGTCGGCCACCCAGCATGGTCCGTGAGCGGCATTGGTCGGCAGATAGAGGAAGAACGGCTCTCGCTTGTCGCCGCCCTCCTTCATCCAGTTCATCGCCAGATCGAACCAAACGTCGGTGCAATATCCCTTGTACTGTTTCAGTTCGCCGTTGTGTCGAAATCGACCATCGAAGCAGTCGTTTTGCCACAGATCGGCCATGGAAGTGATGCCCCAACCGAGGAAATAGACCGACTCTTGAAAACCGCGTTGATGGGGCAGATTCGGATAGCTGTCGCCGAGGTGCCACTTGCCGAAATGTCCGGTGCGATAGCCGTTGGCCGCGAATAACTCCGCCAACGTCGGAATGCCCCGGCGCACAAACGAACGTCCGGCGCAGACCGAGCTTGCCCCGGTGTGCAAGGCATCGCATCCGGTCAGAAGTTGGCCGCGCGTTGGGGTACACATCGGGGCGACATGGAAATCGGTAAGGCGAATCCCTTGCGCGTGCCATCGATCGAGATGGGGCGTCTTGAGGACCGGGTTGCCGTGGCACGAGAAATCGCCGTAGCCTTGATCGTCGCTGAGAACGACGATCACATTGGGACGTTTCGATGGGTTCGATGGCGCGAGACAGCGGGCTTCGGCCGGCGCGCACACCGCCAGACAAAAACAAGCGAAGGAGAGAGCAATGCTTTTCATCGCGCGAGTTTCCTGGAGTCGGTCGTCGAAGTAACGAGGATCAGGGCCGCATCGTCTTTTATACTCAATGTTCGCGCTGCGCGGTACAGTCGCTCTCCACCGACGCCGTTTCGCGCGGTCGGTTCCCCATCGAACCGAGTCGTCCTTCGGCGCGAAGAATAGCGCGGCCTCACTTGCGGCTCTCCGAATCGCCCCATAGAATCGAGAGTGTGTGTTCTCCTCCTCATCCGTCAACCATCGCCCGAACGCGAGACTGCCATGCGCGTCTGGTTCCGAAACGTCTACAATGCCGTCCAAACGGTCGCCCAAGGCATGTACATAACCCTATGGTACTTCCTTCAGACCTACCGGCGTAAAACCTTCACGGAGCGCTTCGAGTATCCGGAGTTGCCGGTTCCGATCAAGCCGCGCTATCGGGGCTTCCATCGCTTCGATCTGACCACCTGCATCGGTTGCGACAAGTGTGCCCGCGCCTGCCCGGTCGATTGCATCTACATCGAGAAAATGAAGAATCCCGTGGGTAAGGGCTTCCGCGTCAACGGATTTAAGATCGACTACACCAAGTGCATGTTCTGTGCTTTGTGTGTCGATCCGTGTCCGGTCGATTGCATTTTTATGGGATCGACACACGATCAGAGTTGCTTCAGCCGCGACGGCTGCATCGTCGATTTCGCCAAACTGCCGGTCGAAGTGGCCTGGGGTCAGGCGACGCTCAATCCCACGGCCGTGGCCGCTTCCAAACTGCAGGTCGAGCCGGTGTGGACGAAACCACCCGATCCCGCGCCCGCCGCTAAAAAATAACGGTGATCGGCCATCGATCCAATGCGAGGACAGGCCGAAAGTCGATTGTCGAGAGGAGGTGGAGCCGTGGTTGCATCGAAGACGAATCGAAAATTCTTTACCGTGGACGAGGCCAACAAAGCCTTGCCGCTGGTCCGTGCTATCGTTCAGGACATCACCGACTTGGCTTGCGAGTTGCGCGAACGCCACGAACGCTTGATGCGTCTGAAGCCCGACGACCGCCGACGAGTCAGTGAAGCGCACGAGGAAGAGTTAGTCCAGGTGCGCTCGGAGGTGGAGCGCGGGCAAGAGAAAATGGAAGAATACGTCCGCGAGTTGAAGGAATTGGGGGTGGAGCTGAAAGACTACTTCACCGGATTGATCGATTTTCCTAGTCTGATGAATGGACACCCGGTCTATTTGTGTTGGCGGCTCGGCGAAGCGGAAGTAGGATTTTGGCACGAACTGGAAGCAGGCTTTTCGGGGCGACAAAAGTTGGCTCCGAGTGTCCGCCGCAGCTGACGGCTATCGGTTAGGTACAACAGTACGATAGCCGAATTATCGAAGAACGGATTGACTCATGACTCCTCTGGTTGCCTACTTACTTCTCTTCGTTGCCGTTGGCATCGGATTTATCTTCGTCCACTTGATGGCCGGTAAGTTCATTCGACCCAACAAACCCGATGCCGAGAAGGGGACGACCTACGAGTGCGGCGAGCCGACCATCGGAAGCGCCTGGATTCAGTTCGATCTGCGCTTTTATGTCGTGGCGTTGTTGTTCGTCATTTTCGATGTCGAGGTGGCGTTCTTCTTCCCGTGGGCCGTGGTTTTCGGCAAGGCCAACGCCTTGGCGGCTTCCCCCGCCCCCGAAACGGCCGAAGGGTATCATCAATTCAACGAACAGGCTTGGGACATGGTTCCTCCCGCCTCTAGGAACGACCACGCCGCCGCGGAACACGATTATCTTCGGGATGTCAATTCCAAAATGATTGAGGACTATCGAAAATTGAAGGCCGAGGAACAATCCGCGGGCAAATTGTCCCAAGCTGAAACAATGAAGTTGGATGACTTGAGCCGTTCGCAGCGAATCGTCGACGAGACGCGCTCGCGGGCGCAATTGTTCTCCTGGTTGGCGCTGGGAGAAATCGTGGTGTTCTTTGGTGTGTTATTAGTCGGCTTCGCGTATCTCTGGAAGCGAGGGGATCTCGCCTGGGTGCGCAGTCTCGCCGCCGAGCAAAGCATCGGCGAACCGGCAGCGTAAGCTGCCGGGTTGCCGAAAAGTTACCCGGCAGCTTACGCTGCCGGTTCGCCGGAATGTTACGCTGCCGATTCGCCGAAATAAGGGGTTTCTCTATGGGATGGTTGGAAGGGCGTTTTGAAGAGAGCGTCATCACGACTTCTCTGGAACAGGCTATCAACTGGGCGCGCGAGTCGAGCATGTGGCCGATGACGTTCGGCCTCGCCTGCTGCGCCATCGAGATGATGGCCGCCGGCGCGTCGCGCTTCGACATCGACCGCTTCGGCGCGGGGGCCTTCCGGGCCACGCCGCGCCAGGCCGATCTGATGATCGTGGCCGGCACGGTCAACTATAAAATGGCCAGCCGGGTGCGCCGCTTGTACAACCAGATGCCCGATCCGAAGTTCGTCATCGCCATGGGCGCTTGCACCTGCGGCGGCGGACCCTACTACAAATACGGCTACAATGTCGTCAAAGGCGTCGATCTCGTCGTGCCGGTCGATGTCTACGTTCCCGGCTGCCCGCCGCGGCCGGAAGCGCTGCTCGAAGGATTGATGCGCATTCAAGACAAAGTGCGGGCCATGAAAGATCTGACGCACGGGCAACCGCTGACGGTGCCGATCCCGGCGCGAACCGGCTACACGCTGCTCCCGCCGGAATTGAACGACCCCGATCCGGTCAAGGCGATGGAGAAGCAGAACGCCTTCGCCAAAAAGAACAAGGAACTGGCCGCCCCCGCCAAAGCGTAATCTCAACCACGAAAACCACGGAACACAAAAAAAATGACAAAACATATCTTTTTCGTGTATTTCGTGTGTTTCGTGGTTTGTTTATGAGGATGTAAAACGATGACCGCCGCCGATATTGCCGCTCTTCTCGAACAACAATTCGGATCGCGCATCGCCTCGAAAAACATGGAAGCCATCGATCCGTTCGCGGTTGTCGCCGCCGCCGACTTGCTCGACGTTTGCCGCTTTCTCAAAGAAGACAGCCGATTGCAGTTCGACCTGCTCAACTGCATCAGCGGCGTCGATTATCTGGAACCGGACGCCAAGAAAGCGCCCAAGGCCGGTTTCGATCCGCACCTGGAAGTCGTCTATCACCTGTCGAGTTTCCGCCACCGTCATCGCTTCGTCGTCAAGGTGATGTTGCCGCGCTGGAAGGACGACAAACCCGGTGAACTACCGGAAGTGCCCTCCGTCACTTCGCTATGGCCCGCCGCCAACTGGCACGAACGCGAAGTCTACGATTTGTCCGGCATCTGGTTTGACGATCATCCGGAGCTGACGCGCATCTTGCTGGCCGACGATTGGGTGGGCCATCCGCTGCGAAAGGATTACGAGTATCCGTTGGAGTACCACGGCATACGCGGTCGGTAGGAAGGAGCGGGCATGAAGACGAAAACGCGGAGAGGCAGCTACACCTACGAAGACTTCTGTGCGCTCATTCGTGAGGATCAGAAAGCGGATCTTCTCAATGGAGTCATTTACATGGCTTCGCCCGAAAACATTGATGCCAACGATCTGTTTGGCTGGCTCTTCGCCGTGTTGTCTATCTATGCCGAGGAGAGAAATTTGGGGCGCATCTTCGGCTCCCGAGTGGCGTGTCGCCTCGACAATCACAATGCCCCCGAGCCGGATATTCTCTTCGTTAGTCACGAACACGACGACCGCGTCCACCGCGGTGGCGTGGAAGGGGCTCCCGACCTCGCCATCGAAATCGTCTCGCCCGAAAGCGTCGAACGCGATTACGAGGACAAACGCGAGAAAAATCAGCGATTTGGTGTATCCGAATACTGGATCATTGACGAAGAGGAAAAATCGGTTCTGCTGCTTCGTTTGGGCGCTCAAGGTCGCTATCGAGAAGTCAAACCTCGCGGCGGTGTACTGCGGAGCGCGGTGTTGGCTGGCTTTTGGCTCGATCCCAATTGGCTCTGGCAACAGCCTCGCCCTCCGCGACTGGCAGCTGTCCAGCAAATCCTCGCTAAGTAACAATTAAGGAAAGTAACATGGCCACCGTCGCACCCCCCGAACGCAAACAAGATCAGACCCTCATCGAGTTCGATGTCCGCACCGATGAGATGCTCGTCAACATGGGGCCGCAGCATCCCAGCACGCACGGCGTGTTGCGCCTGGTGCTGCGCACCGACGGCGAGGTCATCTCGGAAGTCACGCCGCACCTGGGCTATCTGCATCGCTGCGCCGAGAAGATCGGCGAGAATGTGACGCCGATTCAGTTCATCCCCTATACCGACCGCATGGATTATCTGGCCGGGATGAACATGAACCTGGCCTACTCGTTGGCGGTCGAGAAATTGTGCGGCATGAAGCTGCCGGAGAAGGCCAACGTCATCCGCGTCCTCATCGCCGAATTGAACCGCATCGCCAGCCACCTCGTCGGCATGGGCGCTTACGGCCTCGATCTGGGGACCTTCAGTCCGTTTTTGTACGCCTTCCGCGAACGCGAGATGATTCTCGATCTGTTCGAGGAAGTATGCGGCGCGCGGCTGACATACAGCTATATCACCGTCGGCGGCGTTCACGACGACTTGCCGTCCGGCTGGACCGATCGCTGCCGCGAGTTCCTCAACTATCTGAAGCCGCGCATTCCGGAGTATCACGCTCTCTTAACGACGAATCACATCTTCGTGCAGCGCACGGCCAACATCGGCGTGTTATCCAGAGAGGCGGCCATCGCCCACGGCTGCACCGGCCCCATGCTGCGCGGCTCGCTGGATCGACGCCTGGGCGATCCCGATTGGGATCTGCGCAAGATCGAACCGTACTGCGGCTATGAGACTTACGATTTCAACGCCGTGGTGCCGCCGTTCGACGATCGCTGGGGTTGGAAGCCGCCCCGCGATTCGGTGATCGGCGACGCCTGGCATCGCTTCATGGTCCGCATGTTGGAAGTGATCGAAAGCATCCGTCTGTGCGAACAGGCGTTGGACCGCTATCCGAACGCTCAAGGCGCGCACCGCATCGAGATGCCGCGCCACCTACCGGCCGGCGAAACTTACGTTGAAACCGAGTGCCCGCGCGGGCAGATGGGTTTCTACGTCGTGGGCGCGCCGGGCAAGGGCGTGGTGCCGCTGCGCGTGCGGGCGCGGTCGTCGAGTTTCTGCAATCTCTGCGTCACCAACGAAATCAGCAACGGCTGCCTCATCGCCGACGTCCCCGCCATCGTCGGCAGCATCGACATCGTCATGGGCGAAATCGATCGCTGAGCCTGGTCGCCGCAATCCGTATTGAGAATCGAAAAACTGGGGACAAGACCGCTGCCGCCCCACGGCACAACGACTGCGTTCCTTGTGTGGCCGAGGTCCGCGTTCGAGGGCCCCTCGCGCAAGTCTCTCGCCTTGCTGGTCTGGAATGCCGCGGTCGATTGGAATCGTTGGAGTGAGGAGAAGCGACGATGCCGAGGCAGAATCGTGTCACTCCGTTTGGCGACATCGTTGCGATCCCGGAACGAGGGACGTTCATGGGCAACCGCGGCAATCTCCACGATGCCGATGGGCGCATCCGGCGGGCGTGGCAGGTGAAGCGGTGGCTTGTGTGCGACTTGGAGTTCAGGGGCCGCAAGCGCCGGATCATGAGACCGGGCTACTACACAGAGTTATTCTTCCTGGACGAGGCGACCGCCCTCGCCGCCGGACACCGCCCCTGTGCGGAGTGTCGCCGTGAACACTTCCTCGCCTTCTGCAACGCTTGGGGGACGGTGCATCCGGGCAACGGCATCTCGGCGAGACCCACCGCCGCGGCGATCGACGACCAACTGCACACCGAGCGAATCGCCTCCGACCGCTCCAAACGCTCCCATACGGCGGCGCTGGATGAGGTACCGGACGGCGTAATCGTGACCCTATCCAGTGGAGAAGATCAGGCTTATCTCGTGCGGGGCAGCTATCTGCTGGCCTGGTCGCCGCGAGGCTACAGAGAGCGACGACGGCGGCCAAAAGGTGCGGAAGTCAATGTGCTGACACCCCCATCGACCGTGAGGGCGATCGAGGCCGGCTACGCCCCAGAAATCCACACCTCCGCGGTAGCTCTTACCTGATGGAAGTGGTTGAGATGCTGCCGCTCTACGAAGACCCCTGCTTTACGTTCCGCTTCGCTGAAGCCCGGCTCATCCCCCGGTTCCATCTCGAGGGCGTCGAGGCCGGGCGATCCGTCTCGGTCTTCAAGATCGACCCAGACACCGGCGAGCGGCTGGGCCTGCTGGCGACGGCGACCGTGGGCGAAGGCGGCTGGGTGGACCTGCTGGAGCCGATCGTCGTGCGGGCCGGCGAAGCGTTCGTTGCCGTGCCAGACCCCGTATCAACGCAACGACCGGAAGGAGAGAGGAGCCGATGATCTTCCGACTCTCGCAAAAGCTGAGTGCCAAGATCGAGGCGGGAAACCTGGAGACCCTGCCTCTGGACGAGAACCCCTTTGCAGACTGGTCGGCTGGATTGTTCCTCGTCGGGCGCTTGCAGTTCCTTCTCGTTTCCAACACGAAATCGCTGTACTCCACGGTGCTGCCGGGCAAGGGTGTCACGGACGAAAAGACTTTTATCGAGCGTGCCTTGAACGCTATCCGCGAGTTCATGGAGGCCGACGGGCATGCAGGTGTCTACGAACGATTGGTCGCCCCTGTCAGCGGATCGATTCGATTCGCCAAAGCGCTAAATCGATCCGTTACAGGTTCCATCAACGACATGATAAAACACGCGGCGTACGATCTGGCGATGGGCGATGTTTCGCTCGTCGAAATCGGTTCCCGACTTAAGGGAATCCCGATGTCGGCGCTGAAGCATGACGGCTATCCCTACGGCTTTCCACGCGATGTATTCCAAGCGATGGTGGCCAAGGCAGGTTCGTAAATGATGCTGATTAAAACGCTGCTCGATGCTTGTCAGTATGTCCTTGAAGACCAGGGAGAGCCGCTAAGCAGCTACTGGCTGGCATCCCTTGTCGTGGAATTGAAGTTGTGGCGAGCCAGTGAAACGAAAGTGCGTGCCGCGCTCCAGAAGGACATCAAGGTGCTTGGCGAGCACTCTCGATTTGTGTTCGTCGGCGAGGACAAGTTTGCTCTGCGGTCGTGGAAAGTCGATTAGTCCGACTCGGATTCGGAGATTGTCTCGGAATCTGTTTCTTTCAGACAGTTGGGGCAATCCCACGGGGCCAGCGTCTTAACGGGTTTGGGACTTCGCTTGCGACACCTGGCGCAGCTGTAGCGTTTGCCCTTCACGGCGGTTTTGGGCCGCGACTTCTTGCCGGTTCTGAGAATGTTCCTCGCCGGGAGAAAATGGGGATGGTTTTGATAAATTATTATGATAATTGCCTTTACGATGGATTGAGCGGGCCGATTGGGCGTTAGGGGAGGAGTCGTTTCGGTCGCGGATGGCGCAGGTGTTGGGACGGCCCTTGCCGCGTCACCGCGGCCACCCGCCAAAATCGACGCGATCCGAGGAAGCGAACTGAAGAACCTGTTTCTTCATAACAAATTGCAAATGGTTTGGGAAAAGCGTCCCCATTTACTCCTCGCGCGACATCACCACCGGCAACCGCCGCGACCGCCGCGACCGCACGGCATCCAATCCCGACAGCTCCAGTCGCAGCACATCGCGATACAGAAAGAGCAAAGCCCCCAGCGCCTGATTCTGCGTGCTGGCCGAGACCCGCCGTTCGATGGCGAGATACGTCAGGAATCGCTCGACCTCGGCCGCTCCCAGCGTGGCTGGATGCCGAAAGCCCTCGGCCGTCTTGTGGAAATGAATGTACGGACTGATCCAGCGGACGTAACACTGTTCGGTACGGTACGAGTAGCGTTTGACGCGCAGACAGTTGCGGACTTGTTCGAGCAGCTTCACGGCGGATTCCTCCCGTGCAAAGGGACCGAAATCCTATTCGCCGCCGGACGGACACAAACGCGGAGGCAGCAACGCCTTCGTGGACATCCGGCGGGTAAAACGCTTTGATGCTAGCACGCGCCGCGCGCGAATTGGCGATTGATTTATTTCTTCTATCGCCAAAGGGATGATTGGTCAACAAAAATCTACTGAGCAAATGGCCAGTTGAGTCGGAGTCGAAACTCTTTGCGGCCAAAGGACTAAAGTGCGATTTGCCCAGGGAGGAACGGGTCCGGTGAACTTTTTTTGAAGAAAAATGCTTGGAGGGCGAAAGAATGTTGGGTAAACTATCGCACGGAGTACTCGAGAATAACTCGTTCGCCAGCGCAACCAAGGAAAAACCATGAATCGGATCTCCTTCAGTGCGGTTGTTGCCTACTCGATGCTGAGTTGGTCCGCTGCCTGCGCGCAACCCATTGTCAACCCTGGAGCGGTCGACGTTGAGTCCGATGTCTTGAAGAAAATCGATCGCAAGATCGGGAAGGAGCCCGCTTATGCGAAGGCACCGAAATACTGCCTGGTAGTCTTCGGGGCGGCGGCCAAGTTTCGGGTCTGGCTTGTCATTGATGGGGATGCCCTTTATGTCGACTTAAATGGCAACGGTGATCTGACCGAAAAAGGCGAAAAGTTCAAACTGGAAATTGACGCGCGCGGCTATAGCGAGACATGCGAGATAGGCGAAATAACGGAGCCGCATAGCAAGCAAACGCACAAAGGTATGACAGCGTATTTTTGGGGCGAAGATCGCTGCCGATTTTACATCGACGCGGCGTTTGAAAACCCCAAACTGCCGCGCCTGCACGGGTTTTGCGACGCTACATTCGCGAGTAAGGCAGCTGATGCTCCTGTGGTCCATTTCGGCGGCCCGCTGAAGATGAGCATGAGCATGGCAACCGCCGATGATCGGCCTGCATTTGCCGTTGCCAGTATCGGCACGCCGGGTGCCGGCAAAGGAACCTATGTGGATTACAGCAAGTCCGCCTTTCGCCATTTGAAAGGCAAGTTGCAACCGCACCTGGAACTCGAAACGCCCGGCGAGAAAGATGCTGTCGTTCGGGAAAAAGACAAGTTCTACACGGATGGCTTTGAGCAGGTCTACCTTTACCCAGTTTCACCTGGTGAAAAGAGAGACAAGCGGCGAACAAAAATGACGCTGTCCTTCCCAGACTGGAAAGACGGTGCCGTTGCGCCAAGTTCGTTTGTCGTGCCAATTGTGACGCTCAAGAAATAGGCGAGTGGGGGCCTGGCGAACACTCATAAGGCTCTTGGTGTCAAGTAAAAATATTTTCCACGGGAACGGCAATCGACGGCGCTTTTCTGGCCGGATTTCCGAACGGTGTAGCTGTGGCGGTGGAGATCACTCCTCGGCGATCCGGCTTGGCTATCAAAGCGTGGCACTTGACCGTGTCAGCCTTACGGTTTTTCGAGGCATAGCCTCCTTGAAGTCGGCCCGGCAAGCGAACGGTGTCGTTCGGGTGCGACACGAAGCTGTCGCTGTTACTGTCATGCGCTTTAAGGAGTGTTTATCTCTGCAATGCGACCTGACCCGCGGTACTGCCCGCGGTATCCTACCGGCACGTGCGTCACGAGGAATGGTGAGGTGCGAAGCTGCCGGGACAACGTCGCCTCCTCCTTCAGGGAGGGGCGCTGAGATCGCGAGGTCAAATCTGCGACTCCCAGCATCAAGGGGGGTGGGAACCAGGATGGTGTCGTACGGTCAACTCATGTGAAAGCTCTGGGAGCGGTGAGGGTGTACGACTCGTTCTGGGAACGGTGCTTCGAGGAGCGTTTGGCTACTCGAATGGCCAGCACCTTGACCGGCCGGGAGACCGCGCATATCCTTTGGGCACAGCACCACGGGGAATGTCTGGTGTGCCGTCAACGGCATCTGCGTCCCGCGAGGGGCGTTCGTACAGGCTTGAGCCTGATGGGGGAAACGCGCATGTCCGGTTCTTAGGGGCCGAGGTGCTGGCGACAGCGTCTTCTTACCTGACCTTAAAAAGAGAATCCAACGTTTTTCGCCTCAGAGATCGTCTTCCGTCAACCCTGCATCACGCATAATGCCGCGTTGTGTGCCGGGTTTCAGATCATGGTTGCCGTGAACCGGCACTACTGCTCGCCGCCCAGTGGCGGCGTCGCGGTAAATGGAATGGCTGCCGTTGACGCGGGCCAGCGTCCAACCGCGTCGTTCGAGGAGGCGGCACATTTGCTTGCCAGAGAGAGCTTTCACGGCGTTTCCACTTTGGCATCGCGGGACAGCGCGTCGTCGTGGGCGACGGCAAGCCATCCCTCGGCAGCTTCGCGGAGGTTGAGACGAACTTCGTCGAGCGTTTCGCCCTGCGTGTGGCAGCCGGGCAGTGCAGGAATGCAGGCGGAGTAGCCGCCAACGTCGGGTTCGGGATGAACGATGGCCGTGAGGACAACAGCAACATCGACGCGGATAGATGGGGTAACGGTTTTGTTCATGGTCGTGTTCCTCCAATCGCTGTAGCTTAGCACGGGGCGGCCACGAGGTCGAGAGGAGAGGTCGCCGAACCCGGGGCAAGTGCGATTCGACGCATCTGATTGATCTGTAACGCTTGGTGACTCGGATACACCTTGACGCTCCCTGCTGTTCCGTCAGCAGTTTGCTACCCCAGCGTGCGCGGTTGGTAACGACCGCGTGCGAAGCCTGGGGGACAACGGTAACCTCGGAGAAACATTCTCCGGTTGCGAGAGCGCGAGCCGACGCGACGACTGCCAGCAGCAACGCGGTCGGGGGCCGAGCAGTTTGGGGTACGGTTAACCCAGGTGAAGTGCCCTAGGAGAAAAGGCACATTCACCATCGTTTGTGGCGTAGTCATGGCGGCACGGATGGCGTGGACAACCTGGAGTTGTTGCACGCGAACTGCCATCGACAGATTCACTATGGTACGAAGAGTTGACGGAATCCGCCGCGTTCCGCGAGGGGCGTTGGTGAAGGTTTGAGCCGTATGCGTGGAAACGCGCACGTCCGGTTCTGAGGGGAGGGGGTGCTGGCGACAGCACCTCCTTGCCCGACCAGCAGACCGGCCACGCGAATAACGCCCGTTCGTAGCGCATCGGCATTCTCCGCGTGAGTCGGCTGCTGATGCTCAGGTGTTAGGACCAAGCTCAGCGAGGCGGCATGGGGGATGACGATCCACGTTGGTGGCGACGACCGCGATGGTTGCATGTGGTGCCCGGCACTGCTCGGGCTTCTCTTCCTGTTCTTGCTCTGTTCCGGTAACATCAAATGCAATGGAAACGTCGCTGAACCGGATCCGGCCTACCACCAAGTCGAACCGCAAGACGAGGAGAGGGAGAATCGTGCCATTGACCATTGAAGTCGAGCAGGAACAAGATGGCCGCTGGTTGGCGGAAGTCCCCGACCTGCCCGGGGTGCTGACTTACGGCCAAACTCGCCAGGAAGCGGTCGAAAAGGCGCAAGTCCTTGCCTTGCGAGTTTTAGCCGATCGACTGGATCACGGGGAGCCTGTACCTCAGGTAAGTAGCGTCTTCGCGGTGACGCCATGAGTCACTGGCCGGCGACGAAAGCCCGGCGCGTCCTGGCCGCCCTTCGGCGGATCGGCTGGAGCGTCAAGCGTCAATCGGGCGGATCCCATCGGGTGTTGGAACGAGCAGGGTGGCCCGATTATGTGTTCGCCTTCCACGACGAAGACGAAATCGGCCCGCGCATGTTCTCTCGCATTGCCAAGCACACCGGATTGACGCCAGGCGATCTGTAGTCACGCTGTCCCTAACAATCCGCTGTTGTGAATCGGAAGTCTCCTCATGAGCTGTAACACTATGATATAAGGAGGTTTATAGCTGTTACCCCTTGTTCCGTCAAGGGTTTTCCACCACGGCAGGCAACGGTGTCTGAAGCCCGCCAGCAGCAAGGCGGTCGGGGGCCGAGCAGTTTGGGGTATGGTTAACCCAGGTGAAGTGCGGTTAAAGGTAAGCGGCCGTAACTCGGTCGGAGCCCGAAGCGTAAGCGAGGGTTTGCGACTGGCCTCGCTTACGCTTCGGGCTCTGACAATCAACTGTCACGGTTTAAGTTATGTTGGCGCGGTTATGGTTTGGATACCGGGACCGTTCCCCACGGACGACGTTTCCGGACGCGAAAGCGGGCTGACTTCCCTCGGGTCTTCTATCACGAGAGAACCGGGCCAACCGACTTAAGGAAGCAAAGCAGATATGTCGGCGGAGTGTAACGCTCTTGCTGGAGCGGCTTCCGACGGTTCCGTTGTCGACTCCGATCTAGTAACGTAGAGGTGTGTTCCTTGTGGGACCACACCGCGTGCCGCAAGGCGCGTTGTCCAATGCTTGAACCTTATGCGGGGAAACTCGCACGTCCGTTTCTTAGGGGAGGGGGGTTCGGGTGACCGGACCTCCTTACCCGACCAGGGGAGGTTGGCCGTGAGCGACGGTGGCCGCAGATGGGGAAGACGGCTCACTAGGCTCCTACTGGTTGCCATTGGGCTGTACGTCTTGGCCCGAGTGACCGACTCCTTGTGGTATTGGGCTTATCGACCGAGCGACTTCCAAGACGCCAACTGGTCCGGTCACTGGCGGACAGCCAAGTATGGCGGCCTATCCGGACGACTGCTGGTCCGGCTACCGGACCCGCTCCCAGAGGGCCAGGACTTCAAGGCTGAGGCACTGGTGTACTACCCGGTCTATTCAGTGTGGAAGACCGGTCAGTTCGTCCGCATGGAGTTCACTGGGCACTTCAGCCCGGACGAGCCAGCGTCGGCCGGCAAGTCCACGAACGAGATTCCGGGCGGGGGCAAGCTCAAGTTTAAGGGGATAATCGGAAAGCAAGTGGTGAACTATGCCGCCCTGATCGGCGATGGTCGGAGGGTGGTGACGGGCGGTTACCTGTCGCAGTCGCCTGACGACTTCGGTACGTTCTGGGTAGAACGCGACTGACGCAATGGGCTGGCCGAACGATGCGTTGCAGCGGACCCAGCCGCGTGGCGCGGAATGCTCGATGAAGAAAATCGGGACGGTTTTGATAAATCATTATAATAATTGTCTTTACGATGAAAGTGTACTTGCGTCTCTCGCCTCTGGATTTCACGGATGCCCCGCAAGCCCCGCTATCTGCAACGGGCCGAGGATGCCGCCTACCACGTCCCTATGCTTTGGGCAGGGAGGATGATCTGCTCGATACCAATCCCTGCCTCAGCGCGTGGAGTGAGGATGCCGAGCGGCGTCGCGGCTTGTGGCGGCAGTTCGCGATGGACGAAGATGCGCGGCAAAGGCAGATTGGGCGAGGCGATTGGGCGTTAGGGGGGGGAGTCCTTTCGGTCGCGGATGGCGAACGTGTGAGAGCGTTCGCCTATTCTCCGCCGGTCGAAGGGATGCGGCCGATCAGCACGCGCATGCGTTGGCCGATGCGCAGCGGCGATTGGCCCGGGTCGATGACAATCAAGCATTCGACCGTGCGCACGTCGGTGAAGGCCGAGGGGTCTTGCGTCGTCGGACGGCGGCGTTCGTACCAGCCGGCCACGCGCTCGACCTTGCCGCGCCAGCTGGCTCCCGAGCGGGCGTCGTCTCGGATCAGCGCGGTTTGGCCCACCTTCACGCGGTCGGCGAATTCCTGATTGACCTCGGCTCGAACCAAGGGCGTCTCGTCGGGACAAAAGCGGACGATGGGTTGCATGGGATTGCCGCTCACCATGTCGCCCACACCCACCGAAAGACGCTGCACCGTGCCGGACGAGGGGGCTTTCAAGGTGCATTCGTCGAGCTGATGCTTGGCTCGATCGCGGTGGATTTGGGCGAGACGAAGCTCCGCTCGCGCCTTGCGCACTGCCAACCCGGGATCGACGGTGTTCAATTCGTCGAGCTTCGCGCGCTCGGCGAGTACCTGCTGTTCCAATGCCTTGACCTTGTCGCGGGTGATGTCCACCTCTTCCTGCGTGGCAAAATCATCTTTGATCTGTTTCTGTGTGCGTTCGAGCATCTTCCGGGCGGCGTCGAGGTTGAACCCTGCCGCGTCGAGCGCGGCCTGTTGCTGCGTGCGGCGTGCGCGTTGCCGTCGTTCGGACTGAAGAGCGTCCTCCAGCTGAATTTCCGCCGTCGTCGCGGCCGTCTCCGCCTCGTCCACCTGGAACCTGGCGTCTCGATCTTCCAGGCGCAAGATGGCCGCGCCCTCTTCGACGTGCTGATTCTCTTTGGCGATGAGTGCGGCCACGCGACCGGGGCGTAGCGGGGTCAGCGAGCGGATGCCGTGTTCTAAATCGACGTAGCCGGTGCAAACCACGCCTTCCTCGTCGGTGGCTTCGAGCGTCGTCTGCCGCTTGCTCGCTTCGTCCGTTGCTGAGGGAGAGGGCGACCAAAAGTGATTGGCCACCCAGCCCGCGCCGCCGACGCCGACGACGAGAAGGATCAGACCCAACAGGAGGAAGAGCTTCTTTGTGTTCATGGCGCACCGAGAACCGCCGATTCCGTTGGAGCATCCGCGCCGAGCAGCCGGCCGTCCTCCAAACGATAAATACGATCCGCATAGTTCAGAATGCGTGGATCGTGCGTGACCATCACCACCGTCGCGCCGCCGTGCGCCGTCTCGCGGAGCAGTTCGACGACGTGCTTGCCGTGTTCCCAATCGAGCGCGCTGGTCGGTTCGTCGGCGAAGAACAAGCGCGGCTGCTTGATGAGCGCGCGGCCGATCGCCACCCGTTGTTTCTCTCCTCCAGAGAGATGCTCCGGAAGCAGATGCCCCTTGCGCGACAGGCCGAGCAGGCCGAGCATGTCCGTCACACGCCGATTCACCTCGGACCACGGCAGCCGTTCGCCCCAACGAAGCACCATCTCCAGATGATCGCGGGCCGTCAAGGCCGGCATCAGATTGGCTCCCTGAAAGATGAAGCCGCAATGATGCAGACGAAACAACTCGCGCTCGCGCTCCGACATGTGCCACAGATCTTGTCCCAAGACCACAACCTGGCCTTCGTCGGGTTGCAAAAGGCCCGATAACATGCCCAACAAGGTCGTCTTGCCGCTGCCGGATGGTCCTAACAGGAGCGACATCTCGCCGGCGCAAAACTCCAACGACACGTCGTGGACGACGACGGAGCGCGTGTCGCCGTCGCCGAACGAACGGGTCAGATCGCGTCCCTCAAGGGTTACATTGGCATCGATCATGCGGCTACTCATCGCAACAAGTTGGCCGGTTCCACCAAGCGCAGCGAACGCAAGGCCAACAGACCGGAGACAAGGGCAATGGTCATGGTGATGGCGATTGTTGCCGCCAGCAGCCAAATAGGCAGCTGAATCTCGGCACCCACGAAGCCGGCAAACCGTCCGAGCAACAACGCCGCTGGGACCGAGGCGCTGACGCCGCCCAGACCGATCCAAAACGATTGCGACACCACCAGCGTCGAGATGCGCCAGCGCGGCAGACCCAAAGCCCGCAGCACGGCGTACTCGCGCAGCGATGCCGCCGTTGCAGCGTACAAGGTTTGGCTCGTTATCACCAGACCGACAATTAGCGCCAAGATCGAAGTCAGCCCCAATGCCACGCCGATACGCGTCCGCGTCAGCCAATAGAGGCGCGTTTGCACCGAGAAATCGCGGTCGGATAGAACCGACATTTCTGGATAGCGGCGTTGCAAGCGCTCGACGACGGCTGGAACGTCCGCGCTAGACCGGCACTGTGCCAGAATGTATTGATACTGATCCGCGCCATACATGGTCAGCAAGCGGCGGGCCGTCTCCATCGAACAAAAGACATACGGACCCCAGATACTCTTAAATCCATGCACCAAGCCGACCACGCGGACCTTCTGTCCCATGATCTCCGCGCTTTCGCCGACGCCGTGCTTCAATCCCAACCGATCGAGGTCCGTGGCATCGACGACGATGGCACCGGGTTCGGTCAACAGAGTTCGCATCTGAGGCGTGAGGTCGTTCACCGCGCCCATCGACGAACCTTCCAGCCGCGCGCCGATGATGCAGCAATGTTCCGACCCGCCGCCGGGTTTGTGCCAATAGGCGAATTCGTACAGATAGCCTTCCACATCCTCGACTTCTGGCTGCGCTTGCAGGCGAAACATCCAGGCTTCGGGAATCGGATGTCCCAGTTCGATAGAGGGCATGTCGCGGATGCCGATCCAGATCTGCGCCGCGGCATGGTCGATGGGCCGCGACGTGACGGCCAGCGTACCCAACAAGACGCCGGACTGCACGGCAATCAACACGGCGCTGAAGGAGACGGCGAGAATGGCCGGTAAAAACCGATTGCGTCCGTGCCAGAGTATTTTCAGCGAATACGGTTTACGCATGGGAAATCGCTTCTTCGGTTAGCCGCGACGTACTAACAAGCCACCGGCTGAGCCAGCGACGGTTTCATCCTACCATAAAGCCGCGTTCGAGTCAGGTCAGGTGGTGCCCAGGTCGGCAGTTCGCACAATCCTCCGCCACAATAGGTATGCTGCCACAACTGCGTCGAGATGACGCCGATCAATCCCATGTCGAGCGAGAAGCGTTGCAGCGATTTCCGAGGCTTGCTCAGTTGCAGCTGCCGCGCCCATTGCACGGCCTTCGCATCGAAATAGCCGGTCGCTTTCAGCGATTCGTCGCTGAGCAATTGATCGACCCAGCGCGGCCGATCGGGACCGACGAAACCGAGTCCCATGTTGGCGCGGAACATGGTCTTGGCACGTTTGGCGATGGGAGGTGGCAAAACACGAGCGGCCACGCGGCGGAGCAGATATTTATCGGTCATCCTTCGCAATTTATAGCGCGGGGCCAGGCCGGCGCAGAACTCGACGACGCGCTCATCGAGGAACGGATAACGTCCCTCGGTGGCGGAGAAGCGGGTGGCCCGATCTCCCTTGGCGGCCAGGAGCATGCCCGGCAACATCGTCTTGTAGCTGGTATACAACGACTGATTGAGGGGGTGCCAGCGCTTGATGCGGTCGGACACTTGCACGTCGTCGTAGGCCGAGTAGCCGTCCAAGCGCCGCCAAAAGTCCGGTGCGTACAGATATTCGCGGCTCTGGGCCATGAACTCCCAGGCGATCTGCTGCGCCGAACGCACGCCGCCGGTCCCGAAGAACGGCGGCCGATGCGCCTTGCCGCCGCCGATCAACATCGACAGCGCGAGTTTGCGCGGCAATTCGTAAACGTGACGGCCGTACTTATACAAGCGATATTGGATGGGGTGGTATTTGTACCAGACGTAGCCGGCCAAGGCCTCGTCCGCCCCTTCGCCGGTCAGCGCTACGATATTGCCGGCCTCGCGGTTCGCCCGCGCCAACAACAGCGTGCCGACACAGGAAGTATCGAGAACGGGGCTTTCCGCGCCGAGAATCACATCGGGGAAGTGATTGACCAGATCGGCCGGCGTGACGACCACGGTGGACAATTTCGACTTGAGATAGTGCGCCGATTCCTCGGCTTTGCTCCGCTCGTTGGCGGGACCGGAGCCATCGAGGCTGATCGTGAATGACGGAATTGGTTCGCCTTTTTCCTGCGAACTCACTCCGAGAATCACGGTCGAATCGAGTCCGCCGCTGATATAACAGCTGAGCGGCACTTCGCCGCACAGTCGGCGGCGCACCGCGCCGCGCAGGATTTCTTCCAGTTCCTCCGCCGCGCGGTCGTCGCTGTCGAAACGGCGTTCTTGTCCTCGATCCGGAAAATCGAGATCCCAATAGCGTTGCAGGGCGATTCGCCCGTCGCGGACGCGCAGGAAATGTCCGGGCGGCAACGTCTTCACGCCCTCGAAGACGCTGCGATTGGTCGGAGCGCAGAAGAAGTTAAAGAAATAATCGAGACCGCGAATATCCGGCTTGGCGTCGATCGTGCCGGAAGCCAGCAGGCTTTTGATCTCGGAGGCCCATAAGAGCCAGCCGTCCACCTCGGTATAGAACAGCGGGCTGATGCCGATGCGATCGCGGGCCAGATACAACGTCCTCTTGTCGCGGTCCCACAGCGACACGCCGTATTGGCCGCGCGCGGTCTCGAACACCTTCTCGCCGAGATCTTCGTACAGATGCACCCACGCCTCGGTGTCGCAGCGCGTTAGCAAACGATGGCCGCGCGCCAACAGCTGCTCCCGGATTTCCGGGTAGTCGTAGAGTTCGCCTTCGTATGCCACCCATACGTTGCCCGTCTCGTTGCTCAACGGTTGCCGGCCGTTGGCCACGTCGATGACCGAGAGGCGGCGCACGCCCTGAGCCAGACCGGGTTCGCAGTGAATGTGTTCGTCGTTTGGTCCCCGATGTGCGATAGCTCCCGTCATGCGCAGGAGACGCTCTTCGGGAAACTCGCGCCGGCCGGTCAGATCGAATGCTCCCGCGATGCCGCACATAGGAGTATCTCCAAAGCTGAGTGTATTTGGCCGCGCTCCGAGGCGCGCGGAACGAGGGCGCGCCTTCGGACGGTACGCGGCTAATCCTAGAAATTGTCGGTAAAGGCCCGCGATCTTAGGGTGCTTTCCACGCCCAGATCGGCGAACAAGGTTTCCAGCGTCGTCAAATCGAGATGGATGCCCTTGGCGCGCCTCTGGGCGCGGCAGTCGGCGATCATCCGCTTCGAGCCGGGGAAGCCGATTTGTTCCAACATCGCATCCCAAACGTCCAGTTCCGGACTGGCGAACCAGAACGACGGCTGCGACAGCGCGCCGACGAAAAACTCGCGCTCGCGCGCATTCAGTCCGTGATAGATGACCGCGCCCAGGCTCTTGAATAAGCCGTTGTGCGCCGATTCATCGCGGCGATGAATCTCGGTAGTGATGCGGTTGAGCGGCTGAATATCGAAGGCGTTGGACAGACGGCTCAGGTATTCGCTGACCATCACTTCGGAAACCACCGCCGTCGCCAGCTGAATCAGGATCTTCTTCCACTTCTCCGGATGCTTTTCCTGATGCCGCTGCATGCTGGCGACCAGATCGAACGAGGGTAGCTTGAGGTCGTTCAAGTCGCGCCGCTGCCGGGTCACACCCGTGGCCATGACGACGAGGAGAACGTGAAACGATTCGTCGGTCAGCGCCTGCGCCACCGAATCGCGAAAATGGTGGCGCGGGAAGCCGGACACCTCGCCGTCGATCAGGTGCATGCACGCCGGCGAGACGATCTTCGATTCGATGGCCACCGTCTTTTCGTTGTAGGCAATCCAACCGCACGACAGCGCGATCCGTTTGAACTCCTCCGGCGCGCTCTGATACAACGGATGGTCGTGAAAGGGCAAGAGGACGGTGAGAAAATCCGGTTTGCTCGGATCGTAGACGGGCATCAGATCCGGCTCCATCTTTCGCACGTTGGCACGGCCAAACCACGAGTCCGTGAAGCGTTCGATACGGCCTCGATCGCGTTGGAGGTTTTCTTTCGCACTCAGGAGATCGCGCGCGAGATCGATCCCATCCAGCGTGAGATTGTGCAGCCCATTGGCATGAGGTGCCATTTCTATTTCGACGGGACTGGGGGGAGTCATAGACATCGCTCCTGCCGGGCCAAGGTCGGCACCTTTCGTGCTTCCTTGAGCAAAATCGATTTTCGCGCTCTAAACGATCACTCGCGCGGCATTTTCCTACGATGTGCCTAGCGAGCCGGCATCCATTCCTCTTTACCCACTTTATACATTTTGCCCTATTTTACCAATAGAGATAATCGAGACGCTCCATGCTTTTCCGCCAAATTTACGTCGAAAGAGACGATTGAGCGGAAGATTCGCGGTATAGCGGCCGCACCGTCTCGACACTCATCGTCCCGCTCGCTTCTCCCTTGCGGGCTTTCCATTGATAGAGAGCAAAATCCGCGCCACCCGAAGGGCAAATGGAACGATCGACGGTGGGACCGATGGAAAGCTCGGCTCCCGGTCGCCGCCTTCAAACCTTATTCATAACCTGAACTGCGCCCTTTCGCCACGTCGAGGACGCTATTCAATTCGGAGGAGGCAAAGGTATGCCCGACGACTTCGTCAGCGCGCGCCAAGCGGAACCGGATGTCAGCAAGTCGCTGCTGCCGCAATCGTGTCAGCTTATCATTTTCGGCGCTACGGGCGATCTGTCTTGGCGCAAATTACTCCCGGCAGTTTACAACCTGAACATCGACGGGGTGTTGCCCTCGCACTTCGCGGTAGTCGGCTTCGGACTTCCAGCCGAAGGACAAGTCGCCGGCGATGCCGACGATTATATCCGCCAACGCGCCAAGGACGGCATCCGTCGGTTCTCGCGGCAGCCGCTCGACGAGGATCACTGGGCCGACTTCGCCCGCGCGCTCTTCCTGGTCCCCGGCAGCTTCAACGACGCCCGCGCCTATGCGCTGCTCAAGGCCAAGATCGATGCCGTCGATCAACAATTCGGCATTCCCGGCAGCCACGTCTTCTATCTCGCCGTGCCGCCGACATTGATCGGAACCTGCGTCGAACACCTCAAGACGGCCGGGCTGATTAGCGATCCCAACGAGCCGCGCGCTTTTACGCGCGTCATCGTCGAGAAACCGATCGGCCGCGATCTCAACAGTGCCGTGGACATCATGCAAGTCGTCGGCGCGTGTTTCGCCGAAAGCCAAACCTATCGCATCGATCACTACCTCGGTAAGGAGACGGTGCAAAATCTATTGGTGCTACGTTTCGCCAATAGCATTTTCGAGCCGCTGTGGAACCAGAAATACATCGATCACATCCAAATCACCGTCGCTGAGGAAGAAGGGTTGGCACAGTACGACGCCGCCACCGGCGAGATGCTCGCCACGCGGGCCGGCTACTACGAAGGCATCGGCGCGTTGCGCGACATGGTGCAGAATCACATGCTGCAAGTGCTATGCCTCGTGGCGATGGAGCCGCCCTGGTCGCTGAAACCGGACGTGGTGCGCGACGCCAAGGCCGGCGTCCTCAACTGTCTGCGCCGGATGACCGACGCGGAGGTGGAGAAGAACGTCCTGCGCGCGCAGTACATTGAGGGTGACATCAACGGCAAGCGCGTGCCCGGCTATCGCAAAGAAGTGCGCGAATCGTTCGAGGTGATGAAGAGACCGCTGCCCTCCGAATCGGTACATTCGACGACCGAGACGTTCGTGGCCATGAAACTGTTCATCGACAACTGGCGTTGGGCCGGCGTGCCGTTCTATCTGCGCACCGGCAAACGGCTGCCCAAACGCGCCAGCGAAGTAGCCATTCAATTCAAGGACGTGCCGCAGATATTATTCAACGATCATCCCGACGTGCCCTTGGAACCGACCGTCTTGTCGCTGCGCGTGCAGCCGGAAGAGGGGTTGGCCATGCGCATCGCCTCGAAGCTGCCGGGACCGAAGGTCCGCATCTATCCGGTTAAAATGGAGTTTAATTATAGCTCATCGTTCGGCGGCACCACGCCGGAAGCCTACGAACGCCTGATTCTCGACGTGATGGCCGGCGACGCCACCCTGTTCATGCGCCGCGATGCCGTCGAGGCGGCGTGGCGATTCGTCATGCCGATCCTCGATCATTGGGAGCGCGTGCGCGTCCGCGATCTACCGGAGTATCAATGCGGCACCTGGGGGCCTGTCGAAGCCGACCGCATCATCGCACCCGACGGGCGACAGTGGAGGACGTTGTAAAGAAGTAGTCGGTAGCCCGTAGTAAGTGGCGAGTAGCCGGTAGCCAGTAGTCAGTAGCGAGGAAAAGATTGTCTTTTCTACTGGCTACTGACTACTCGCTACTGACTACTCACAAGGAGATATGCCATGACGGAAACTCAAGTCCACCCGCGGAGTGTGCCGTTGCGCGAGGTGGAGCGCGAGTTGTTGCGGCAGATGAAGCAGTTGCAGGGTGCGGATGAACGGCCGATTCAGCGCGCGCGCATGGCCAATCTCGTGATTTACTGTGCCCGCCAAGAGCGCGCCGTTCAACTGTACGACGAGATCCCCGAAGTCGCCGCCGTGCATCCGGCGCGCGTGCTGTTGTTGCTTGCCGACGAGGAGTCGCCGAGTACCGAGTTGAAGGCCACGGTATTGGTTCGTCCGCTGCGCATCGATGGGAGAGGCTTCGGCTTCTGCGAGCAGGTGACGCTGGAAGTGGGCCGTGGCGCGGTGCATCACCTGCCCTTCGCCGCGCGGGCGCTGTTGATCGGCGATCTACCGACGAATCTGTGGTGGGCCGCGCCGATACCGCCGCCGTTCGCCGGTCCCATTTTGCACGACCTGTCCGAATGCGTGCAGCAAATCGTTTACGACAGCCTGGGCTGGACCGATCCGGCTCGGGCCGTTGCCGCCGCCGCCACTTGGTTGGATCGGGTGGAGCGTGCCGAGCGGTCGGGGCGCTGGCGCGTTGCCTCGGACGTCAACTGGCGGCGTCTGAAATACTGGCGTCGCATGTTGACGCAAGCGCTGGAGGGGGCGGAGGATCGCGGCCTCTTCGATAGTATCGGGGAGATTCGCGTCGAACACGGTCCACACGCCGTCGTGCAAGCGTGGATGTTGATGAGCTGGTTGACGGGCCAATTGGGCTGGAAAGTGCGAGGGGGCAAAGTGGAACCCGGCGTCGAGATGGCCTGGAGTTGTCACAACGCGACCGGCGAGCCGTTGGTCCGCATCGTTCGACGCGAGGAAGGCCCGCACGAGATCCAGCGCATTCGCATGGGCTTTCACATCGATGGCCGCGATTCGCTGCTCGACCTTTTCGTGCAAGACGGCCGGCGTCTCGCCGCGCGGGTCGAGGGAGTCGAGGAAGCGGCGCGAACCATGACCATCCCCCCGCAGCCGCCCGCGGAACTGGTGGGCCGGCAACTCTCCGACCGCGAACGCGATCCGGTCTTTCGTGCCAGCATGGGGGTTGCCCAAGTCATGGCGCGGAGTTTGTTGGAGTAATGCGATTGGCCCGACCGCTACCTCCGAAGATTAGGATTTGGCGCAGGTGTGCGTTGCCGTCAACCAACCCTCTAACGTAATGTTGCGGTGCGCGCTAACATCGTAAATGTCGCATCCGGTGCGTCGCACCAATCGAGTTACGAAGTCGAGCGCCTCCGAATTGCGCATGTACTTGTCGCAGATCAAATAACCTTCGTCGATCCAGATGGGCCACTCCTTCGGTAGAGACAGAGCGCCATCCTCGGCTCCGTCCGCCTCCTGGAGAATGGACGCAACCGTCTCCGGCTCAAGGGGACGAAGGAGCGCGGGGTGGAAGGTTGAGTCGCTGTTGTTTTTGGTGAATCGAGCCATCTCGCCGTCGCGCTCGAAATAGCCCAAAAAGAGGTAATGGATGAAGGACATTTTCGCCTCTCCTCATTTCAGTATCCTTCGGCCCGACGATACTCTCTCAAGATCTGCCGAGCGCGATCGGAAATGGCGATTGCTGTGTTTTCGGCATTCGTAACCGTTCACCCTCCCAAACTGGCGCAGCTGTAGCCGCCGAGTTTTCGTAAACTGTCGGTATGGATGTTCCCATGTGTGAAGGCTGTCGCCAGCGTGACGCGCGGTTTGCCGTGCTGGAGG